>NZ_VOHR01000067.1 GCF_009192725.1 Segeticoccus rhizosphaerae | reverse complement strand
GGGCCGCGGCGGCCGCGTTGACCTGGGGCAGGCCGCCGTCCACGACGACGAGCTGCGGGGGGTAGGCGAAGCGGCGCGGCCGACCGGTCTCCGGGTCGATCGGCCCGGACCGCCCACCGTCGTCGCCGTCGTCCGCGCCATCGCCATCGGTGCCCTCGATGTCCGTGGCCTCACTGCGGTCCTCGATGTAGCGGCGGAACCGGCGCGTGAGCACCTCGTGCATCGCGGCGGTGTCGTCGGTGCGGCCCTCGAGCGCGGTCCCCTCCGGGCCGCCGCGGATGATGAACCGGCGGTACTCCGACTTGCGCGCCAGCCCGTCCTCGAACACGACCATCGAGGCGACGACGTTGGTGCCCTGGACGTGGCTCACGTCGTAGCACTCGATGCGCAGCGGCGCCTCACCCAGCTCGAGGGCCTCCTGGAGCTCCTCGAGCGCCTGGCTGCGCAGCGTCAGGTCACCCGCTCGGGCCACCTTGTGGCGGGCCAAGGCCTGGTCGGCGTTGCGCCGGACGGTCTCCATCAGGGTCCGCTTGTCGCCCCGGCGCGGCACCCGCAGGTCCACCCGTGCGCCGCGCCGCTCGGCGAGCCACTCGGCCACGGCCGTGTCGTCGGGTGGCAGGACGGGGACGAGCACCTCACGCGGGACACCCTCGGGTGACTCACCGCCATACACCTGTTGCAGGAGGTGCTCCACGAGCTCGGGCAAACCCTCGTCGATCTTCTCGACGACCCAGCCGCGTTGCCCGCGCACCCGACCGCCCCGGACGTGGAAGACCTGGACCGCGGCCTCGAGCTCGTCGTCGGAGAGCGCGAAGACGTCGGCGTCGGTGGCGTCCGGCAGGACCACCGCCGACTTCTCGAGGGCCCGTTCAAGGGCACCGATGTCATCCCTCAGCCGGGCCGCACGCTCGAAGTCGAGCTCGTCGGAGGCCGCCCGCATCTGCCGCTCGAGCCGCTTGACGAACTTGCTCGTGTTGCCGGCCATGAAGTCGCAGAAGTCCTCCGCGATCGCACGGTGCTCCTCGGGGGTCACCCGCCCGACGCAAGGCGCGGAGCACTTGTCGATGTATCCGAGGAGGCAGGGACGCCCCACCTGCGACGCACGCTTGAAGACGCCTCCGCTGCAGGTGCGCACCGGGAAGACGCGCAACAATTGGTCGAGGGTCTCGCGGATCGCCCACGCGTGCCCGTAGGGACCGAAATATCGGGTGCCCTTGCGCTTGGCCCCGCGCATGACCTGGGCGCGGGGGAACTCATCGCCCATCGTGACCGCGAGGTAGGGATAGGACTTGTCGTCGCGGTACTTGACGTTGAATCGCGGGTCGAACTCCTTGATCCAGGTGTACTCGAGCTGCAGCGCCTCGACCTCGGTGCGCACCACCGTCCACTCGACGCTCGCGCCGGTCAGGACCATCGTGCGGGTGCGCGGGTGGAGCGCGCTGAGGTCCTGGAAGTAGGACGACAGCCGCGAACGCAGCGACTTGGCCTTGCCCACGTAGATGACGCGACGGTCCTTGTCGCGGAAGCGGTAGACACCCGGATCCACCGGGATCTGCCCCGGCTTCGGACGATAGGACGACGGGTCAGCCACACCCCCACCCTAGGTAATGCGACAGACAGCAGCCCAGGCGTCCCCGTCAGCTGATCTCGAGCCGCGTGCCCTTCCGGGTGATCCTCTTGGCGGGCAGTGGCGTGCTCGCCGGGCCCTGGACCGGTTTGCCGTGGGTGATGTCGAACCTGCTGCCGTGGCAGGGGCAGTCGATGGTCCCGTCGGCGACCCGGTCCACCGTGCACCCCTGGTGGGTGCAGATCGCCGAGAACGCCTTGAACTCCCCCTTGGTCGGTTGGGTGACGACGGCTTCGTGGATGGCGTCTATCACGCCGCCCCCGACCGGGACGTCGGACTCCTTCACCTCGAACGGGCCGGACTGGGCGCTGCTGCCTCCGCCACAGGCCGCCAACGCTGCCACGCCGGCAACACCGGCTCCGACGACCCCGACTCCCTTGACGAAGGTCCGCCGGCCGAGCCCTGCGCAGGGACCGCCTGCACAGGCGTCGGCTCCACGGTGGTGGGACGGTGACTCCACTGCCACGATCACGGCCCTTCCGCGAACGCCGGCCCCGGTGGCCGGCTCCTGCGCCCACCGTATGCCGAGCGGCTGCGGCCGAGGTGCTGGCCCCTCCTCCTCTCAGCCCAGTCTCAGCGCGGCCCCAGGGTGTCTCAGCCGGCCGCCAGCCGCGGGCTGCGAGGTCGGCGACCAGACGTCTCCACCGGACGGCTGCCGACGATGGGCATGCTCGTGCCCAGCATGTGCCACAACGGGCATGGTTATGTACCCGCCTCGGGTGTGGCGGGTGGGGGCGGGGTGGTCAATAGCGCCAGGCGGGGGTGCCGTCGGGGTCCGTGACGTAGTGCAGGTCGTGCTCATGGACCTTCGTATGGTGGCGGGGGCACAGCAGGTGCAGGTTGTCGTGGTCGGTCGCCCCGCCGCGGGACCACCAGATCGCGTGGTGGGCGATGCACCACTGGCCGGGCATGGTGCAGCCCTGGTAGGTGCATTCGGGTTCTTCCAGCCACAGCGCGGCGCGTTGGGCGGGGCTGGCCAGTCGGGCGGTGTGGCCCAGGTCGAGGACGTGACCGGCCGTGTCGAGCACGACCGGGACCAGGTCGGCCTGGCAGGCCAGGCGTCGCACCGCCGCCGCGGTCAGCTGTTCCCCGGTCAGCGTGCAGCCCAGCCCGGACAGCTCACCCACCAACTGCTGCAGCGACAGGGTGATGAACACCTTCGCGTTGTTGGTGGTCGGCGCCGCGCCGGGCGAGGTCATCCCGCGCTGCACGATCGCCATCAGCGCGTCGCTGCGCCGCTGCTGCGGCGAGCGGGGGTCGGGCCCGTCCTCGTCGGGCACCGGTTTGGCCAGCGGACCGATCGCGGCCCGCACGAACGCCGCGCCCTCGGGGTCCAACCTCCACACGAACTCCGTGGTTCCGCCGGTCGAGGTTCGCTCGTACAGACCCCGGTTGCGTTTCTGCGCCTTCTCCAGTTCGTCGGAGTCGACCGGCTTGTGCTCGTCGACCAGGTCCCGCAGGACCCGGCGCAGTACCCGGTCGCTGGCACCGCCGGTGCAGGTGGTGATCAGGTCGTCCTGGCAGGCGGTGTAGCTGTCCGGGTCCAGGTAAGGCTGGATCTGTTCCAGCACGCGCAACACCCTGGCGGCCTGGTCGACCCGCACCCGCCCGGCCTCGACGGCTTTCGCCAACGGCTGGTGCCGGGGGTCGCGGCAGCCGGTCGCGACCGACCCGGTCCGGTGCGCGGCGGTCGGATCCATGCCGCCGGCCCCGTCGCCGAGGTGGGCTCGCAGGTAGTCCCCCGTCGAGGAGTGCCCTTCTCGATCGGGCGCGGACCGGCTGGTCGCCTCGGTCACGGCCGCGGTCAGCAGTCGTGCGGTGTCGCGACGCAACCGGCCCAGCTGGTCCAACAACGTCCCGAGCTGGTCATCGCCCAGACGCCACACCTGATCGTCGAGCGCCTCGGACAGACATACGACCGCGCCACCAAGCCGGCCCAGCACCGGCTGGTCCGCGTCCGGTCCGGACACTTCCACCCGCACCCCCGCGGCCCGATCACCCGCATCAGTGGCGCCACCGGCGAGGCCGGGCGTGTCGGCGCCATACGAGTCACGGAGAGGTTGCGTGTCGCGTACCGTCCGTGCCGAGCCGGTGGCCGGCGACGTGCCCTCAGCCGCGGACGGGGCGGGACAGTTGCGCGAGGAAGGCCTTGAGCACCGCCTCGCGCAGGTCCGGCGCCGCGAGATCGAGGAGGGCGTTGACCGGCGCCATCCGAGCCGGCAGGCCGGCCGCGAGATCGAGCCCCGCCGTCGCCAGCAGCCCCTCGAACGTCGCCTCGTCGAGCTCGGAGGGGTCGAGCCGTCCCACCGCGTCGGCCAGCCCCTCCGGCACGACCACGGGGCCGGCCGAGACGGCAGCAGCCACGGACGAGCGTAGGACAGCGGCGAACTCGTCCAGGTGAGCGCTCGTGCCCGCGCTGACGGAGAGGTGCAGGGTGGCTGGCACCTCGGCGAACCCCATCTGCGGCTGCACGTACCAGCCCCGCTCACCCATCTCGTCGGCCAACGTGAAGACGTCACAGCTGTCGTCCGTGGCCAGAGCCACGAGAGTGCTGTCCGGTGGCACCACCACGCGCAGCTGCGGAATGCCGTCGACCTCGGCGACAACCCGGTCGACGGCGGCGAGGGCCTCGCGCGTCGCCTCGAGGTAGCCGTCGTCGCCGAAGGCCTTGGTGACGGCCCAGGCGGCAGCCACCGGCCCACCCGACTTGGTCGACTGCATGGTGCTGTTGAGCATCGTGTAGCCGGGCCACGCTGCGCTGGCATAGAGCTGGGGCTCCCGCAGCACCCCGTTGCGGTGCAACAGCAACGAGGCGCCTTTCGGGGTGTAGGCGTATTTGTGCAGGTCGACCGAGATGCTCGTGACCCCCGGCACCGCGAACGTCCAGGGCGGGACCGACCGGCCCAGCCGCACGGCATACGGGAGGATCCAGCCGCCGATGCACGCGTCGACGTGGCACCGGATGCCGCACTCCGCCGCCGCTGCCGCGATGGGCTCGACCGGGTCCACGACTCCGTGCGCATAGGACGGGGCCGACGCCACCACGAGGACGGTGCGCTCGTCCAACGCCGCGGCCATGGCGTCAGGGGCGGCGCGCAGCGTGGCCGGGTCCACCGGGACGGACACCGGCTCGACGCCGAAGTAGTGCGCGGCCTTGTGGAAGGCAGCGTGGGCGGTGCTGGGCAGCACCATCCGGGGCCGCCGGACCTCGGGCCGAGAGTCCCGGGCGCCCTGCACGGCCAACAGGATCGACTCGGTGCCGCCCGACGTGAGGTTGCCGACCGCGTCGTCCGGGGCGTCGAGCAGGTCGGCCGCGCGCCCGACGAGCTCGTTCTCCATCCGCAGCAGACTCGGGAAGGCGGTCGGGTCGAGGGCGTTGCTGCCGGCATACGCCGCCATCGCGGCGCGTCCCACCTCTTCCGCGCGTTCGACCCCACCGTCATAGACGTAGGCGAGGGTGCGACCACCGTGGACGGGCAGGTCGGCACGCTGGAGCTCTGCGAGCCGGGCCAGCACGAGCGAGGCGACCTTGGAGCGGGGCGGAGTCATCGGTGCTCCTTCGGCAGGTAGCGGTCCACGTCGGCGGCAGTCAGCGAGTAGCGACGCAACCACCACAGGCTGAGCACCGTCAGTGTCCCAGGGAGCAGCGAGAACCCGAGCACGATCGCAAGGATCGCCGAGCTCGGCTGGTGGGGAGTCACCCCGCCCGAGGACGAGACGTAGCCACCGAGCGCGAGGCAGAGGCCGTAGAGGCCCGGGCCGAGGGCCAGGCCCAGGGTCTCGCCGGCGGTCCAGACCCCGGTGAACACCCCGACCCGCCCCGACCCCGTGCGGGCCGCGTCCACCGCCGCGGCATCCGCGAGCATGGCCAGCGGGAAGACCTGCGCGCCCGCATACCCGGATCCAACCAGCGCGGTCGCGAGGTAGACCCCGAAAGCCGGCAGGCGCGTGGCTGCGATCAGGACGAGGGCACCGGCCGCGAGCAGCACCGAGGCCGCGAGATATCCGTTGCGCTTGCCGAACCGTGCACCGACCCGGCTCCACACCGGCGTCAGGAGAAGCGCGGGCCCGACGAAACAGACGAAGAGCACTGTGGAGGCGCCGGATCCGCCCAGGATGTAGCGCGACACGTAGTCGACGCCCGCCAGCATCGCACCGGTGGCGAGCGCCTGGAGCACGAAGGTGGTGAGCAGCCGGCGGAAGTCCCGTGCTCGTGCGACCACCCGCAACTGGTCGCGCAGCGAGCCGACCCCGGACTCGACGGAGTGCGAGGGCGCACCCGCCGTGCCGCGCCAGGCACCGAGCACGCCCACCAGGATGACGGCTGCGACGACGACGCCCATCGCCCGGTAGCCCGGCCGCCCCCCGACCGCGTCGCGGATCGCCGGCGCGCTCGCGCCGGTGAGCAGGATCGTCAACGCCAGCAAGGAGACCCGCCAGATCATCAGCCGGGTCCGCTCGTCATAGGACCGCGTCAGCTCGGCCGGCATCGCGACGTAGGGCACCTGGAAGAAGGCGTATGCCGTGGCGCACGCCAGGAAGCACACGACCACCCAGGTGGCCTCGCCGGTCCTCCCCAGACCCGGTCCGGCGAAGAGCAACGCGAAGGCGACCGCCAGACCCACTCCGGCTCGAAGCAGGAACGGTCGGCGAGGCCCGGCGGCAGACCTGCTGCGGTCGCTGATCCGGCCGGCGATCGGGTTGAGCACGACGTCCCAGGCCTTGGGTGCGAAGACGATCACTCCGGCCACGCCGGCCGCCACCCCCAGCGTGTCGGTGAGGTAGGGCAGGAGCATCAGACCCGGCACGGTGCCGAACGCCCCGGTGGCGACGCTGCCCATGCCGTAGCCGACCCGGACCCGGGTGGGAAGGGGGTCGGCGTGGATCACCTGGCTACGACTCGCGCCGCTCTGCCCCGGCGACCTCGCCCAGGGTGTCCTCGAGCGCCTCGAGCAGCTGGTCGGCGTCGGATCGCTGGAACACCAGGGGTGGCCGGATCTTCAGGACGTCTTCGTGCGGTCCACTGGTGCTCACCAGCACTCGCCTGTCGCGCAGACCGTTGACCACGGCGTCGGCCAGGTCAGGTGCCGGCTCGCCGTCGCGCTGCAGGTCCACGCCGACGAACAGACCGTCCGCCCGCACGTCGCCGAGCGCCTCCTGCCCACTCGACAGGTCGCGCAGCCCGGCCGCGAGGTGCTTCCCCACGTCGGCGACGTGCTCCCGCAGGTGCTCCTGCTCGATGACGTCCAGCACCGCCGAGCCCACGGCGCACGCCACGGGATTGCCCCCGAACGTGTTGAAGTAGCGGGTGCGCGCACCGAACTCCGCCGCGATGTCGGCCCGGCTGACGACGCCCGCCATCGGATAGCCGTTGCCCATCGGCTTGCCGAGGGTCACGAGGTCGGGCGCGAGCTCGGCCGTCAGCCCGTGGCGTTCGAACCCCCACATGGCCGGCCCGAGGCGAGCGAAGCCGGCCTGGACCTCGTCGGCCACGAACAGCCCGCCGGCGCGCCGGAACTCCCCGACCGCCTCCTGCAGCGCACTACGGGGATCCGGCAGCACGCCGTCGCTGGAGAAGATCGTGTCAAGCAGGAGCATGGCTGGCTGGATGCCCTGGGCCACCAGGTCCGCCACGGACGCTCGGACGTCAGCCGCGAGGACGGCGCCCGCCGGCCCTCGTCGTTCGTGCGGGTCCGGGGGCGGCACGGTCCGGACGTGGTCGGCCACGCCGAGGCCGAGAGACGGTGACATCTGCGCGATCGCCGTGGTGACACCGTGATAGGCGTGGTCGGTGACGACGACCCCGGTGCCGCCGGTCACGGTGCAGGCCATCCGGTAGGCGAGGTCGTTCGCCTCGCTGCCGGTGCAGGTCAGGGTGAGCTGTGACAGCGTCGGGGGGAAGAGCGCGAGGAGGCGCTCGGCATACTCGACGATCCCGTCGGTGAGGTAGCGCGTGTGGGTGTTGAGCGTCTGCGCCTGCTCGGTCATGGCCCGGACGACGTGGGGGTGGCTGTGCCCGACGCAGGCCACGTTGTTGTAGGCGTCGAGGTAGGCGTTGCCGTCGGGGTCGAACAGCCGCACGCCCTCTCCACGAACGAGGTGCACCGGCTCGCGGTAGAACAGCCGGTAGGCGGCCCCGAGGTGCTGCCGGCGCCGTCCGAGCAACGCCGCATCACGCGGGTTCACGGCGCCGCTCCGGTCGGGGTCGAACGCATTCGCCATCCGCACGGGTCCTCACTCCTTGATCGCGTCGCACAGGAAGGCAGTCGCCTGCGGGCAGCCCACCGGCCCGAGCCGGCGCAGCCCGGAGCGGGCGGCCGCACTGTTGCGCAGGATGTAGTCGTGGTTCTCCGGCTGTCGGCGCGCCCGCCAGCCGGTGATCGTCGTGGTGAGCACCCACCGTGCCGTGATGAGGTCGGCCACCACCTGGATCTCCTCGGGACGCAAGGGCAGCCGCTGGTGGTAGGCGCGGAGCACGTCGGCCGGTCCGGCCAGGGGGTGACCCGTCTCCCGCACCTGGTATGCCGCGGCGGTCGCCACGTCCTGCACCAGCGGGGCGCGCAGCAGGTCGCCGAAGTCGATGACCCCGCTGATCGTCGGGTCGTTCACTGCGACGGTGAGCACGTTGTCCAGGTTGGCATCGTTGTGGATCACCTGCCGCCGCAGCTCCGACACCAGCGCGCTGGTGTGGGACCGGAAGTGGTCGAGCGCCGCCTCGACCAGGTCCCTCTCCTGCGTCGGGAGGCCGTCCACGAGGTGCTCGACCGACTCGACGCGGTGTGCGTCCCAGGCAAGATCCTGCGTCTGGCCCGGGTGGTCCAGGTCCGCGAGCGCCAGGTCGAGCTCGGCGACCAGCGTGCCGACGTTGCGGGCCAGCTCGGGCCCGAGGGCACTGCGGGCCATCGGGATCCCCGGGAGGTAGGAGTACATCCGCACCCGCAGCTCGGCGCCGGAGGCGGACGGATCGGATGGGTCGCGCCACCGGGCGGTCGGCCCCCCGTTGCAGGAGGTGCGGACCCTCGGGACGGGCAGCGCCGGGTTGCGCGATGCGACGTGCTCGAGCGCGACGCTCTGCAGCTCGGTCACCGCCGGGTCCTCCTGCGGGTGGACCACCTTGAGCACCCAGTCCCCACCGCGGGGATCGCGCACGAGGAAGTTCCGGTCGCGCTCACCGCTCAGCTCGCTGACGATCCCGTGCACGTCGAAGAGCTCCGCGGCCATTCGCTGGGCGAGGGAGGCATCGACCACCGGCGGGGGCACGTCGAGCAAGGCGCCGAGGCTCTCTGGTTCCACGCCCGCAGCCTAGGACCTGATGACGGTCGCGGGCGCTACGGTCTGCGCATGGGCTCCTTCGGCTGGGGCGATCTGATCGCCGTCGTCGCGGTGCTGGTGAGCCTGGCCAGCGTCGTCGTCACCGTGCGCACCTCTCGTGATGCCGAGGCAGCAGCCGTCGAGGCGGCGAAACGGCAGGAGCACATGGCTCGCGCCTTCGACGAGCTCGTGGCGGCGGCCAAGCGGATAGCCGACGCGCAGGGCGGCCACCACGGTGCCGCGGCACGTGCCGAGGGCCCACCCGCACCGCAGTGGCAGGTGGAGAACCCCAGCGCCGGTCACTACCTGCTCCGCAACCTCTCGTCCTCCACGCGACACGACGTGCGAATCTCCTTCTCCGGAGAGGACAACGGCGAGCCGTCCACGGGGGTCGAGCTGCCACCGCTCGCTGCGCACCCCTTCGTGATCGACCACGCTGCCGGCGACGCGACACCGCAGGTGATCCTGGTGAGCGACGCGGAGCACCGCGAGCCGGTCGAGGTGGCCGTCGAGCGCTGGTTCTGACCGCTGCAGGGAAGCAGCAGGCGGCGTGTCCAGTCCGTGCCGAGCCAGGCGAGGGCGGCGACGACGAGCGCCTCCGTGCCGGTGTCGAGCGTCGGCTGGATGACGGGGGCAAAGAGCGGTGAGTGGTTGACAGGAATGTCCTGCGCCACCCGGCCGGCGGCCTCGGCGGCACGGTAGGTCTCCGCGTCAATGCCGCCGAGGCCCCAGTAGCTGTACGGCACGCCGAGCGCCTCCGGAATGTCGCTGAAGTCCTCGCTGGCGCTTTGCAGCGGCAGCTCCTGCGCGCGATCGCCGAAGTATGCCGTGAAGCCCGTGTGCAGGCGCTCGGTCGTGGCAGCGTCGTTCACCGTGGCGGGGAACTGGTCGAACAGCTCGAACTCGGGATCGGACGGCGTCCCGGATGCTTGGCACTCGCCCACGACGATGCGGCGGATCGCCTCCATCACCGTGTTGCGGGTGGACTCGTCGTAGGTCCGGACGTTCAGCTCGAGCACGGCACGGTCGCCGATGACGTTGCTCTTCGTCCCGCCGCGGATGCTGCCCACCGTCAACACCGCTGGTTCGGTCGGAGCGATCTCCCTGGAGATCACCGTCTGGAGCCGGACCACGATCATCGCGGCGAGCACCACCGGGTCGATGGACGACTGCGGCATGGAGCCGTGCGCCCCACGGCCGTGGACCGTGACACGCATGCTGTCGGCTGCCGAGAGCACCGAGCCGGTGCGGGTTCCCACCGTGCCGGCCGGCAGCGCGAGGACGTGCTGCGCCAGCGCCGCGTCCACCGGGCCGACGAGATCCGTCAACCCGTCGGTGACCATGCGCTTCGCCCCGTCGCCCAGCTCCTCGGCGGGCTGGAAGAGCACGACCAGCGTGCCGTGCCAGCGGTCACGGGCACCAGCCATCAGCTCGGCCGCCCCGAGCAGGCAGGTGACGTGCACGTCGTGGCCGCAGGCGTGCATCACCGGCACCGAGTCACCCGCCGCGTCCACGGCTGTCGCCGTGCTCGCGTAGGGCAGCCCGGTCCGCTCCTTCACCGGCAGGGCGTCCATGTCGGCCCGAAGGAGCACCGAGGCACCGGCACCGTTGCGGAGCTTTCCGACCACACCGGTGCCGCCGACCCCTTCGTGCACCTCGAATCCGAAGCCCCGCAACCTCTCGCTCACTGCTGAGGCCGTCCGGTGCTCCTGGTGCGACAGCTCCGGGTGCTGGTGCACGTCCTGGTAGAACGCCTCCTGCCACACCCGGGTGTTCCCCAGTCCCGCCAGCACGCCCTCGGCGGCAGTCTCAGTACTCATCTCGACTCCTTTGTTCGGGCCAGGTGCAGGGTGACCGTGCGGTCGAGGGGCACCCGGGCGGGCAGGACCGCAGCGATGCGGCGCAGCACGTCGACGCGTGCCTCCGGCGTGAGCACCAGGTAGGCGGAGACGGTGGACAGCTCGTGCAGGAAGTCGTCGCGGGACACGGTGTCCTTCCCCGGGATCCGCCGCTGCGTGACGTCGGTGAACATCCCCGAGGCCTCGAGCTCGGTGCCCGGCCAACGAAGCTCTCCCCGAGGCTCCCGCTCCCCGTCGGGGTGCACGTCGTCGTCCGGGACGACCGCACGCTGAGCGGCAGCGACCGCCTCGGCAAGGTCGGGATCGTCCACTCGGGTCGGGCTGCCGAAGAACGCGACCGTCCCGCCGGGGCGCACCAGTGCGACCGTGCGCGCCCAGCGCGTCGCGGGATCGGTCCAGTGCCAAGCGGCCGCCGAGTAGAGCAGGTCGAACTGCCCCGACGTCGCAAAGGTCTCGAGGGTCGCCTGGACCGGCGTGATGTCGAGCTCCGCCGACTCCCGGCGCAGCACCGTCAGCATCCCGGCATCGGGCTCCACTGCGGTGACCGCGATCCCCAGGGAGGCGAAGCCACGGGTCGCCTTGCCGGTGCCCGCCCCGATCTCGACGGCCGTGCGGGTCGGCTCACTGGCGTAGGCCAGGACCTGGGCCGCAACCTCCCCGGGATAGCCGGGTCGGTAGCGCTCGTAGTCCTCGGCGACCGACCCGAAGGTCAGTCCACGCTGCCGGTTGCCCATGTCACGAGGTTAGTCCCGGCTGCCCCGTCCCTTGGACCTGACGTGTTTCGCGGCGCTCGTCTTCGCGGCCTTCGAGGTCGCGGCCGAGCGGCCGGTGGTGCCGGCCTTGGCCGTCCGGCCTGTCGCCGCGGACCTCGCCGTCTTGCCTGCACCGGCACGCTTCTTCGGCGCGACCGTGGCCGCCTTGGATCCGGACCTCGCGACCACCGCCGCGGCGGTCTTCTTGGCGGTCCGTCCAGTGCCCTTGCGCCGCTGTGACACCTCGGTGGCGGTCACCGGCGCCTTCGCCATGGACCGGGTGACCTTCGCGCCGGTGGCGCGACCCGCCGAGCGTGCGTTCTTGGCGAGCACCGGCGCGAGGAACCTCCCGGTGTGGCTCTCCTCGATCTCGGCGACCTCCTCGGGGGTGCCCTCGGCGACGACCCGGCCTCCGCCGTCGCCGCCCTCGGGCCCGAGGTCGACGATCCAGTCGGCGCTCTTGATCACGTCGAGGTTGTGCTCGATCACGATCACGGTGTTGCCCTTGTCGACCAGGCCCTGCAGCACGCCGAGGAGCTTGCGGATGTCCTCGAAGTGCAGACCGGTGGTCGGCTCGTCCAGCACGTAGACGGTCCGGCCGGTGGAGCGCTTCTGCAGCTCGGACGCGAGCTTGACCCGCTGGGCCTCACCACCGGACAGGGTCGGCGCGGGCTGCCCGAGCCGGACGTAACCGAGCCCTACGTCCACCAGGGTGGTCAGGTGTCGGGAGATCCGCGGCACCGCCGCGAAGAACTCGGACGCCTCCTCGATCGGCATGTCCAGCACGTCGGCGATGGTCTTGCCCTTGAAGTGGACCTCGAGCGTCTCGCGGTTGTAGCGCGCGCCGTGGCACACCTCGCAGGGCACGTAGACGTCGGGCAGGAAGTTCATCTCGATCTTGATCGTGCCGTCGCCTGAACACGCCTCGCAGCGGCCGCCCTTGACGTTGAACGAGAACCGGCCCGGCAGGTAGCCCCGGACCTTCGCCTCGGTGGTCTCGGCGAACAGCTTGCGGATGTTGTCGAAGACTCCGGTGTAGGTCGCCGGGTTGCTCCGGGGGGTCCGGCCGATCGGGCTCTGGTCGACGTGCACGACCTTGTCGAGCTGGTCCAGCCCCTTGACCGTCTTGTGCCGACCCGGCACCTGCCGGGCACCGTTGAGCTGGTTGGCCATCACGGTGTAGAGGATGTCGTTGACCAGGGTGGACTTGCCGGAGCCGGAGACCCCCGTCACCGCGATGAGGTTGGCGAGCGGGAAGCTCACGTCGATGCCGTGCAGGTTGTGCTCACGCGCCCCCACCACCGTGACGAGCCGTCCGTCCTGTGGTCGCCGGATCGCCGGCGTGGGGATCTCGCGGCGACCGGAGAGGTACTCCCCCGTGATCGAGTCGGGGTGGTTGAGGAGGCCCTCCACCGTGCCGGAGTGCACGACGTGCCCGCCGTGCTCACCCGCTCCGGGGCCGATGTCGACCACCCAGTCGGCCGTGGCGATGGTGTCCTCGTCGTGCTCGACGACGATCAGGGTGTTGCCGAGGTCGCGCAGCCGGGTGAGCGTCTCGATGAGCCGGTGGTTGTCGCGCTGGTGCAGGCCGATGGACGGTTCGTCCAGCACGTAGAGCACGCCGACCAGGCCCGAGCCGATCTGGGTGGCCAGCCGGATCCGCTGCGCCTCGCCGCCGGACAGCGTGCCCGCCGGCCGGTTCAGCGACAGGTAGTCGAGCCCCACGTCGAGCAGGAAGCCCAACCGGGCCTCGATCTCCTTGATCACCCGCTCGGCGATCGCCCGCTCCCTGCTGGTGAAGTCGACCTCGACGAGGAACTTGGCACAGTCGGCGATGGCGAGGCCACAGATCTCGGAGATGCTCCGGCCTCCGACCAGCACCGCCAGTGACTCCGGCTTCAGCCGCGCGCCACCACACACGGGGCACGGCACCTCGCGCATGTAGCCGGCATACCGCTCGCGGCTCCAGTCGGACTCGGTCTCGGCGTACCGCCGCTTGACGAACGGCACGACCCCCTCGAACCCGGTGCTGTAGGACCGCTCGCGGCCGTAGCGGTTGCGGTAGCGCACGTGCACCTTGTGGTTGCGGCCGTGCAGCAGCGCCTCCTTGGCGCGTGCCGGCAGGGCCCGCCACGGCACGTCGAGCGAGAACTTCAGCTCCTGGCCGAGCGCGTCGATCACCCGCAGGAAATAGTCGGCCGACCCGGATCCCTGCGCCCACGGAGCGATCGCGCCCTCGCGGATCGTCTTGTCCACGTCGGGCACGAGCAGCTCGGGATCGACCTCGAGCTCGGTGCCGATGCCGGTGCAGTGCGGGCAGGCCCCGAACGGCGAGTTGAACGAGAACGATCGGGGCTCGATCTCGTCCATCGACAGCGGGTGGTCGTTGGGGCACGCCATCTTCTCCGAGAAGCGCCGCTCGCGCTCCCGTCCGTCGGGGTCGTCCTCGGGGATGTCGACGAACTCGACGACCAGCACCCCTCCGGCGAGCCCGAGGGCGGTCTCGACCGAGTCGGTGAGGCGGCGCTTGGCACCGGTGTCGTCCCCCTTGGCCACCAGCCGATCGACCACCACGTCGATGCTGTGCTTCTTCTGCTTCTCCAGGGTCGGTGGGCTGGACAACGACACGACCTCGCCGTCGACCCGCGCGCGGGAGAAGCCCTTGGTCTGCAGCTCGCTGAACAGGTCGACATACTCGCCCTTGCGGGAGCGCACGACCGGCGCGAGCACCTGGAACCGGGTCCGCTCGGGCAGCTCGAGCAGCCGATCGACGATCTGCTGCGGCGTCTGCCGGCCCACCGGCTCCCCACAGACCGGGCAGTGCGGGCGCCCGACCCGGGCGAAGAGCAGCCGCAGGTAGTCGTAGACCTCGGTGATCGTGCCGACCGTCGATCGGGGGTTGCGGTTGGTCGACTTCTGGTCGATCGACACGGCCGGCGACAGCCCCTCGATGAAGTCGACGTCCGGCTTGTCCATCTGACCGAGGAACTGCCGGGCGTAGGCCGACAGCGACTCGACGTAGCGCCGCTGTCCCTCCGCGAAGATCGTGTCGAAGGCGAGCGACGACTTGCCCGAGCCGGACAGCCCGGTGAAGACGATGAGGCTGTCCCGGGGCAGCTCGACCGAGATGTCCTTGAGGTTGTGCTCGCGCGCGCCGCGCACAAGCAGGTGGTCACGGCTGATGGGAGTCGTCACTTCGGGCACGTCCGCCATCGTAAGCGTCGCCACCGACACCCACCGAAAGCGCGGTCATCGAGCGTCGGCCCTCACCCCTGAACGCGTATGGCGTGCCTCACCCGCCTGCCGGGCCCCACTCCCAGTCGGCTCACCCGGCCGCCTCGCCAGCTGCCTCCCCCGTAGCCTCGTCCTCGGCATGCTGTCGGGCGGCGAGGCGGTCGGCGAGCACGCGGTCGGCCTGCACGGGGGTCACGCGGGCCCCGACCAGGGGGAAGACCGCGACCAGGCCGAAGGCCCACGCATAGCCCCAGGCCCCGGCCATCGCGCCCACCACCGGCGCGGTCGCGAAGGCCGCGAGGTTCTGCACCGTGTTCTGCAGGCCGAGGGAGCGTCCGGACCACGCCCGCCCCGCGATCTCCGCGGTGGCGGTGAACCCCAGTCCGTTGTCGGACACCGAGACGATCGAGGCGACCGCGAGGGCCAGCACGACCAGTGCGCCGGTGGTCGACTCGGTGAGCGCGACGCCCAGCATGGCCACGGCCGACGCGACGGCGATGATCCGCATGGGTCGCAGCCGGCTGCCGGCCAGGTCCGACCAGCGCCCCGCGACCA
>NZ_VOHR01000669.1 GCF_009192725.1 Segeticoccus rhizosphaerae | reverse complement strand
AGCGGGCCAGCGCGTAGGCGTCCGGCTCGTCCGCCGGCAGCGGGTCGGCGTCCTCGAGCGTGGCCAACGTGGGTCCACCGCGCAGCATCGCCCGCAACCGCCAGGCGCCGAGGACGGCGATGCCCGCGAACCCGGCGTGCACCAGGAGGAAGGTGCCCGACAGCCCCGACCCGAGCAACAGCCCGGCCAGCATCGGACCGGCCGCCGAGACCCCGGTCTGCAGCGCCGCGAAGACGCCGAGCGTCGTGCCCACCATCCCCTCGGGGGCGAGGCTGGCCGTGAGCGGGTTGAGCACCGGGGCATACATCGTCTCGCCGACGGCGAAGACCCCGAAGGTGATGACGAACAGCGTCGCACCGTGCGGCCCCAGCTGCGTGGCGAGCGACATCATCCCCCAGCACAGCACCCAGATCAGCCCGACCGCGACCAGCAGCGACGGTGCGGAGCGGGTGGCCGTCCACCGGACCACGGCCATCTGCAGGGCGATGATCACCAGGCAGTTGACCGCGGCGGCCGTGCCGATGCTGCGCTCCGAGGCGTCCAGGACGGTCAGCGCGAAGGCCGGCAACCCGCTCTCGAACTGGGCGTAGAAGGCCAGGGCGAGCGCGATCGTCACCACCGCGGTCCAGCGCAGCGCCGGCGTGGCCCAGATGGCCCGCAGCGCCAGTCCGGTGCTGCCCTGCTGGGCCGGCGACTCGGGCACGGGCGGGACGGATGCGTCGAC
>NZ_VOHR01000668.1 GCF_009192725.1 Segeticoccus rhizosphaerae | reverse complement strand
CCCGGTCCTGGGACGGCGAGGGGCCGCCGCTGCGGGAGGCGCGCGAGGCCCTGGCCCAGCTGCGGCTGCGCTTCCCCCAGTGGCCGATCGTGCTGCTCGGGCACTCCATGGGAGGGCGGGTCGCGTTGCGGGCGGCCGGCGAGCCGGGGGTCTCCAGCGTCCTGGCGCTCGCGCCGTGGCTGCCCGAGGGCCCGCCCGAGCCGGTCGACCAGCTGGCCGGCAGGAGGGTGCTGGTCCTGCACGGCGGGGCGGACCGCATCACTGACCCCGACGCCTCGGCGCGCTACGTCGCACGGGCGCAGGCGGCCGGGACGGACGCCCGGTTGCACCGCCTCGACGGCCTGGAGCACACGATGCTGTGGCGCCCGGACGTGTGGCACCGCTTGGCCGGGGCCTTCGTCGCCTCGGCCACGTCCTGCTGACCGGTGTCCGGTCAGGAGGGCGGCGTGGCCAGGCGGGGGAGGAGGGCCTGTGCGAGCTCCAGATCCGGCGCCAGGTCGCGGTCCTCGAGGCCGGCGGGCAGGTCGTCACACAGCCGGAGGGTCTCGCCGAGCCGGTCTCGGAGGACGACGCCGCGCAGCCGCAGCGCGCGGACGGCGGCGACGAGCTCGGTGGCCAGCAGCTCGGCATACGCCTCCAGGACGCCACCCTCACCGCCGAACCGGGCCGTGGCGACCGGTGCCATCCCGGCCAGGTCCTCGACGCCGAGCGACCCCGCGGCGGTGAGCACACC
>NZ_VOHR01000667.1 GCF_009192725.1 Segeticoccus rhizosphaerae | reverse complement strand
CGGCCCAGCCAGACGGCGAAGCCGATGAGGAGGCCGATGCCGAACGTTCATGCGAACAGCCCCACGCCGCAGTAGAGGTCGACCGCACGGTCACCCGGCCGCGGCGCAAGCTCGTCGAGGACGTGGCCCACGAAGGTGGCCGCCGCACCGGCGTGCACCTGCCAGAACCCGCGCGCTCCCACGACGAATTCGTGGCTCCACTCCCCCACCGCGACGTGTTCGACGACCCGCGGTGCCGACCCCTCGCCGGACGGGACAGGGACGACCACGACGTCCGGACCACCGCTCGGTGCGACGACGTCCACCGACCTCGACCCCGTCCAGTCACGGCCCAGCACCCCGGTGCCGACGACGGCGTCGGTGGCGATCAGGCAGTCGTCGAGGGGTATGACGTCGTGTGACCTGTGCCGGCGAAGGCCGGCATGGCCTCCCTCGCCCACGGCGAACTCCACCCGGGTCCGCCAGCGCAGCCCGCGGTCCGCGGCGTCGGCGCCGATGTCGACGTCGACTGGCGAGGGCACCGGCTCGACGGTCACCGGCAGCTCGAGACCGGCCAGCCGGCGCAGCTGCTCGGAGACCACGGCCGCCTTGAGCTCCCGCGAGTAGGCCGGGGACGCGTGTTGCCAGTCGCACCCGCCGCACCGGCCCGGCCCGGCATACGGGCAGGGGGGCGTGACGCGGTGGGGGGATGCGACGAGCACCTCCTCGGCGTCCGCCCGCAGGAACCGCGAGTCGG
>NZ_VOHR01000666.1 GCF_009192725.1 Segeticoccus rhizosphaerae | reverse complement strand
AATCCGCACGCAGGCCGGAGAGCGCAAGTGTTCGATATCGGCGCCAGCGAGCTGCTGGTGATTGTCATCGCGGCGATCCTTGTGATCGGCCCGAAAGACATGCCGAAAGCCATGCGCATGGCGGGCCGCTGGATCGGCAAGATGCGCCGCATGTCCAACCATTTCCGCGCCGGTGTCGACGAGATGATCCGCCAGTCCGAGATCGAGGAGATGGAGGACAAGTGGAAGCAGCGGAACGAACAGATCATGGCGAAGTATCCGACCGGCGATGAAGCCGCCGGGGGAGCGCCGGAGGATCTCGTGCCTCCGCAAATGGAGCCGATCGACCCGCCACCGCTGCCCGAGGAGGCCGATGCCGCCGCCGAGGCTGCGATCAAGCGGGCGGTACCGACCAGGGCGCCCGAACACTCCGACGAGCCGCCGCTTCCCCTCGAACCTCCGCCGACAAAGGACAGCTGAGGTGGCGGTCATCAAGGACATCGACGACACGCAGGCCCCGCTGCTCGACCATCTGATCGAATTGCGCGCGCGGCTGGTGCGCTGTGTTGCCGCGCTGGTCGTCGCTTTCGCCATCTGCCTCTATTTCGCGGACCCGATCCTTGGCTTCCTGATCCAGCCGCTCAAGGGCGCCTTCCCCGATGGCGAGGGGCAGCTGATCTTCACCAAGCTCTACGAGGTTTTCTTCGTCGAGCTGAAGGTGGCGCTGTTTGCAGGCTTCTGCCTCAGCTTCCCGATCATC
>NZ_VOHR01000665.1 GCF_009192725.1 Segeticoccus rhizosphaerae | reverse complement strand
CTGGTTCGGAAGTGTCAGCACTGGAGCCGGCGCCCTCGTGCCGACAGCGCGTCTGCGGCTGCGCCGCCGCCTCACCGCCAGACCTTCCTCCTTGTAGAGCCGCTGGGTCTTCTTCCGGTTGATCATCACGCCCTCCCGGCGCAGCAGGATATGTAGACGGCGATAGCCGAACCGGCGCCGCTGGTTGGCCAGCTCGCGCAGCTTCCCGCGCAGAGCCGCATCATCGTCCCGGACGGAACGGTAGCGCACGCTCTTGCGATCGGCATCAATGACACGGCACGCCCGCCGTTCGCTCAGCCCGTGGCACGCCTGGAGATGAGCGACAGCTTCCCGCTTCGCGGCGGGCGTCAAAACTTTTTTGCCAGAAGATCCTTCAGCGCAGCCTGGTCCAGCATCGCATCGGCCAACAGGCGCTTGAGTCTGGCGTTCTCGCTCTCAAGCTCCCGCAGTCGCCGGGCCTCGGATACCTCCAGCCCGCCATACTTGGCCTTCCAGTTGTAGATCGTCGCTTCAGACACACCATGCCGCCTGGCCAGATCAGCGGTCTTTGCGCCCGCCTCTGCCTCCTTCAGCACACCAATGATCTGCTTTTCTGAAAACCTTGCACGCTTCATCGTCTGTCCTTCCTTCAGGCCAGACTCTAATCGCTCGTGGAGGAAAATCAGGGGGTCACGTCAATCATAGCTGAAGCAGGCGAAGTGGACCTGTGCACCGATGATCCCGGTAAAGAAGTGGATATCTATCTGCATTCC
>NZ_VOHR01000664.1 GCF_009192725.1 Segeticoccus rhizosphaerae | reverse complement strand
GGCCGCCGGCGGCCGACGGGTGCTGCTCGCCGAGGTCGAGGGACGCCAGGGCATCAGCCAGGTGCTGGACGTGCCGCCGCTGTCCGACAAGGAGTCGCGGGTCGCCCACGCCGCGGGCGGCGGCGAGGTGTGGGGGCTGGCGGTCGACGCGAAGGCCGCGCTGCTCGAATACCTCCAGCTGTTCTACAAGCTCGGCCGGGCCGGCGGGGTGCTCGAACGGTTCGGCGCCATCGACTTCGCCACCACGATCGCCCCCGGGGTGCGCGACGTGCTGCTCATCGGCAAGGTCTACGAGGCCGTCCGGCGCCGGCGTGACCCGAAGTCCAAGGGCCCGAACCCAGCCCGCCTCTACGACGCCGTCGTGCTCGACGCACCGCCGACCGGTCGGGTGGTGCGCTTCCTCGGGGTCAACGAGGAGGTCGCGGGGCTGGCCAGGGTCGGCCCCATCCGTTCGCAGGCCGACTCGATCACCGCCCTGCTGCGGTCGCGGCAGGCAGCCGTGCACATCGTCACGCTGCTCGAGGAGATGCCGGTGCAGGAGACCGTCGACGCGGCGGCCGAGCTGCCGACAGCCGGTTTCAACCGGGGCGCCGTCGTCGTCAACCAGGTCCGGGAGGTGGACCTCGACGAGACGGCCCTCGACGCCGCGCGATCGGGTGGCCTGGACAGCGACGCGGTGGCGGACGACCTGGCCGCGGCCGGCGTGAAGGCCCGGCCTGCGTTGCTGCGCGGGCTGCTCGAGGAGACCGCGG
>NZ_VOHR01000663.1 GCF_009192725.1 Segeticoccus rhizosphaerae | reverse complement strand
GGCCGGGTCGGCGAGCAGGACGGGCGTGCAGTCGGCCACGAGCACGGCGAGGGCGAGGTCGGTGCGGCCGGTCACCAAACCGTCGGCGGGCGGCGCCGCACCGGACCACGGGCCGTCCACGACCTCGACGTCGATCCCGTGGCACTGGTGCATGAAGACCAGCCGGTCCCGGGTGACCCCGACGGCCTCGGCGAGGGACGCCCGGTTGGCCTCGACCCGGTCGAGGTCGTCCCCGACGTGGGCGCCGAGGTTGAACCCGGCATACGGCTGGGTCGCGGCTCGGTCAGCTCCACCAGCGACGGACGGGTCGGCGCCGCGCCCGGTGAAGCCGCGGTCCACGCCGAACTCCGCCGCGCCGGGACGCGGCGGCAGCTGCTCGCGCCAGATGAACACGACCACAACCTACGACACCCGCCCTCGCGCGGATCTTCGTGGCGTGCCGGTCACACCGAGCGACCGAAGCGCCACGAAGATCGGCGAGCGGCGAGGGTGAGGCCTACTTCAGGAAGTCCGGGACGTCCAGGTCGTCGCTGTCGTCGAAGGTGACCGAGCGCGGCGGACGCGCGACGTCGCCGCCCTGCTCCTGCTGGCTCTGGTGACCCTGCTGGCCCTGCTGGGGAGCGGGTCGACCCTGCACCGGCTGCTGGGGCGGGCGTGCCTGCTGCCCCTGCTGCTGCCCCTGCTGCCCTTGGGCGGGGGCCTGCTGACGCTGCGGCTGCGGGCCCCCGCCCAAGGGCAGCAGGGGCAGCAGCA
>NZ_VOHR01000662.1 GCF_009192725.1 Segeticoccus rhizosphaerae | reverse complement strand
CACGGACCGACCACTCGGCGCACGCCACGGGCCACGCGGCCCCGGGCAGCCGCAGGGTGCCCCGCGAGTGCCCAGACCGCGACGGCGGCACCGGTGAGCAGGACGAGGCCGATGAGGACCGTCGGGAGCATGTCGCGGACGGGTGAGGGCAGCACCAGCAGGACCACGACGGTCATCACCAGCTGCACGAGCTGGCCGGCGCACCGCTCACCGACCACCGCCCGCGCGGCGTGTGGCAGGTCGCCGACATCGTGCCCGCGCCGCACCGCGCGGTGCACGTCACCGAGCACCCCGCCGGGGAGGACGAGGTTGAGGAACTGCGAGCGGTAGTAGGCCGCGACAGCGGTGCGCAGCGGCAGCTCCGAACCCAGTCCGGCCGAGACCCACCGCCAGCGCCAGGCGGCGCAGACGGTGCTCAGGGCCGCGAGGAGCATGGCGGCTGCCATGGGCGGGCCGTCGAGACGCTGCAACGGTGCGAGAAGGGCCTCGGTGCCGAGCCGCCAGGCGACGGCGCCCAAGATGGCCAGGCCGACGACCGGTCGCGCCCAGGACCACAGACTCCGTCGCGCCATGGCTGCTCCTCGTCGACCCGTGGCGGGCCTCACTCCACCCTAACGAGACCGAGCGCCGGCCGGTTCAACGTCGGGTCGGGCGAGCAGGTCCCGATGGTCCACCGTCGCCGTCAGCCGCCCCGCCGCGGCCTGCCCCCGGCGTCGGCGGACGTAGTCGAGGGTCGGTCCGGCGAGCTCGGGGCGCT
>NZ_VOHR01000661.1 GCF_009192725.1 Segeticoccus rhizosphaerae | reverse complement strand
ATTACAGCGGCATTGAATACCGGTGGCGAATACGATTCCGCATTGGGTGACTTGTCGCAAACTGGCGTGGCAGATGTGCCCGAAGCCTTGGCAGCCCCTGCAGACAGCGGTGTGGCGACACTTCTTAGCCTGCAGGCTGAATTCCCCAATACTGCCCGTGCTGCCCTTGCTGCCGCGCGCGCAGCCGGCGTGGATGGCGGCGATAGCGGAGCGGTTGGCTTCTTGCGCCGTCAGCTGGGCGCCAGATCGGTTGAGCCGCGCGAAGGCTCTGACCCGGATGCCGTTCTGTCCCGCGCCGAAGCAGCCGTGCGCGAAGGCCGTCTGACTGATGCGCTGACCGAGATCGATACATTGCCGCCAGAGGCGCAAGCCGCCATGGAAAGCTGGCTGTCCGACGCACGTGCGCGCGTTGAGGCCGAAGCCGCGGTACAGGACCTATCCCAACGCCTGACGGCAAACTGAGGAAGTTGAATATATGCTTTGGTCACTGATCAAAATTATCGTGTTTGTCGCCGCAGTCGCGGCGCTGGCCTGGGGTGCGGGATATCTTTTGGAAAGCCAGGGTGGCGTTCAGGTGACCGTAATGGGCACCGAATACAGCTTTGGACCGTTGCAGTCAGTTATCGCCGTCGTCGTGTTGATGATTGGCGTCTGGCTCCTGCTCAAGATCATGTCACTGCTTTTGGCAACATGGCATTTCCTGAATGGGGACGAGACGGCGCTGTCGCGGTATTTCGACCGCAATCGTGAACGCAAAG
>NZ_VOHR01000660.1 GCF_009192725.1 Segeticoccus rhizosphaerae | reverse complement strand
TGCGCCGGTTCGGCGAGATCCCGGACGTGACGCTGGGCAGGGGCGAGCAGGCCGAGCTCGACGGCCGGGACGCCGCCGACGCCCTGGCGCCCCCATCAGGACCGCCCCTGCTGCGCCAACCGCCGGAGCGCTGGGGCACGTCGATCACCTCCCTGCGTCCGTCGGCGCCATTCGTCCCCCAGGCCATCCGGTCGCTCGTCGCGGTCGCGCTGGCCGTCGGTATCGCCCACCTGCTCGGCCTGGGGCACGCCTCGTGGGCGGCCGTCTCGGCGGTCGCCGTGCAGCAGTCGGTCAGCTGGTATGCCACGGTCGATCGCAGCATCCAGCGAGCACTCGGCACCGGAGCCGGCCTGCTGGTGGGCGTGCTGGCCCTCGCCTACTCCCCCGGCGCCGGCCTGACCGTCGCCCTCGTGATCGTGCTGCAGGTCGGGGCGGAGCTGATGGTGGGGCTCAACTACGCGCTCTGCCTGATGTTCGCCACACCCATCGCGCTGCTGCTGGCCCATCTCGGCCACGCCAGCTCGGACACCACGCTGCTGGTCGACCGCGTCCTCGACACCTTCATCGGCATCGTCGTGGGCATCGGCTCGGCCTTCGCCATCCGCAACCGGCGCCTCGAGGGCGTCCTGCGCAGCGCGATGGACGACTGCCGGGCCGCCCTCGACGCCGCCTCGCAGCTGACGCGGACCGATCCGCCCTGGAGCAGGACGACGTCGGTGGATCCAACCAACCATTTCTGGGCCTACCACCAGCCGCTGAA
>NZ_VOHR01000066.1 GCF_009192725.1 Segeticoccus rhizosphaerae | reverse complement strand
AGCGCCGGGCGCAGCGCGGCCAGCTCGTGCGGCTTGGGCTCTCGGGCGCCCACCAGCAGCCGCACCGCCGGCCCCTCATCCCGCCCGGCCAGCAGGACGCCCATCAGGACCGGGCCACCGACGAACAGGCCCCACGCCGGGGCCGCCGGCAGCAGGACACCGACCATGCAGGTCACCACGGTGCTGACCAGCATGCCGACCCCGGTGGGCAGCCAACCGAACATCCGCGAGCGCGTGGTCATCGCACCCACCTGCCTTCCTGCACCACCGGTGCGACTGTCCCGATCCCCCTGGGGGTGATCACCAGCAGCCTGGGTCGCCCTTGGGGTGTGTGACAGCAAGTCTGGCCCCTACCGCGGACACCCCGACGGCGTTATCCACAGGCAGCCGCGGACGCTGGAGCGCTGGGGACGGCGCAGGGCTTGATGGGGCCAGGCCAAGCCACGACCGAACAAGGAGCCCGTGATGACGCCCACCACGACACCGGCCCAGGAGACCATCGCCGCGATCGCCCGGCTGCTGCACCACGCGGCCAGGCAGGCCGCCCGCGAAGCTGACGCCGACGGACCCGGGTCCGTGCTGCAGCTACGCAGCCTGGGCATCCTCCTCGCGGCCTACGACGCAGCCGACCTAGTGCCACGACACCTCGACCCCTACCGGCCCAGACCACCACAGTCCGACGTGACCGAACTGCTCCTGGCCGCCGAGCACCTGGCCAGGCAGGTCCCTGCCACCCCGGCGACTGCCGGGTTCTCCATCGTCGTCGTCGCCCTGGGCAACCTGGTGCGCGAGATGGCGCCATGAGCCCCGAGCGAGACCAGCGCAGCGTCGGGGAGCTGCTGATGGACGCCGACGCCCAGGCTCGGCAGCTGCTCCTGCACGTGGACGGCGACGACGCCCCAGCCTTGATGCGCACCTGGGGGGAGGTCGTGCAGAACGCCAGCGACCTGTGGGCGGCCTTCCCCTCCGAACCCCTGGCCAGCCCCGACGCCGGACCGACCATGCAACGGCTCGAGACGATGAGCCAGACCCTGCACCATGCCCAGATACGACAGACCTGGCCGGGACCCGGCCCCAGCCACGAGCGGCTCCTCACGATCTCCGACAACCTCGCCAGAGCCACCGAGCTGGTCGACCGGTACTGCGGTGACGTCCGGCCCACCACAGACCCGGTCCGGGCCGACCTGGCTGCCGCACGCATGCGGGTCATGCACACCCTGTATGTCGGCTCCCACGCCGTCGGTGTGGCCGTCCAGCAACACCATCGCGATCTCCAAGACAGGTTCGGTAAGAAGGGTTCGCCCAGGCAGCAATTTGGGATCTCTAGGAGCAGCCGGCAGCACGCTGCCCGACAAGCCGCCGCCCGGCGGGCGGCCGACCACCTGGCCGCCTTCGAGCAGTTGGCCGGGGCAGTGACCGGTCGTCGCTTCGGTGAAGTGCTGGCCGGCGAGCACCAGCTGCCGGCTTCCGACACCGGCCGACTGGGCCAGGCCATGGCCGATCTGGATATTCAGAGCCACCGCGTCCTGGCTGCGACCCCGACGGCGGCGAACCTGCACCTGAGCGCCGCCACCCAGGCTGGATTGGCCCACGCGGGGATAGTCATTCTCGCGGCGGCCAGCAGCACCGGGCAGCTCGACCCGTCCCACCGGGCGCGTCTGGTGCCTGCCCTCGAGTCGTCCGGGCAGGCGTGGCACCGCCTCGCCGATCAGTGGGGCGACATGCTCGCCCCCGGGGACCGGGCGGATCCGAGCCTGAGACGGGCGGCAGGCGAGACGCGAGCCGCGGTCTACGAGGTCGCCATGGACAAGACCAGCTGGGCCACAGCAGAGGTCATCACCCAGCGGGTCGACCTGGCTGAGGCCGCAGCCACGGTGCAGATGGCCGTGGCGGCCGCGGTCGAGGCGGCGGGCGTGCACCGGGATGTGGCCGTTCGGGACCAGAGCCTCACCGGGCCGGCGCGCACGATGGCCGCCCGGGCGCGGGAACTAGACGACGGCGTTGACCGGCAGGTGCCGTGGGTGAAGCCCGCAGACCTGCACGCCAACCGCGTCGTGGCCCTGCCCGCCCCGCTGCGGCAAGAGCTCGTCGCGGCGACGGATCGCCTGGTGGACATCACCCGGAAGGCCCTGTCGGCCAGCAGCGTGCTCAACCACGCTGGTTGGCCATCGCCGGCCGGGGCTGAGTCCCCTCGGCGGCTGCCAGAGGAACGCCAACATCCGTCATCCACGCTCTTGCCGTCGCGCCCTGGACCCCAGCGATGAAGGGGCTCACTGAGCTTGCCCACGCCGCCCTGGCGATGGGCATCGCGGTCTGCCTCGGGCGCGATGCCAGACCCGCGCTTGATACTCCAAGCTGCCAGATGGGGGCCACTCAACGAGATGCGGTGAGTTCGTGGCCGAGCGCGGCGCCGGTAGCCTCTGGTGTCGTGAGGGTGGGCGAACCGGACGGTCAAGGCCGGTTCGGGGTGCTCGAAGTCGCCCCGGACGGGTTGCTGGTGTGCCATGAGTGCGGGCAGGCGCACCGGCACTTGGGTTTGCACGTCGCACGGGCGCATGGGGTCCAGGCGGCAGAGTACCGGCGTCGGCACGGCTTGGCGCGCACTCGAGGCTTGGTGGCCGAAGACCTGCGGGCCTTGATCGCGGGCAAGGCACGGGAGCGGATGGACCGTCCCGAGGGCGCCGGGTTCGTGGCCGCGCGCGATTCGGCGCGCGCGTCGTTGGCACGCCTGGCGGCGGGGGAGGGGTGGGCTCCGGAGGTGCTGGCTGCGCACATCGAGCGCACGTCAACCCGCGCACGAACGCGCACCAGAATCGTTGTCAGATGCGGAGAGTGTGGGGTGCGGTTCAGTCCCATCCGTGGCAATCTGAAGCGTCGGAAGTTCTGCTCACGGACCTGCGCGAACATTGCCAACCGACGGGCACGTCGCCGGGCCTGACCACTCACCGCCCACGCGCTGGTGCTCCGAGCCGCTCGGCATCTCGCGGAGCCGCTCGACCGTCGCCACCCAGTCAGCGCGCAGCTGCCGATGGGCTTCCCGCAGCTCGGACGGATCGCTGGATCGGATCAGCAACCGCACTGGATGCCGCCGGTCCAGCTCGGCCTCGATGTATGACGTCACCTCAACCCCGTTGACCACCAGGTTGTCGACCAGCATGTCGATCACGGCGTCGCGCATCACCACCCCGACCAGACGGGCCGGGTCAGGTGTGTGGGACTTCGAAACGCGGGACATCCTGGGGAACGCGAGCGATCTGGCTGGCTGTCCTGTCCCACCTGAACTCTGCGAATGACGTTGCGAAGTCCCGAGTTGGCTTGAGTCGCTGCCGGATCCGGCGGCGGGTGGCGGACACTGTTGAACTGTGACGGCGCTGCAGCTGGAGGTCCGCTGGACGGGGCCGGACGCCTCTGATAGATGGGCTGACACGGGACCAGCTCTGGAAGTCAACCGCGCCGCGCCGTCGCACCTTCAGCTCACCGTCCGAGCGAACTATGCCCTGGCCTGGCGGCTGCGCGTTCGTCCCAGTTCAGCATATGGTCCATCGACTCGGTGGGCCACCACGGAGAAGCGTCGCCGCCGTGGTTGGAACGCGTCGCGGCGTCAGTCGTTCCCACGCTAACCGCACGAGAGCAGGCGCCGGGGAGCCTCGCGCCCCACGGCGCCCGGCACGTCGTGTCTTGAGCCGAGGTCAGTGGGTCGGTGAGGAGTCTCTGTGCGCCCCCCATCTCCATAGGGCTGGTCTACGAGTCCTTACGCGAGCGGAGCCGCACTACAGGTCCAGGAACTGTGACAGCCTCTGCGCACTCTCGGACACGGCGGCTGCGATCTGCGCGAGGCGATCCTCGTCGATACGGAAAGTCGGACCGGCACAACTGAGGGCGGCCACCACCCCCCTGGTGTCCTTGTCCCAGATGGGAGCGGCCACTGCCGTGACGCCGGGTTCGATGGTGTCCCGCGTCGTTGCAACCCCGCCCAGCGGGATCGAACCCAGGAGCGCGGCTCCGATCGCGGTCCCGTGTATCGGCCAAGACCGCCCGACCCACGCCGTGTGCCGGATCGGCTGGGCACTGTCCACGTGCCGGATGTACACCGCCTCATCGCCGCTCCGAATGGCGAGGTAGGCGGATTCGTTGGTCCTCTCTGCCAGGTTCTCGAGCTCGGGGCCGGCCACCGTGATCAACGGAGCAGACTTGAGTCGCGAGGACAGAGCCAGCAGGCGGACGCCGGGATACCATCTCCCGCTGTGATCGCGACGTACGGCGTTCTCCGCTTCCAAGGTGCTGAGCAGGCGGGCTGCCGTCGTCACCGGGAGGCCGACGTTTCTGGCGGCGTCGGCGAGCGTGATCCCGTTGTAGTTGTCCTGCTGCACGGCCTCGGTGACGGCGTCGAGGAGGGCGAGCGCGCGAGAGACACTGCGAACGGCGGCGGTCGGCGAGCCGGAGGAGTGGGTGGTGGGGTCTGTGTCAACCACGCCCTGCTCCTCGTGCTGTCGTGAAGGTCCGCGTGTACCTGTTCGTTGAGAAATAGTCAGTCCTCCTGCATTCTTTGCCTACGCAGTGCCCGGCATGTTCTCGTCGGACATGGCGGGCCCCATCCTTGCCCGGTCGGCGGATGTCGCTGCGAGCGCCCGCGGGGCGGACCCGCACACCTGGACGTGCCCCGCGCTAGAGGCATGCAAGGACCGTGCAAGCCAGAGATGGCTGCAGCAGGCAGAGATGCCCGCCTAGTGGTATAGGCTACCACGGCATGGAAGATATGTGCGCCGCCCCATCACCCCTGCCGAAGAGCCGGCAGGCTGACCTGATCATCGTGGGTGCCAGTGAGCTCCTCACGTGTCGAATCCGGGAGGAATCGGCGACCGGGAGGGCGCTGCAGTCTGTCGAGACGATCCCAGACGGCGCTCTCGCCGTGCTGGACGGTCGCCTCTGTGCCGTGGGGACGACCGCCGAGGTGCTCGCCGCATGGCACAGCGACGATGTCATCGACGCACGGGGGTCGCTCGTGTCGCCCGGACTCGTCGACTGCCACACCCACCTTGTCCACGGAGGCAGCCGACACCAAGAATGGCAGCAACTGGTGCAGCGCCGGACGATCCCGTTGGCATCCGGCATCCGCTCGACGATCGAGCAGACGTACGCGGCATCGAGCGAGATGCTGCATGCTCGAGCATGGTCCGACCTGGATATGGCGCTCGCCCACGGCACCACCACCATGGAGGCCAAGAGCGGCTACGGCGCGGACATCGACGAGGAACTGCGTCTGCTCCAGGTGCTGAGGGGGCTGCGCGCTCATCCGGTCGACCTCGTCAGCACGTTCTTCGGCGCGCAGGTGCTGCCGGCGCGATTCCAAGGCCGGCGAGGCTACTTCATCGATCGCGTCGTCGACGCGATGCCGGAGGCGGCCCGGCTCGCTGAGTACTGCGATGTCTGCCTCGACCCGGTCGGATTCTCGCGAGCCGAGTGCGAACGCATCGCATCGGCCGCTAAGGACAGCGGTATGGGACTGCGTGTGCACGCCGACCAAACGGGCCATGCCGGGGGCACCCGCTTTGCTGCCGACGTCGGTGCGTCCTCGGTGGACCACCTCGACTACTCCACGGACGCAGACCTCGAGGCCCTCGCCGACTCCGGTTGCGTAGGGGTGCTCGTGCCCGGCGTGGCGCACCATTTGCTGGAAGTGGTCCCCAGCCCGGACCCCCGACAACGGGTGGACAAGGCCTTCGTGCCGGGGCTGGCCCGGCGCATGATCGCAGCGGGCGTGCCGGTGGCGGTTTCCACCGACTACAACCCGGGAACCAGCCCGACGCTGTCCATGCAGACGGCGATGCAGCTGGCGGTCCGGATCTTTGGCCTGACCTACGCAGAAGCGTGGTACTTGGCAACCCTGAACCCCGCCAAGTCCCTCGACCGAGAAGCGCTCATCGGGAGCCTCGAGGTGGGCAAGGTCGCGGACGTGGTGATCTGGCAGGTCCCGGAGCACGGGATGGTGCTGAACCGATTCGGCACCAACCTAGTCAAGTGTGTGATCAAGTCGGGTCACGTGTGTGCGAACCGCCCACAAGCGTCCGTCCCAATCCGTTGACATCTACCAGCAGGCGGGCTACCGTCCCATCACGCGGTTGTTCTGTCGGATCCGTGCCGGCAGCCAGGATCACTCACCAGCCCGGTGGAAAGTCCCCTCGGCGGCGACGCCAGGGCTCGCCAAACGGGCTGCTCACCACGCAAGTAGCCAGCGAGGAGTTGTTCCCGTGATTGACCAAGACACAGGACTCGTCACTTTGCACAGAGGACCAGAACTACGTTGCCGCGGTTGGCGCCAGGAGACCCTCCTGCGGCTTCTCGAGAACACGCTGTTCAACGGTGAGCATCCGGAGAGCTTGATCGTCTATGCGGGAACCGCCAAGGCGGCCCGCAACCCGGAGGCGCTGCAACGCACGGTCCGACTGCTCCAGGAGATCGACGAGGACGAGACCCTCGTCATTCAGTCGGGCAAGCCGGTCGGCGTCTTCAAGACGGGTCCCGGCGCGCCTTTGGTCCTGATGGCCACCAGCAACCTGGTCGGACGGTGGGCCACGCCTGAGCACTTCGCCGAGCTGGAGTCCCGAGACCTCATCATGTTCGGGGGATACACCGCTGGCGACTGGCAGTACATCGGCTCGCAAGGAATCGTCCAGGGGACCTACCAGACCTTTATCGAGGCCGCCCGCAAGCACCTGAACCAGAACGACCTGGCCGGACGCCTAGTAGTCACCGCAGGGATGGGCGGCATGGGCGGCGCGCAACCGCTCGCCATTGCCATGGCCGGCGGCGTCGGTCTGTGCGTCGAGATGGACCCCTCGCGAATCGAGAAGAGAATCGAGACCGGTTACCTCGAGCGGGCCACCGAATCCGTGGATGAGGCACTCGAGTGGGCCCAGGCGGCCGTGAGGGGCCGGACTGCCACCTCGATCGGCATCCTGGGTAACGCCGCCGAGGTGGTGCCCGGCCTGGTTAGCCGGGGAGTCCGCCCCGATATCGTGACCGACCAGACGTCCGCACACGACCCCCTGTTCGGATACATCCCGCTCGGCTTCAGCCTGGAGGAGGTCCGCGCAGCGCGACAGGACATCCCCGACGAGGTGCGCCGGCGCTCGCGGGAGTCGATGGTCGAACACGTGAAGGCGATGTTGTCGTGGAAGGCCCAGGGCGCCGTGGTCTTCGAGTACGGCAACAACATCCGCGAGCAGGCACGCTTGGGCGGTGTCGATGACGCGATGTCGATCAGTGGATTCATCCCCGAATACGTCCGACCCCTGTTTGCCCGTGGCATCGGCCCGTTCCGGTGGATCGCCGCCTCCGGCACGGAGGAGGACATTTTCGTTCTCGACTCCCTGGTGCGCGAGAGGTTCCCGGACTCCCTCGCCGCGGAGTGGGTCATGATGGCGCAAAAGCACGTGCAGTTCCAGGGCCTGCCGGCTCGCATCGGATGGCTCGGCCACGGTGAGCGCCGCGAGTTCGCACTCCTCGTCAACGAGGCGGTGGCTCAGGGACGAGTCTCTGGTCCGATCGCGTTCACGCGCGACCACCTGGACACGGGCGGCGTGTGTCAACCGCTTCGTGAGACCGAAGGCATGCCGGACGGCAGCGACGCGGTGTCGGACTGGCCGCTCCTCAACGCTCTGCTCAACTCCGGAGCGGGCGCCGACCTAGTGGCGATCCACGCAGGTGGCAGTGGGTACGCAGGCTATTTCCAGAGTGCCGGAGTGACGGTCATCGCTGACGGCACCGAAGCGGCCACGCATCGCCTCGGGGCGGTGCTGTCCGCCGACACCGGGATCGGTGTCGTCCGACACGCCGACGCCGGTTACCGCGAGTCATTGGCGACTCTGCGGCAGGTCGGCGACGTGAGGGAGTTCGCAGAGCAGTGAAAGTGTCCAGCCGCCCATCCTAGGAATCACCTGACGAAGAAGGTAACGCTGATGTTTTACAGACGCTCACGGGTCAGACTTTCCGCTCTGATCGCTCTCACAGTGCTGATGATCTCGGCTTGTGGACAGAAGGCCGAGTCCACATCCACAGGATCCGAGGAGGTACCGCGCGTGCGCGTCGCCCTCTCGTCCTGGGTGGGGTTCGCCCCGTTGTACGTGGCTCAAGAACAAGGTTTCTACGAACAACACGGACTCGACGTCGAACTGGTTCCCATCGAGGACCCTGCCGACCGATTCAACGCGCTCAAGGGCAAGAAGGTCGAGGCCGTCGCCACCACAGTGGACACCTTCGCACACGCCATCCCCGCCGGCGCCCCGGCTAAGATCGTGTGGTTTCCGGACACCGCGAACGGCGGCGAGGGGATCCTGACGGGCCGCGACGTCAACAGTGTCACGGACCTGAAGGGCCAAACGGTCGCCGTCAATAAGGGATCCACCATGGAGTTCCTCGTCGCCTACGTGCTCGACCAGGCCGGACTCTCCATGGACGACGTCAAGATTCGCAACATGACCTCTGATCAGGCAGGCGCCGCTTTCGCGGCGGGAAAGGTTCCGGCAGCAGCGACTTGGGAACCGTGGCTGACGACGGCGCTGAAGAAGAACAAGGACGGCAAGCTCCTGCTGAGCACCAAGGGCGGCGCGTACGCGCAGATCATGTCCGACGCCATCGGCTTCGACAGCGAGATCATCGACAGTAGCCCAGAGACGGTCACGAAGTTCCTGTCGGCCATGAAGGACGCCAACGAGTTCATCGAGAAGAACAACCAAGAGACCTTCAAGATCGTCGCGGACGTGAATCAGATCAGCGTCGAGGAGGCCGCTGGTCTGTGGAAGTCAACCAAGATGCTCTCTCTACAGGACAACAAGGAATACATGGGGTCTGACGACAAGCCAGGGCCGCTCTTCGGAGTCTACGACGCAGCGACAAAGTTCTGGCAGGAGCGTGGCAAGATCACCGACCCCACCCCCGCCGAAGATGCCATCGCTCCCCAGTTCGTACGGGACATGGGCTAATTCGAGACAGGCTGAGAGGAGAAGTGGTGAAGCGCCGTCCCGATTGGTCGAGTCTTCTGACCCCTCTGCCAGGCCGTTGGGCCATCGGCTTGGGAGTGGTTGGGGTTGCTTCCTTGCTCGCGGTGTGGGCCGCTGTCACCTACAGCGGGATGGTTGAGCCCTTCTTCCTACCCAGCCCCACCGCTGTCGGACACGCCTTCTACGACCTGCTGATGAACTTCGGGTTCCTCGAGGACATCTGGGCAAGCCTCAGGAGGATCCTCGTCGGGTTTGTGCTGGCGGTCGTTCTCGCGGTTCCAATCGGGGTCGCGATGGGCTCGATGGCGACTGTTCAGTCGATGCTGGAGCCGATTCTTGGTGCGGCACGTTACATGCCAGCGACAGCCTTCATCTCGCTCCTCATCATCTGGATGGGCATAGGGGAAGCAGAGAAGTCAGGGCTGATATTCATCGGCGTGTTCTTCCCGCTATGCCTGGTGATTGCGGACGCAGCCTCGGCGACTCCGCGGGAGCGACTCAACGCCGCATACACCCTGGGTGCGTCGCGGGCACGAGCCTTCTGGAACGTGCTCCTTCCCTCGACCATGCCGCAAATCATCGATCTCCTACGCATCGCCGCGGGCTGGGCGTGGACCTACGTCGTGGTTGCCGAACTCGTCGCAGCTGACTCCGGCATCGGTCAAGTGATCATCACGTCAGGTCGCTTCCTGCGCACGGACCAGGTGATTGCGGCGGTGCTCACCATCGGTGTCCTCGGCCTGATCACGGATCTGTTCTTCAGGGTCCTCTACAAGCGACTGTTCCCCTATGCGGAGAGGGTGACGCGATGAGTACCATCTCGGTGAGGAACGTCTCCAAGACCTTTGCCATGCGCAGCGGAACGCGAACCGCGCTGGACTCGGTGAGCCTGGAGATCCCGAGCGGGAGTTTCACTTGCATCGTGGGCGCGTCCGGCTGCGGCAAGTCGACGCTGCTCAACATGATCGGCGGCCTGGACACGCCAAGCGCAGGCAGGATCGAGGTCGCGGGCAGCGTCGTCGAAGGGCCCGGTCCGGAGCGAGGGATGGTGTTCCAATCGTATGCGCTCTATCCCTGGTTGCGCGTGCGCCAGAACGTGGAGTTCGGTCTGCGCATGACCAAGCGGCCTAAGAGCACGTGGAAGCAGGTCTCGGAGGGCCTGCTGGAGGAGATGGGTCTCAGCGATTTCGCCGATGCCTACCCACGCGAGCTTTCCGGCGGGATGCGGCAACGGGTGGCCATTGCCCGGGCGTTGGCGACCGACCCGCCGGTGATGTTGATGGACGAGCCGTTCGGCGCTCTCGACGCGCTGACTCGGATCGGGGCGCAGCGACTGTTGTTGGACATCTGGCAGCGTCACCGACGCACCATCGTTTTTGTGACGCACGACATTAACGAGGCGCTGCTACTCGGAGACCAGCTGGTCGTGCTCTCAAGCTCTCCGGGGCGAGTCAAGGAGCTGATCCCCGTCGGCTTCAGCCGTCCGCGGACTGCGGAGATAGCCGGCACCGCGGAGTTCACCCAACTGCGCGAACGTGTGCTGTCGATGATCTTCGATACCTCGCCGCAGTCTGCCCGACGACCTGATGTGAGGAGTGCATCTGCGTGACTGAACAGTTGTGTGCGCCGCTGAGTGGCGTTAAAGTGCTGGAACTCGGCACCATGATCTCGGCCCCGTACTGTTCTCGGCTGCTGGCGGACCTCGGGGCGGAGGTCATCAAGGTGGAGTCACCGGTCGGTGACCACACCCGCGACGTCCCACCGCGCTTCGAGGGCATGAGCACCACCTTTCGGCTGCTGAACCGCAACAAGCGCAGCGTGATCCTCGATCTGAAGGACTCAGACGACGCCGAGACGTTCGCGCGCCTGACGCGGGAGGCCGACGTCCTGATCGAGAACCTGAGACCAGGCGGTCTCGAGCGCCTAGGGTTTTCGTCCGAGAAACTCCGAGCGGGCAACGGAGAGCTCGTCTACCTGAGCATCTCGGGCTTCGGCCAGTCCGGCCCGTGGGCGGACCGGCCCGCCTACGACATCATCGCGCAGGCCATGTCTGGCCTGATGGCCGTGACCGGCCCAGCAGAGGGGCCGCCGGCGCGGGTCGGGATCAGCATCGGAGATGTGCTGCCCGGGGTGCTCGGAGCTTTTGCGGTCGTGGCGGCACTGCTGAGACGGCAGCGCACCCGCCGGGGCGCGCGGATCGACCTGGCTATGGTCGACGCTCTGCTGGCCGGGCTGGAGTCGGTCGGCATGAGGGCGCTCCACGACTCGGGTCCTCTGGTCCCCACCGGCACCGACCACGCCATCAGCGCCCCGTACGGCTCGTTCGCGGCCGCCGACGGACAGTTCGTCCTGGCCGTCGCCAACGACGCTTTGTTCTCCAAGCTCGCCGGGGTACTGGGCCGGCCCCATTGGATCGATGATCCGAGGTTTGTCAGCGATGAGCTGAGGGGAGCGCACCGGGAGGAGCTGCGCAAGGAGATCGAGGCTGCCCTCGCGGATTGGTCAGTCGACGAGGCCCTGCGACGGCTTTCCTCGGCGGGGGTCCCCTGTGCCCCGATTCTGGACCCCAGAGAGGCACTGACCGGCGAGTACGCACGTGCGCGGGGTGTGACGGACCTTGAGGCCGACGGCTTTACGACCTTGGGCATGGGATTCCAGCTCGATGACTATCGCCCGCCCATGAACCAGGCGCCGCGGCACGGTGAGCACACCGCACGACCCCACTTCGAGGAGGATGAGCCCAAAGATGCGTCGTCTCTCTGAGGACCTGGCGCAGGTCGAGCATCCCGATCTGGTGCAAGCGATCCGCGACTTCGCGCGCGAACGAGTGGCACCACTCGCCGCCGAACGGGACCAACAGGGGGAGGATGCCGCGGAAATCTTCGGTGAGCTCGCGCGCATGGATACGCTGGGCATCACCGTGCCCGAGGAGCACGGCGGGCTCGGGCTGGACACTCCTACCCTCGTCGCCGCCATCGAGGAGCTGGCATACGCGGACGCTTCGGTGGCCTCCGTCTTCGCCGGGCACTACCTGGGCATGGAGGGCTTCCGCGTTTTCGGTGACGCTCGCATGAAGTCGCAGTTCCTTACCCCCATGGCCCGCGGAGAGCTGCGAGCGGCCTTCGCCCTGACCGAACCGGATGCAGGCTCCGACGTCGGCGCCATGCGCTCCACCGCGGTGGAGCACGAAGGTGGCTGGAGACTCAACGGCAACAAGATCTTCATCAGCAGCGCGGCAGAGGCAGACGTCATGCTGGTGTTCGCGAAGACCGATCCCACCGCAGGGTTCAGAGGCATCAGCGCCTTCGTGGTCCCGACCGCGTCCGACGGCCTGCACTATTCGAAACCGATGGAGAAGATGGGGATCCGCGGTGAGCACGCGTATGAGGTGTCGCTCGACGACGTCGTGGTGCCTGGCCACCACGTGCTGGGATCCCCCGGAGACGGGGGGAAGGTGGCGATGCACGCCCTTAACCCGTCCCGGATCGACGCAGCCGCACTCGCCAACGGGATCGCGATGCGGGCGCTGGACCTCGCCATAGCCCACGCGACGAACCGCGTGCAGTTCGGCAGGCCCATCCGAGACTTCCAGGCGATTCAGCTCGCGCTGGGCAAGATGGACTGCCTCATCGAGAGCAGCCGGCTGGTCACCTATCGAGCTGCGCGCCAGAAGGACTCCGGCGGCGACCTTCGTCGAGCGGCGTCCATCGCCAAGTACGTGGCGAGTGAGAACGCCTTTCAGGTCGTCGACGCTGCGCTCCAGGTACACGGGGGTGCCGGTTACATGCGCGAGAGTGAAATCGAGCGACTCTACCGGGACGTCCGGCTCATTCGCCTCTACGAGGGAACGTCGGACATCCAGCTTCTGACCCTAAGCAAGGAGCTCACCGGCTTGTTCGACAGCAGGGGAAAACTGTTCTGAACCGTTCAACCCAACACGAGGAATCATGAATACCACTAGCATATCCGTGCTTGACGCGCCCACGCCCAGCTCCCTGCCGATCGGCGGACCTGCAGGGATCCGGGTCGACAGGCCAGCAGGTCTCGTCTTCGTCGGCGGCCAGATCTCGGCCGGTCCGACCGGGGAGGTGATCGGGCGAGAGGATCTGGAGGCCCAGCTGCGCAATGTGTTCGAGAACATCTGGCGGGTCCTACGTGACGCGGGCGTCGGGTGGCGAGACGTGGTCCGGATGGACGTCTACTACGTCCCTGACGACGAGACGGTCTTCTGGGACACGCTGACGCGAGTCGCCGCCAACTTCATCGAAGGCAGCGGCCCCGTCTGGACGGCGGTGCAGGTGCCCGGGCTCGCCTACCCGGGACTGCTGGTCGAGATCGACGCGGTCGCGGTTGCCAGGAACGGGTGAGCCGGATGCACAAGACACGGTTGATGCCTCGGGACATGCCCTGGTTCTGGTCGATGAATGTCCCGACGTCTCAGGGCTGGCAGGTCGCGGGAGAGCACTCGCTGCTGTTTACCGGAGCACAGCTGCCGATGGACACGGACGGCAAAGTTGCAGGCGTCGGCGACATAGAGACCCAGACGAGGCTTGTCTTCTCGAACATCACCTCCGTTCTGGCCAGCTCCGGGGCCACATGGGCGGACGTGGTGAAGATGAATACCTTCTACGTCTTCAACGGCGCCGACGACGAGCTGACCGCCTACTGGGAGAAGATGACAAAGGTCCGGGTGGAGTTCTATGCGACGCCTGCGCACTGCGGCACGGGGGTGCGCGTCGCCGGACTACCCGGACGAGACGTCCTTGTCAGTGCTGCGGCGACCGCCGTTGTGCCGACTCGGAGCTCGGCCGATGGCCATGTCTAGCGTTCTTAAGCAGGCGGCAGACATTAGGTCTTTCCTCGTTGATCTCCGGCGCGAACTGCATCGTGAGCCCGAGATCGGACTCACCCTGCCCCTCACCCAGGCGAAGGTGCTGCGAGCACTCGATGGCCTGCCCCTCGAGGTATCCACCGGGACCGATCTGTCCTCGGTCGTAGCGGTGCTGAGAGGCGAAGGAGGCGACCGGACGGCCTCCTCGCCTCGTCCGGTCGTACTGCTGCGCGGAGACATGGACGCCCTGCCAGTCACCGAGGCCACCGGCCTTCCCTTCAGTTCCTCGATCACGGGCGTGATGCACGCTTGCGGCCACGACCTGCACACTGCCATGCTCGTCGGCGCCGCTCATCTGCTTTGTCGCCTTCGAAGCGAACTGATCGGGGACGTCATCTTCATGTTCCAACCCGGCGAGGAGAGTTGGAACGGCGCCCAGGTGATGATCGACGAAGGCGTCCTAGGGGCGGCCGGTCCACTGCCTGTGGCCTCCTTGGCCCTGCACGTGTTCACCGGCATCGGCGAGCGAGGCACGTTCTTCACCAAACCAGGGACCATCATGGCAGCCTCGGACCAGCTCCACGTCACCGTAATCGGTACCGGCGGCCACGGGTCGACGCCGCATCTCGCCCGGGATCCCGTGACCGCCGTGGCCGACATGGTCTCGGCGCTGCAGACTACCGTGACACGGCGGTTCGACATCTTCGATCCAGTGGTGATCACCGTGGGACTGCTCCATGCCGGCACGAAGGCCAACGTGATCCCCGAGCAGGCACGGTTCGAGGCAACGGTACGAACCTTCTCGAGCCAGGCCCGGCAGACGGTGCAGCGCATCGTCGGGCCGATGCTGCAGGCCGTCGCCGAGTCCCACGGCGTCGACGTGGGAGTCGACTGGGTGCCCGGATACCCCACAACCGTCAATGCCGCGGCCGAGACCCAGCTCATCGAAGAGACCGTGGCAGGCCTCTTCGGGGAGGGCCGGCTCGATCTGATGAACAGTCCCCTCGCCGGGGCCGAGGACTACTCGCGGATCCTCGAGAAGGTGCCGGGTGTATTCGTCGGCCTGGGAACCACACCCGCCGGCCAGTCAGGTGATCCGGCTCCCTTCAACCACTCGGCACATGCGCAGTTCGACGACACAGTGCTGCCCGACGGGGCCGCCCTGTACGCCGCTTGGGCGCTCAGCCGCCTGGACCTCGAATCGAGGCGCAGGACGCTCAGCCCGGTCAGCGGCTAGCACGGAAGCGGTTCGACACCCGAGGTGGTCGGTCACCTACTCGACTTGGGCCACCTGCATGAACACGTTCTGACGTCCGATGACCTGTACGGCTCCGCGCGAGTCGCTCTCGTGCGCTCGTTACGCGGCTCGCGCTCGAACCCGCCAAGGAGGTGAGGCCCCAACGCGCTGAACAACCCGCAGAGGGCGGCCCGGGCCGTAGCTGTCGACGGCGCTCGAAGATTGGACAGTTTCGGCGGTGAAAAGTGAACACTCGACCATTGGAGTGTGATCACTTTGGAGGACTGGGCGCTGATCCGGAG
>NZ_VOHR01000659.1 GCF_009192725.1 Segeticoccus rhizosphaerae | reverse complement strand
GTAGATATCCATCGTCTCGCGTGCGATGCGCTGGCGCTTCTCCGGCTTTTTGATGAAGTGAAGCGTACGCATGTTGTGCAACCGGTCGCCCAGCTTGACGAGGAGGACGCGAATGTCCTCGCTCATGGCGAGCAGGAATTTGCGCAGGTTCTCCGCAGCCCGCTCGTTTTCGGGCATCTGCTCGATCTTCGACAGCTTGGTGACGCCATCTACGAGCCGCGCAACGTCCTCGCCGAAATGGGCCTCGATGTCGTCGATCGTCGCCAGCGTGTCCTCCACCGTGTCGTGGAGCAGCGCGGTCATGATCGTTTCCTGGTCGAGCTTGAGGTCGGTCATGAGCCCTGCGACCTCGACCGGATGGCTGAAATAGGGGTCCCCGCTGGCGCGCGTCTGGGTGCCGTGCTTCTGCACCGTATAGACATAGGCGCGGTTGAGCAGCGCCTCGTCGGCGTCCGGGTCGTATTCCTTGACCCGCTCTACGAGTTCGTACTGGCGCAGCATGCTTGGGCAACGATGTGCGGATTCGCGTGCCTATTGCAATGAAAAAGGCGCGCCTTGTGTTGGCACAGGCAACGGCTAAGGGTGCGCAGATGGCCGTGACCGATGCAGACAATGGTGGCTGGCGCTTCGCCATCGACCGCGGCGGGACCTTCACCGACGTGGTCGCGACCACGCCTGAGGGGCGGCTGGTCACCGACAAGCTCCTGTCCGAAAACCCCGGCTTCTATTCCGACGCCGCGAGCGAGGCGGTTCGCCGTCTGATGGCGC
>NZ_VOHR01000658.1 GCF_009192725.1 Segeticoccus rhizosphaerae | reverse complement strand
CGGGTCCGCACCTGCGCGGCGACCGCCTCGGCGGCACCGCTCCCGCGCGGCACCAGCAGCAGCCCGGGCTTGGTGCAGAACTGCCCCTGACCCAGCGTGAACGAGCCGACGAAGCCTTCGGCGACCTCGGCCAATCGGGCACCGGCGGCGCCCGGCGTCACCACCACCGGGTTGACCGTGCCCATCTCCGCGAAGACCGGGATCGGGCGGGGCCGGGCGAGCGCGCGCTCGGCGAGCGCCATACCGCCGGCCTGCGATCCGGTGAAGCCGACCGCCGCGGTCTCGGGGGCGTCCACCACCTGCAGCCCGGCGTCGAAGCCGACCACCACCGAAAACACACCCTCGGGCGCGCCTGACCCGGCGAGGGCCTCCGTGACCAGCTCCCCCAGCCGCACGCTCAGCCGCGGGTGAGCAGGGTGGGCCTTGACGACGACCGGGCAGCCTGCTGCCAGCGCCGAGGACGTGTCGTGGCCGACCACGCCGAAGGCGAAGGGGAAGTTGCTCGCCCCGAAGACCGCGACCGGCCCGACGGGCCACCGCACGCGGCGCAGGTCCGTGCCGTCCGGGAGCTGGTCGACGGTGACCTGCGCCCAGCTGCCCTCGACGGCGACCGAGGCGTAGAACCTGGCCTGGTCCGCCGCCCGGACGACCTCGCCGAGCAACCGGTCGAGCCCGAGCGCGGTCTCCTCGTCGGCCAGCCGCGCCAGCTCGTCCCGGTGTTGCTCGAGGGCGTCGGCGACGGCGCCGAGCCAGCGGGAGCGCTGCGCCGGGGCGG
>NZ_VOHR01000657.1 GCF_009192725.1 Segeticoccus rhizosphaerae | reverse complement strand
TGGTCATGGTGCAAAAGCACACCCAGTACCCCGGACCGGGCCGCACCAACAGGAACGTGGTGGGCTACCCGTTGATGCCGGTCTACACCGCCAAGGCGGGCGGCTTCTTCTTCATCGTCTTCGGGGTGACGGCCCTGCTCGCGGCGCTGGTGACGATCAACCCGATCTGGTCCTACGGGCCCTACTCCCCCACCCAGATCAGCGCCGGCTCACAACCCGACTGGTACATGCTGTTCGCCGAGGGCGCGCTGCGCCTGATGCCACCTATCGAGTTCGCCTTCTGGGGCATCACCCTGTCCCTCAACGTGTTCATCCCGGGAGTCGCGCTGCTGGGTGCGCTCTTCACCATCGCCGGCATCTATCCCTTCATCGAGAAGCACGTGACCGGCGACGAGCGGGAGCACCACGTCCTGGACCGCCCGCGCAACGCCCCCACCCGGACCGGTCTCGGCGTCATGGCCATCACGTTCTACGTGCTCCTGGTCCTCGGCGGGAGCAACGACATCCTCGCCGACAAGCTCCAACTGTCGATCAACGACATCACCAACATCATCCGCGTGCTGGTGATCGTCGGCCCGCCGATCGCGTTCTGGGTGACCAAACGCGTCTGCCTGAGCCTGCAGCGGCGCGACCGCGAGCTGGTGCTGCACGGGCGCGAAACCGGTCGGATCGTGCGCACCGCCGACGGGAAGTTCTTCGAGGCGCACGAGCCGCTGGACGAGTACACCCGCTGGCCACTGGTGCAGCAGGAGGTGCACCACCCGCTCGCCCTCGA
>NZ_VOHR01000656.1 GCF_009192725.1 Segeticoccus rhizosphaerae | reverse complement strand
CCCGCCCGATCGTCTTGGCGAGGTGCCGCGCCGCGCGGTCGGGCGCCGCGGCATACCCCTCCTCCGACAGCCCGTCCCGCAGCCGCATCCGCAGGCCGGCGCGCTCCGCGAACGGCGCCAGGGTGTCGGTGCACCGCACCGACGGCGAGGTCACCACGCGGGAGACGCCGTATGCCGTCACGAGGGGCACGAGCGCGGCCGCCTGCGCCGCTCCCCTCGCGTCGAGCGGCCGGAGCCGATCGTCCTTCCTCCAGTGGCCGCGACCGACGGCGTGCGCGTGCCGCACCACGAGCAGCGGCCAGGTCTCGAGCTGCCCGGCCTTGTCATGGACGACGACGGCACGCAGCTGCTCCCGGTCGCGCGCATAGCTCAGCCGGCTCGATGCCTCGCCGACGGGGAGCCAGGCCACCTCGTCGATCTCGTGCTCCAGCCGGCCGTCACCCCCGATGACCTCCGCTGCCCAGTAGTGGACCCGTTTGCGTTGCGGGCCCGGGGATCGCCGGACCACCGTGTAGCACGCGGTGGGCAGGGGGCGCCCGAGCCGCACGAGCAGCCCCGTCTCCTCGCCGACCTCCCGGACCGCCGTGGCCGGCAGCTGCTCACGGTAGGGCGACTGGTCGACCTTCCCCTTGGGCCAGGACCAGTCGTCGTAGCGGGGACGGTGCACCAGGGCCACCTCCAGCCGTCCGTCGCGCCGGCGCCACGGGACCGCCCCGGCCGCCTCGACGACGGCGTCGGGGTCCACGAGCTCCGTGGCCGTCGGCACTCGGGCGGGGTCG
>NZ_VOHR01000655.1 GCF_009192725.1 Segeticoccus rhizosphaerae | reverse complement strand
CGCACCGTCCGGATCGGAGGTGGTGGCGTCCGGCGGCGTGGGCAGGTGGGCCTCGCGGCGGGCCGCGGCGATGAGTGCGGCGGTGCGGGACGCCGTGCCGGAGGGCGCGTCGACCTTGTCCGGGTGGTGCAGCTCGACGACTTCCACGGACTCGTAGAAGCGCGCGGCCTGCCTGGCGAAGGACATCATCAGTAGGGCGCCGATGGCGAAGTTCGGCGCGATGAGCACGCCGACCCCGGGGTGCTCGGCCAACTCGGTGCGGAGGGTCTCGAGCCGGTCGTCGGTCCATCCGGTGGTGCCCACCACCACGTGCACGCCACGGTCGACGCAGTGAGCGACGTTGGCCGGCGAGGCGTCGGGAACCGTCAGCTCGAGGGCCACCTGCGCACCCGCCAGGTCGCCGAGGTCGTCTGCGTGGCCGAACCGGCCGACCAGGTCGAGATCGGTGGCATCCTCGACGGCGCGGCACGCCTGCGCGCCCATCCGCCCGGCCGCCCCGATGACGGCGACGCCGATCCGTTCGCTCACGTCGGTCAGACTAGTTGGCCCGGCCGCGCTGCTGGTGCTCGGCGTCGCCCATCGGGGTGGTGCGGCAGCTGACTGGGTCGGCAGGCGTGGCCGCGACGCCCACATCGCGCTCGGGGTCGCGGACCAGCAGCCACGAGACGACTCCGCCCAGGGCCAGGAGCACCACGCAGACCCACAGGGCCCGCGCGTAGCCGGCGGCGAACACCACCGGCCGCGCGTAGTCGTCTCCGCTGAGGCCGACGGCCGCCGGCAGAGC
>NZ_VOHR01000654.1 GCF_009192725.1 Segeticoccus rhizosphaerae | reverse complement strand
CGACCCGGGCGCCGCCGCCGCGTGCGGCAAGGACCGGTTCGCCGCGCCCGTCGGGTACCGCCAATGGCCAGGCCGCAGGAGCCGGCGGGCCCGGTGGTGCGGTGCCGGTAACCGTCGAGGTGCTGCTGTCCGTCGGCGCGGTGCGGGTCCAATGGCCCGCCCGCGCCGCCGGCGGTGCGTCGTGCTGGTGCCACAGCTGGCTGAGTGCCATTGCCAGTGCCTCCCTTCGCCTGGTGGGCATCCCGTGTGCTGGACACCCCTCAGTATCGCTCAGAATCGAGAGAAAACCTATACTGAGCAGTAAAGATCATGGGTGGTGTTGCCGCCGACCAGAGCACCACCGAGACTGACGGACCCACAGGGTGTGAGGAGGGAACGGATGATGAGCGAGGCCATGGACACCGGTCCCGCGCCAGGAGGCGCGAACGCGGGCCTGCCCGCGCAGCTGCTGACGCAGCTGCGGTCCCGGCTGGAGGCCGACCGGGTGCGGTTGAGCGCGGAGGTCCGCGCGGCCGCCGGTGACCTGGACGGGTTGCTGCGCCAGACAGTGGCCGGTGAGGCGGCCGACGAGGCCGACGTCGGCGCGCACCTGGCCGGCCTGGAGCAGCAGGCCGGCCCGGGACGCAACGTCGAGGAGCTGCTGGAGCAGACCCTGGCGGCGCTGGACCGGATCGCCGAGGGCAGCTACGGCACCTGCGCGGGCTGCGGCGCGCCGATCGGGGCGGCCCGGCTGGAGGCGTTCCCCCGCGCCACCTTGTGCCTGCCCTGCCGGGTCAAGACCCCATCG
>NZ_VOHR01000653.1 GCF_009192725.1 Segeticoccus rhizosphaerae | reverse complement strand
CGGCGGCCCCGTCACCGCGGAGGGGCTGCTGTCCGCTGCCTACGAGGGCCTGCGGCTCGCCGCGATCCTGGCCTGCCTCGGCGCCGCCAACGCGCTCGCCAGCCCGCGCCGGCTGCTGCGCTACGTGCCCGCCACCCTGTATGACGTGGGCACGGCGGTCGTGGTGGGCCTCACCTACGCGCCGCAGATGGTGGAGGACGCGGGCCGCGTGCGGGCCGCGAGACGCCTTCGGGGACACTCCGGTCGGGGGCTGCGCGAGCTCGCGCACCTCGCCGTGCCGGTGCTCGAGGGAGCCCTCGAACGCTCGCTCGACCTCGCCGCGTCGATGGAGTCGCGCGGCTACGGCCGCTCCGTGCACCGCACCGCCCGGTCGAGGCGCGCGGGAAGTCTGCTGACGATGGTCGGCCTGCTGGGTGTGGTGGCCGGTCTCTACGGCCTGCTCGACGGGTCGACCCCTGCGTTGCTCGGACTACCGCTGCTGGTTGTCGGCGTGCTGCTGGCCGGGGCCGCGCTGCTGGTGGGCGCACGGCGGGACCGCCGGTCCGCCTACCGGCGCGACCCGTGGGGGCTACCCGAGTGGGTCGTGGTGGTCACGGGCGTGGTGCCCGCCGTCGTCCTGGTGGTCGGCAGCCAGCAGGCGTGGGAGGGACTCGTCCCGGTCCAGGTGCCGCTGACCTTCCCCGCGCTCCCGATCCTCGCCGTGGCGGCGGTCCTCGTCGCAGCCCTCGCGTCCGTCCTCGCGCCCCTGCCGCCCCAGCGTGCGGCACTCGACGCGGCGCGTGCGGCGAGGCCGG
>NZ_VOHR01000652.1 GCF_009192725.1 Segeticoccus rhizosphaerae | reverse complement strand
GGTCCGTCGCCGTCGCTTGCGCCGTTCCTGACGCCCGCCCGGGCGGCACCGCTGCGGCACGACCGCCCTGCCGCTGGGCCCAACGGCGCACCTGCCGGTGTCACGTGGGCCACCGGCGCGAGCTCGGACAGTCTGACAACATGGGAGCGTGCCCGCCCGCCTCACCGCCCTCGACGCCTCCTTCCTCTACCTGGAGGAGCCGAACACGGCGATGCACGTGGGCTCGGTCATGGTCTTCCAGCCGCCGGAGGACGGGTTCGACTACGACCGGCTCGTGTCGCTGGTCGCGCGGCGCATCGCCTACGTGCCGCGCTACCGGCAGCGGGTCCGGGGCGTGCCGGGGCATCTCGCCAACCCGGTCTGGGTGGACGACGAGCACTTCGACCTCGCCTACCACGTCCGCCGCTCCGCGCTGCCCCGGCCGGGCAGCGACGAACAGCTCGAGGAGCTCGTGGCCCGGGTGGAGTCGCGCGCCCTCGACCGGGACCGCCCGCTGTGGGAGGTCTACCTCGTCGAGGGGCTGTTGGGTGGCCGGTTCGCCATCATCACCAAGACCCACCAGGCCCTTGTCGACGGGGTCAACGCGATCGACCTCGCGCAGGTCATCGTGGACGGGGACGCCGCGCAGGAGGCGCCGGTCACCGACACCTGGCGACCGGCCCGGGAGCCCAGCGACCTCGAGCTGCTCACCGGCGCACTGGTCGACACCGTCCGCCGGCCGAGCCAGGCCATCGACAACCTCCGGGGCGGGGTGGCCGACGTGCGCGCCACCAGCTCGCGCCTGCTCGAGTCGCTC
>NZ_VOHR01000651.1 GCF_009192725.1 Segeticoccus rhizosphaerae | reverse complement strand
CGAAGTCCGCTGCGCGGCCGCGCAGTTCGCCGACGAGGGCCGCCACCGCGCCCGGATCCGCCGAGGCGTCGACGCCCGCGAGCACCGAGCCCACCCCGACGCTGCCACGCAGCCGCACGGCCAGACCCGTGGCGTCCTGGGCCGATTCGAGGGCCTGCAGGAGGGTGTCCAACGCGCCGAGCTCGTGGGTGAGGCGCAGCTCGACGTCGCCCGCCGTGAAGGGCTCGTGGCCCCACCACGGCGGCGGCTCGGTGAACCTCTCGGCCCGCGGGCCGAGCAGCCCACACATCGTCGCGGCCCGCTGCTCGACGCCGGGCCCGACACCTTCGAGCTGGACGCAGAGGGTGCCCTCGCGCGGGGTGGCCAGGTCGAGCTCGAGGGCCGCCGGCATGGTCTGGGAGTGGACCGCCGCCTGCGTCAGGCGGTGTGCCTCGTCGCCGCCGGTGACCGGCGCGGTCACCCAGGCTCGGGCGTGTGGCTCGGGGTGGAGCCGGAAGGCCGCCTGCGTGATGACCGCGAGGGTGCCGAGGGAGCCGGTGAGCAGCTTGGCGACGTCGTAGCCCGCGACGTTCTTGACGACCTTGCCGCCGGAGTGTGCGACGGTGCCGTCGGCGAGCACGAAGGTGGCCCCGATGACCAGGTCACGGACTGCGCCGTGCGCCAAGCGGATCGGTCCGGTGGCCGCGCTGGCGATCGTGCCGCCGATCGTGCCGTCTTGGGGTGGGTCGATCGAGAGCCGCTGGCCGGCCTCGGCCAGGTCCGCCTGCACCTGGCCCAGTCGCCGCCCGGCGCCCGCCA
>NZ_VOHR01000650.1 GCF_009192725.1 Segeticoccus rhizosphaerae | reverse complement strand
CCCGCCGCACCGGGACGGTGTCGGCCTTCGGGCCGGCGGCGAGGGCCGCGAGCAGGGCCGCCAGACCGGTCAGCCCACCTGCCACCACCGCCAGCCTGTGCACGTCACCTCCTGCGCTCGCCCCTGCTTCCATCTTGCGCTGCCGGTCGCGGCGGCAACGAGGCCGCCCGGCACCGCGGGCCCCACTAGGTTGTGGACATGCCGGGAACCTCGAACGAGGAACGCAGCGCCCGCGCGTTCTGGGTCCGCGCGCCAGGGGTCGGGGAGATCCGCACGTCGACGGTGCCCGAACTCGCCGACGGCCAGGTGCTCGTCGACACCCTGTGGTCCGGCATCAGCCGCGGCACCGAGGTGCTGGTCTTCCGCGGCGGCGTGCCGGCCGACCAGCGAGAGGTGATGCGAGCACCCTTCCAGGAGGGGTCGTTGCCGGGTCCGGTCAAGTACGGCTACCTCAACGTCGGGGTCGTGCGGAAGGGCCCGCCGGAGCTGACCGGGCGCACCGTGTTCTGCCTGCATCCCCACCAGACCCGGTTCGTGGTGCCCGCCGAGGCCGTGGTCCCGGTGCCCGACGGGGTCCCGCCGCGCCGTGCGGTGCTGGCCGGGGCCGTGGAGACCGCGGTCAACGCCCTGTGGGACGCTCCCCCGCTCGTCGGTGACCGGGTGACCGTCGTCGGCGCGGGCATGGTGGGGTGCTGCGTCGCGCGCCTGCTCTCCCGCTTCCCGGGGGTGCAGCTCACCGTCGTCGACGTCGACCCGTCCCGGAGGGCGCTGGTCACCGGGCTCGGCGCCCGGTTCGCCGCG
>NZ_VOHR01000065.1 GCF_009192725.1 Segeticoccus rhizosphaerae | reverse complement strand
GGGCGGCGGCGCCAGGAGGCCGTCTACCGGGCCGGCGTCAGCGGTGCGCGCCCCGCCGTGCCCACCGACTGGGGACGGCTCGAGGCCGCGGCCGAGCGCGCGATGAACCGCCGCGCCTTCGCCTACGTGGCGGGCGGCGCGGGCCGCGAGCGCACCATGGACAGCAACCGCGACGGGTTCGACGCCCTGCAGATCGTGCCGCGGGTCCTGCGCGACGTGTCGGAGCGCGACCTGTCCACCAGGCTGTTCGGCCGCACCATCCCGGCTCCCCTCCTGCTGGCGCCGGTGGGTGTGGCAGAGATGGCTCACCGCAGCGCCGACGTGGGTGCCGCCCGGGCCGCGGCCGCCGAGGGGATCCCCATGGCCTTCTCCAACCAGGCCTCACGTTCGATGGAGGAGTGCGCGGCGCAGATGGGTGGCGCACCTCGATGGTTCCAGCTCTACTGGAGCACCATCGACGAACTGGTGGAGAGCTTCCTCGGCCGGGCCGAACGCTGCGGCTGCGAGGCCGTCGTGGTCACGCTCGACACGACGCTGCTGGGTTTGGCGCAGCCGCGACCTCGACCTCGGGTCGCTGCCCTTCAGCCGGGGTCTGGGGATCGCGCAGTACACCAGCGACCCCGTCTTCCGGCGGCTCGTCGCCGAGCGCGTCAGTGCTTCGCGAGGACGGCCGGCACCGCAGCGTCCACTCCTGCGCGCCGCGACGGTCCGGACCCTGATCGACCTGACTCGTGCGCACCCCGGGTCGTTCTGGGACAACCTGCGCTCCCCCGTGCCCCGCGCGGCCGTGGAGCTCTTCCTGGAGAGCTACTCCCGCCCGACGATCACGTGGGACGACCTGGCGTGGCTGCGGGAGCGGACCCGGCTGCCCATCGTCCTCAAGGGAGTCCTGCACCCCGATGACGCGCGCCGGGCTGTCGACCACGGCGTCGACGGGATCGTCGTGAGCAACCACGGCGGGCGGCAGGTCGACGGCGCGATCGGGAGCATGCAGGCGCTGCCGGCCGTGCTCCAGGCGGTCGGCGGTCGCGCGACCGTCCTCCTGGACAGGGGGATCCGCGGGGGCGCCGACGTGTTCAAGGCGCTGCACGTCGGCGCGGAGGCGGTGCTGGTCGGGCGCGCCTGGGCCTACGGCCTGGCCGTGGCGGGCTCGCCGGGGTGCGCGAGGTGATCCGCAACCTGGTGGCCGAACTCGACCTCACGATGGGCCTGTCGGGGTGCCGCACCCTCGCCGACATCCGCGACGCCACGGTGGTGGCCGAGGGGTGAACCCGAGTTCTCGAGCGGGCACGCCGAACAGCGCTCCGGAGACCAACGGGTGCACCGCGAGCTGGACACCCGCCTCTCCACTCGGCCGGACGACGGCCGTCACCACAGCGTGGTCACCGTCCGGAGTGGCGGTTCGGAGCTGGTGAGCTGGTCGACTTGCGCACGATGAGTTCGGGGCGGAGCGGATCAAGAGCATCCGCAGGAGAGATGGCGTGATCCTGCATGGCGGACAGCAGTCCATCCACGGCACGCCGCCCCACGACGTCGAAGTCCTGGTGCACGGTGGTGAGCGGAGGCAGGTAGTGCTCTGCCTCCGGGATGTCGTCGAATCCGACCACTGAGAGGCCATTCGGGACGTTCACTCCGTGGTCATGGGCAGCGTGGATGAAACCGAGAGCCATCTGGTCATTTGCGCAGAAGGCGCCGGTGAAACCGGCATCGGCGATCTGTTGGAAGGCCTCGTAGCCTGACGCCGACGACCAGTCACCATCAGCGACGGCAACCGGGACGGCGCCGACTGACGACAAGAATCGCGCGAATCCTCGCGTCCTCGCTCCGGATTCGGCCCAATCAGATGGGCCCGCAACGAGAGCGACTCGGCGGTGTCCGAGATCCCACAGGTGCTGCGCAGCCAACTCCCCGCCGACCTCGTTGTTGACCGAGAGCGCCGGATCTACGTCTGCGCACTGGACCATCACGACAGGCACCGGCTCGCGCAGCTTCGTCATCGCCTCGGCGGCGCGAACTTGAGGCGCCACCACGATGATTCCTTCGACACCTTCATGGATGAGGTGGTCGACAGCCGCGCTGAACTCGGACACGTCGGTGTCGCGCGGACTGGCCAGCAGGATGGAGTACCCGGAGTCGCGAGCCGCGTCCTCGACGGCACGCAGCACGCTGCTGGGTCCGTAGTAGGCGTGGCTCGCGGTCATGAGCACGCCAACCGTGTAGCTGCGGTTGGTGGCGAGCATCCGCGCCGCCCTGTTCGGCCTGAAGCTGAGCTCGGCCACGGCGTCGAGCACGCGCTGACGGGTGGCCGGGCGCACACTCGGGTGGCCGTTCAGCACACGTGAGACCGTCTGGTGCGAGACATTCGCGAGTTTGGCGACATCACGGATGCTCGCGGTATCACTGGAGTGAGCATGTGTTGTCACACAGTCACCATAGTCAGCGCGGGGAGGGCGCACCTCGATCAGCACGAGTCGGTGGCGCGAGAAGGCAGATCCGACGAGGGTCTTGTTACCGGTCACATTCAGTCGTATCGTGGTCCTCGGACGCACCAAGGACCTGTGCTCGAGGCCATTGATCACCGCTGATGTGCGGCATGTGGCCTTCGCGGACTCTTCGTCGGTCTCGCCGCCGATGGGCCCTGCCCACAAGTGAATAAGGGTCGCATTCCTCTCCTGTTGCCAGGAGAGCTGAGTCGGGTAGTTCGACCACAGAAGGTCATCGCTGGTGAGGCGTTGCGCCGTCCGGGCGCTGCAAAGGAGCAGATGATGGTGAGCAGCTCAACGAACAACAATCAGACGGAGCCGGCGTCGCGGGAGATAACTCGTCGACGGGTCATGCGAAACGCCGGCGTGCTGGGGATCGGCGTGCCTGCACTGACCATGCTGCTCGATGCGTGCAGCGGTGGAAGCAGTGGGGACAAGAGCACTGCCGGGTCAGGCGGTGGACCGTACCCCGGGCACAAGAAATACAAATTCACTCTGGTCAACCACGTCACGACCAACTCGTTCTTCACTCCAACTCGCTACGGCGCCGAGGACGCGTGCGCCATCCTGGGCTGTGACTACAGCTGGACCGGATCTGCGGACTCCATCGTCTCCCAAATGGTCGACGCCATGAACAGCGCGATCACGTCGAACGCCGACGGCATCGGAGTGCCGGTGATCGACAAGACCGCGTTCACCGGCCCGACCAAAAAAGCGTTGGCTGCTGGAATTCCGGTCATCTCGTACAACGCCAACCCGCCGGTTGGCAGCGACACCCCGGTGATGTCCTATATCGGCCAGGACCTCACCCAAGCCGGGGTGGAGGCGGGCAAGCGGATCCTCGCTCAGGTCAAGAAGGGTGACACGGTCGCCTGCATGATCGCCACCCCGGGCACAGGCAACATCCAGCCGCGGGCGGACGGCGCGAAGAGCGTGCTGGAGCCGGCGGGGATCAACTTCGTCCAGGTGGCCACCGGCGCTGCCGAGAGCCAGGAGGTCTCGGCCGTCGAGTCCTGGTTCCAAGGGCACCAGGACGCCAAGTTCCTCTACGCGGTGGACGCCGGCAGCGGCATCGCCGTCGCCAAGACGGTGGCGAAGTTCGCGTCGACCGGCGTCAAGGGCTCCGGCTGGGACGTCGGCACACCGACCCTGCAACAGGTCCAGAAGGGAAGCCTCGACTTCACCATCGACCAGCAGGCCTACCTACAGGGCTTCCTGCCCATCCTGCAGCTGTTCCTCTACCAGGTGTCGGGCGGACTGGTGGCGCCGGTCCAGACCAACACCGGTCTGAAGTTCGTCACCAAGGACAACGTCGGCCCCTACCTGAGCAGCGAGGATCGCTACGAGGGATCCAGCAAGAAGCAGCAGGTCCTCAAGGCTCCGTCGAGCATCTAGGCGAGCTCACCGTGACCAGTCCACCCTCGTCAGAGTCGACTGTCGCCGACGACCAGACGCCGCAGGCCCGTGCCGTCGCACGTCGGCCCTGGTCGAGTCGACTGTTGCAGGGCCAAGAAGTCGTGATCGCGCTGATCGGCGTGGCTCTCGCGATCTTCTTCAGTGTCTATTCCTCGGCGTTCGCCAGTGTCTCGAACGCGTCCACCCTGTCCACGTACGTCGCACCCATCATGATCTTCGGCATCGCCGAGGTATTCGTGCTCACCCTGGGCGAGATCGACCTCTCGGTCGGTGAGGTGTACGTCCTCTCCCCCTTCCTGGTGGTCTACCTGAACGATGCCGGGCTCGGCGTGATCGCCGCCATCATCGTGACGCTGATCATCTGCGCAGTCATCGGATGCGTCAACGGTTTGATCACGGTGCGTCTCGGCGTTCCATCATTCATCACGACGTTGGGCACGGTGTTCGCTCTGAAGGGCATCGTGCTGTTGTCCTCCAACGGGATCCAGGTCAATCCGGCCGGTACCGGCACCATCGCCAACGTTCTTGGCGGCTGGTCCTACTCGTCGATCATCTGGGCGCTCGCCATTGCCGTCGTGGGCCACACCCTCTTTCGGCGCACGACCTTCGGTCTGCACATCACTGCCGTCGGCGGCAACCAGACTGCCTCGGCTGAGGCAGGCGTCAAGGTGGGTGTCGTGAAGATCTGGTGCTTCGTGCTCTGTTCAGTGCTGGGCGGATTCGTCGGATTCCTCGACGGCTACCGCATCGGCAGCCTCAATCCTGGCACCGACGGGCTGATCCTGATGTTCTACGGGGTGGCCGCCGCGGTCATCGGCGGCACGGCGCTGACGGGCGGGCGCGGCACCATGATCGGCGCGGGCATCGGAGCCATTGTGCTCGGAGTCCTCCAAGACGGCTTCAACATCATCGGCATCAACGCCTTCGCCTACCAGCTCGTGCTGGGCTTGGCGATCCTCGGTGCCATGATCCTCAACGTCCAGCTGGAACTGGCGAGATCCGGGCAGGGAGCTGGAGTCTACGGATCACTGGCCCGAACGTTGATGCGGTTGCGGACCGGGGGAGCCGGCCGCCGGCGACGAGAACGAGTCGCCAAATGAGCGCGGCGAACGGCAGCGGGACGACCATACGGGTGACCAAGGGCCGGGAGTGGGCGAGATGACCCAGGAAGCAGTGGCCGGGAGTCCGGCACCCTCAGCTGAGCACGTCATGCAGGTGGAAGGAATCACCAAGAGCTTCGGTGCGGTGAGCGTGCTTCGTGGCGTCGACCTGCACCTGGAGCCCGGCGAGGTGCTGGGCGTGGTCGGGGCCAACGGCGCAGGCAAGTCCACCCTGGTCAAGATCATCACCGGCTATCTGTCGCCGGACAGCGGCCAGATGTATCTGGGTGGCGAGCCGGTGCACCTGAGGTCTGTGCAGGACGCTCGACGCCATGGCATCGAAACCGTCTTCCAGGACCTGGCACTCGTCGACCAACTATCCGTTTACCACAATCTCTTCCTGAACCGCGAGACGACGACCGGTGGTCGACTGCGGTTCCTGAACAACCGGCGGATGCGAGCCGACGCGCGGCGATACCTGCACAACATCCAGGTCGACATCCCCTCGGTGGATGTGCCCGTGGAGAAGCTGTCCGGCGGTCAGCGACAGGCGATCGCCGTCGCTCGGGCCACCAGACGAGATGATGTCAAGATCCTGCTGCTGGACGAGCCCTTGGCCGCCATGGGGGCCAAGGAGGCGAAGCTCATCATCGACCTGGTGCAGAACCTCGCCCGGACCCGTGGCGTGTCGATGCTGGTGATCGATCACAACTACACCCACATCTTTGAGCTCTGCGACCGGGTCAACGTGGTCGAGCAAGGGCGGGTCACCCTCGACAAGCGCACAAAGGACACCTCCCTGGCAGAGCTCACCGAGTTCATGGTCTCTTCCTACCGCCAGCAAATCGAAGAGGACTCCGCCTAGCCCAGTGTCTGCATCGGTCTCCCAGGAGATCGCCGCAAGAGATGGGAAGGGCCGCGGTTGTGGCCGATTTATCGTCGCCACCTGATCAGAAGGACGTGGACATGGCTCAGGAACAGGTCGGGCGTCGCCTGGGCACGTCGAGCGGGTCGGATTCAGCCGGCGCGGACGATTCGCGCCGAGCGGTCGCCGAGGGCAGGACCTGTCTCGGCCTCGAGCTGGGATCCACCCGGATCAAGGCATGCCTGATCGGGCCGGACCATCGTCCGATCGCGACCGGGAGCCATAGCTGGGCGAACGAATTCGACCACGGCACCTGGACCTACGACCTCCTCGACGTCGTGGCCGGCCTGCAGGCCGCCTTCAGCGACCTCTCCACCCAGATCGAGCAGCGCTACCAGGTGCGCCCGGCCACCTTCCGAGCGCTCGGTGTGTCGGCGATGATGCACGGCTATCTCGCGCTCGACGCCGACAACCTGCCTCTCGTCCCGTTTCGAACGTGGCGCAACACGTCGACAGGGCGCGCAGCTGCCGAGCTGAGTCATCGGCTCGGGCAGAACATCCCGCTTCGCTGGTCGGTCGCCCACCTCTACCAGGCAGTCCTCGACGACGAGCCGCACGTGCGGCAGATCGATCACCTGACGACACTGGCCGGATACGTGCACTGGCGCCTGACCGGGCTCAAGGTACTCGGGGTGGGCGACGCCGCCGGCATGTTCCCGATCGATCCGGCGACCGGCACCTACGACGCGCACATGCTGGCGTCCGCGAACGAGCTCCTGGCCGAGCACGGCTACGAAGGTGAGCTCGCGGCCGTTCTCCCGTCCGTGCTCCTCGCGGGCCAGGAGGCCGGTCGCCTCACGCCCGGCGGCGCGGCCCTCCTCGACCCAAGCGGCACACTTCAGCCCGGCATCCCGCTGTGTCCACCCGAGGGAGATGCCGGCACGGGAATGGTGGCGACGCACTCGATCTCGCCACGCACCGGCAACGTCAGCGTGGGGACCAGCGTGTTCGCGATGGTGGTCCTGGACAAGCCACTCCAGCAGGTGCACCATGCGATCGACGTCGTCGCGACCCCCACCGGGACTCCCGTCGCCATGGTTCACTGCAACAACGGGGCAAGCGAGCTCCAGGCGTGGGCGTCCGTCTTCGAGCAGTTCGCAACGGCCCTCGGATGCGATGCCGATGCTGACGCAGTCTTCGAGGTGCTGCTGCGGGGGGCTCTGGCAGGCGAGCCGGACTGTGGCGGCATCCTCGCGTACAACCATCTGGCAGGCGAGCCGATCGCCGGTGACCTTGCCGGGGGCCGGCCACTGGTGGTGCGCACTCCCGACAGCCACCTGAGTCTCGCCAATTTCGCCCGCGCCATGGTCTTCGGGGTCTTCGGGACCCTGATGATCGGTATGCGGGTGCTTGCGGAGTCGGGAGTTCGCCTCGACGTGCTCTTCGCCCACGGCGGCCTGTTTCGGACAAAGGGGCTCGTGCAGGGGCTCCTCGCGGCGGCCGCCGACACGCCTGTCTCCGTGGGCCGCTCGGCACCGGACGGGGGCGCGTGGGGCATCGCCCTCTTGGCCGCCTTTCTGAAGTCGTCGGAGTCGGATCTCGAGCACTTTCTCTCCTCCGAGGTGTTCGTGGACGAAGAGCTCGAAGTGACAGACCCCGATTCCCGCGACGTGCGCGGCTTTGACGCGTTCCTCGAGCGCTACACGGCAGGACTTGAGCTGCAACGGGTGGCAGTCGATGTTCTCTGACACGGTGGCAGCCGCGGTGCAGTCCGCTCGAGGAAACCTGGCGTTGCTGCACGCCGAACTCCCACGCTGGGGCCTGGTCGTGTGGACCGCCGGCAATGTGTCCCAGCGGATCCTGGTCGATCCGCAGGCCGGCCCGGGCACCGGCGACCTGCTCGTGATCAAGCCCTCGGGAGTGACCTATGACGAGCTGACACCCGAGGCCATGGTCGTGTGCGACCTGGACGGCAACCTCGTCGAGGGAGAGCGGGTGCCGTCCTCGGACACCGCCGCGCATGCCTACGTGTATCGGCACCTGCCACACGTCGGCGGAGTTGCACACACTCACTCGACCTACGCCACGGCGTGGGCGGCGCGCGGCGAGGAGATCCCGTGCGTCCTGACGATGATGGCGGACGAGTTCGGCGGCCCGATCCCCGTCGGGCCGTTTGCCGTCATCGGAGATGACTCGATCGGCCGCGGCATCGTTGCGACGCTGCGCGAGTCGCGCTCCCCAGCCGTCCTGATGCGCAACCACGGCCCCTTCACGATCGGCGGTGACGCGCAGTCGGCGGTGAAGGCGGCGGTGATGCTCGAGGAGGTGGCGCGGACGATCCACATCTCGCGCCAGCTCGGCGCGCCCGTGCCGATAGCAGCGGAGGCGATCGACTCCCTGTACGACCGATATCAGAACGCCTACGGGCAAAGCGAGTCGGCGTCAGCGGAGTCGAGCATGAGCCAAGAAAGGCAGGGGCCAGCGTGACGATGGAGAACCCCTTTGAGGGTCGCGAGATCTGGTTTCTCACCGGAAGCCAGAACCTCTACGGCGAGGGCGTGCTCGCCCAGGTGACTCGGCAGTCGCAGGAGGTGGCCGCGCTGCTCGACACGGCCCCTGACGTGCCTGTTCAGGTCGTCTGGAAGCCGGTGCTGAAGGAATCGGAGGAGATCCGGCGGCTGATGCTCGAGGCCGCCTCGGATGACCGCTGCATAGGCCTGGTTGCGTGGATGCACACCTTCAGCCCGGCGAAGATGTGGATCCGCGGGTTGAGCATCCTGTCCACGCCGCTCCTGCAGCTGCATACCCAGGTCAACGTCGAGCTGCCGTGGTCGACCATCGACATGGATTTCATGAACCTCAACCAGGCTGCACACGGCGACCGGGAGTTCGGCTACATCCTGAGCCGTATGTCGATCAGGCGGAAGGTCGTCGTCGGCCACGTTTCCGACTCGCGAGTGCGGGCGGAGGTCGGCACGTGGGCCCGGTCCGCTGTGGCTCTGGCGGAGCTGCGTTCATTGCGGCTCGCCCGCTTCGGGGACAACATGCGCAATGTCGCCGTCACTGACGGGGACAAGACCGAGGCAGAGGCAGTGTTCGGTGTCTCGGTGAACACGTGGGCGGTCAACGACCTTGTCGAGCACGTTCACGAAGCGTCGGATGACGCGGTCAGCGACCTCGTGGAGGAGTACCGGGAGCTGTATGACGTCGCGCCCGAGCTGCGCGCCGGTGGTGCCCGACACGAGTCCCTTCGGTACGGCGCCAGGATCGAGCTCGGGCTGCGGTCGTTTCTGGGAGAGGGCCGGTTCAGGGCGTTCACCACGAATTTCGAGGATCTCGGGGCACTGCGTCAGCTGCCCGGGCTCGCGGTGCAGCGACTGATGGCCGATGGTTACGGGTTCGGGGCCGAAGGCGACTGGAAGACAGCGCTCCTGGTGCGCGCCGCCAAGGTCATGGGATATGGCCTGCCTGGCGGAGCCTCTCTCATGGAGGACTACACCTATGACCTCACACCCGGGGCCGAGTTGATCCTTGGCGCACACATGCTGGAGGTCTGCCCCAGCCTCACCACATCGCGGCCGCGGGTCGAGCTCCATCCGTTGGCCATCGGCGCCCGGGAGGATCCGGTCCGCCTCGTGTTCGAGGCCGACTCCGGCCCCGGACTCGTCGTCGCCATGATTGACGTGGGTGACCGGCTGAGGCTTGTCGCGAACATCGTGGAGGTGGTCCCGTCGCCCCAGAAGCTTCCGCGGCTGCCCGTCGGTCACGCCATCTGGGCCCCGCAGCCGGACCTCTCGACGTCAGCGACCGCGTGGTTGCTCGCAGGTGGGGCACACCACACGGTCATGACGACCGCGCTCACCCGTCAGGCCTTCGAGGATCTGGCCAGGATGGTGGCTGCCGAGCTCGTCGTGATCGACCGTGGCACCACTGTGCGCGAGATCGAACGGGAGCTGCGGTGGAACGCCGCCTACCACCGAATGGCCAACGGGATCTAGTGCCGCTCGTCGCTCCTTCGCTGGCCGGACTCGTCGTCGCGAACGCTGTGCCATTCAGTCAGCCGGGCACCCTCGCGAAGACGTCGCCGTGCGGTGTCAGCCCGCGCGGCGGAGCGCCTCCAGGACCGCTGTTTTGACCGCCCGATGGCTGAGTCCCAGCTCGGCGAACACGGCGCCCACCACTCCCTGGTCGATCCGCAACAGGCCCAACAGGATGTGCTCCGTGCCGATGTAGTTGTGCTTCAGGGCGATGGCCTCGCGCAGGGCCAGCTCGAGGACCTTCTTGGCGTCCTTGGCAAAGCGGAGGTGGCGGCTCTTTCCCGACTGTGACGGGTCTGCGCACTCGGCGCCGAGGTTGTCCTCGACGCTCTTGCGGACCTCGTCGAGGTCGATCCCGATGGCCTGGAGCGCTTCTGCGTCCCCTTCGTCCAGTCCTCCGCGGCGACGGTGGTCCTGCAACCTCACCACCGCCGCGCGTACCTGCTCCGACCCGACCCCGAGGTCGCCGAGGACGCGCACGGCGAGCGATTCCTCGTCTTCGAGCACCCCCAGCAGCAGGTGGTCTGATCGGACCTCGCTCGCTCCCGCGTCGCGAGCAACCCGCTGGCCACGCTCGACGACGGTGCGTGCGCGTTTGGTGAACCGTTCGAACATCACGCCTCCCGACCTGTGCGCCCGACGAGCCGGCCTCGCCGGGCATGCTTCTTGTGGACTGCCTGCCGGCTGACTCCGAGGACCTCGGCGATCTCCTGCCAGGACCACCCACTCGCGCGGGCGCTGGCCACCTGGGTCGCCTCCAGCTGCTCGAGCAACCGACGCAACGCGGCGACGGCCCGCAGGCCCGTCGCCGGGTCGCGGTCGGCCGCCGCACTGGCCAACTTCGTCGCGTTCGACATGACGTCAACCTACGTTGACGCGGCGAGTCTGTCAACCCATGTTGACGAGAGGCGTCGTCGCGGCACTACTCGACCCACGGCATACATTGTGGCTGGTGGATGACCGCGAAGGAGCAGCGATGAAGCGTGCCGACGACTCGGACCGTTCCGGGTCAACCGGCGACTGCGGCGGGCTGGCCGCTCCCCCGTCCGTCAACCGGCGCGGTGTCGCCCTCATCAGCGCGGCTCACGTGGTCGACGACATCTACCAGGGCGCCGTCCCCGCCATCTTGCCGTTCCTGGTCGCGGAACGGCACTACACGTATGCCGCCGTCTCCGGCCTGACGCTCGCCGCGACGGTGCTCTCGTCGGTGGCTCAGCCGGCGTTCGGCTGGTGGACCGACCGCAAGCCTCGGCGGTGGCTGATTCCCCTGGGCATGCTCACCGCCGCTGTGGGAATCGCCCTGTCCGGGCTGACCTCCAGCTATGCGTTGACCTGGCTGGTGATTGCAGTGTCCGGGCTGGGGATCGCCGCCTTCCACCCCAGCGCGGCGCGGGCCGCTCGACAGGCCTCTGGTAACAGCACCAGGGCCATGAGTGTCTTCGCCCTGGGCGGCAATGCCGGATTTGCGCTCGGATCGCTGCTGACCACACCGATCCTCATCGTCGCCGGCCTGCGGGGCACGGTGCTGCTGGTCGTGCCGGCAGTGCTCATGGCCGTCCTACTCGTGGTCCGCCTTTCCCACGTCCTGGACGGCCGACCCGGCCGACCGAGGAACAGGAGCATGCCGACCGGAGTGGACAACTGGTCTGCCTTCGGGCGACTCACTGCCGTGGTGGTCGTGCGCTCGGTGCTGTTCTTCGGCATCTCGTCGTTCATCGCGCTCTACTTCATCCATCGCCTCGGGGCGTCCACCGCGGTCGGCGGAGCAGCCCTGACGACCTTCCTGGTGGCCGGAGCGATGGGAACGCTACTCGGCGGCTGGATGGCCGACCGCTACAGCCGGCTCGCCTCCGTCCGCACTGGATTCGCGCTGACCGTGCCGGGCGTCGCGGGGCTGGTCCTGTCGCCCGGCCTCGAAGTGGCCTTCGTGTTCGTCGTGATCACCGGGATCGCGCTCTACCTGCCATTCGGCGTCTTCGTGGTGCTGGGCCAGGACTACCTGCCGAACCGGATCGGCACGGCCAGCGGCGTGACCGTCGGCCTGGCTGTGAGCGTCGGTGGCCTGTTCAGCCCGCTGCTCGGCTGGCTCGCCGACCAGACCAGCCTTCGGGTCTCGCTCGCCGTGCTGGTCGTGCTGCCCCTGGTCGCACTCCTGCTGACCAGGGGCCTGCACGACCCGGCAGCCGGTCGGCCGCAGCGCGTTACTTGATCTCGGAGCGCAGCAGCCGCCAGAGCCCGCCGGCGAGCGGCAACACCACCCAGATCGCGACCGCCGACCCGAGGTGTGCCCAGCTCGAGCCGTCGACGCCGCCTCCGCCCTGGTAGGGACCGAGAGCGAACTGCAGGTCGGCCCAGGGCTGGACGTGATCGTGCAGCCACGGCACAACGGATCCGACGATGGCCCAGGCGCTGGGCAGGGCGAAGATCAGCACGATCGCCGCGGCCGAGCTCATGATGAGCATGCCGAACCCGAATCCCTGGAGCAGGGCGATCAGCTGCCCCATCGAGGCGTAGCCGACCTCCGTGGCCGACAGGTTCCACGAACCACCGCCGTCGCGCAACAGGCCAGCCAGGACGGTGCCGACGGCCCCGAGCACAAAGGACACCAGGATCGCGCCGGCAGCGGCGACAAGGCTGGTGAGCAGCTTTGCGGTGATCACGCGTGAGCGCCGCGGCTCCAGCGTGAAGGTGACCAGGCCAGTGCGCTGGCTCCACTCGCTGGTCACGAGGAGAATCGCCAGGACCGGCAGGAGGACGCCGGTCGGGATGTTCATCATGCCGAAGAAGGTGGCGTAGGAGAGGTCCTCGGCGTCGGCGAACACCAGCATGGCACCCGTGATGACCGCCGCGATGAGGCCCATCGACACGACGAGCCAGAAGCCGGCACGAGTGTCGACCAGTTTGCGCAGCTCGACCCTGACCAGACGCGTCATCGGCACCGGAGGTGCCGCGGTGTCCACCGGGACGGGCGGGGCGGGTGGCGCGATCGTGAGTGCATTCATACCGGGGTAACTCATGCCGGGACTCCTTCGAGGACGGGCTCGGCCGCTGCGCGCTCTTCGCGCTGGGTGTCGGCGGTGAGCTGCAGGAACATCTCTTCCAGCCCGGCGCCGTCAGCAGCGCGGAGCTCTTCGAGCGCGACGCCCGCAGCCGCGGCCGCCCGCCCGACGTCGGCGGGTGAGGCCTCGGTCCGCAGGCCGGCGTCCCCCGACGTCACTGCCTCGATCCCTGCCTCTCGCAGCGCTCGCTGTAGTGCTCCCTGGTCCAGTGCCTTGACGAACGTCCCGGCGTTTCGCAACAGCTCCGCCTTGGTGCCACGCGCCACGATCCGCCCCTGGCCGATCACCAGCAGCTCGTCGGCGATGACCTCGACCTCGTGCAGCAGGTGCGAGGACAGCAGGACCGTGCCGCCCTGGTCGGCGTAGTCCCGCAGCAGTCCACGCATCCAGTGGATCCCGGCCGGGTCGAGACCGTTCGCCGGCTCATCGAGGATCAGGATCCTCGGGTCACCGAGCAGGGCGTGAGCGATGCCGAGCCGCTGACGCATTCCCAGCGAGTAGTTGCGGATCCGCCGCCGCGACTCGTCGGGGGCCAGGCTGACGCGTTCGAGCATCTCGTCGACCCGACGCGACGGCAGCCCCATCGCCAGGGCCCCGAGGGTCAACACCTCGCGACCGGTCCGTCCCGCGTGCTGTGCAGACGCGTCAAGAAGGATCCCGATCTGGGTGCCCGGGTTGGGGACGTCGTGGTAGTGGTGACCCCCGATGGTCGCCGTGCCGCTGGTGGCCGGCGTCAGTCCGGCGATGATGCGCATGGTCGTGGTCTTGCCCGCGCCGTTGGGCCCGAGGAACCCGGTCACCGAGCCCGGCCGGCAGGCGAAGGAGACGTCGTCGACGGCACGGAAGCTGCCGTAAGTCTTGCTGAGTCGTTCAACTGTGATCATGCCTGAGAGTCTTCTGGCAGCAAGGGGATTCCCGCTATGGGGGACGCACCTGATTCGAGGTCCGCAAGGTCAGGGTGCCCCTGAGAGGCGCTCAGGGTCACCCTGAGCCCGCGGCCCGCCGACCGGGCCCCGCCTCCGATCCACCAGGACCGAGACGCCGGCGACGACGAGTCCCGCCAGCGCCAGCACCACGCCGATCCGGCTGGGCCACTCGTAACCGTAGCCGGCCGACAGCACGAGGCTGCCCAACCACGCGCCGAGGGCGTTGGCGATGTTGAGGGTCGAGTGGTTGAGGGCCGCCGCGAGTGACTGGCCCTCCCGGGCCACGTCCATCAGCCGGGTCTGCAGCATCGGCACCAGGATCGAGGGGACGAGTCCGAGCAGGAAGACGACCAGCACCGCCGTCACGGGTTGCCGCACCGCGAACCCGAAGGCCCCCAGCACCATGGCGACCGCGACGAGGGACAGGACGATTCCGCGCATGACCCCGCGCTGGGCAACCCGCCCGGCCAGCATGGCGCCCGCCGTCATCCCGACCCCGTAGATCGCGAGGACCACCGGGATCGCCCCGTCGGGGAAACCGCCCAGCGTGGTCATCGTGGGCGCGATGTAGGAGTAGGTGGCGAACATCCCGCCGAATCCGACCGTGCCGATGAGGAGCGCCAGCCAGACCTGTAGCCGCTTCAGCGCTCCCAGCTCGGCCCGCATCGAGGCCTGTCCTTCGTGCGGCTGGGGCGGCACCCATCGCCGGGTGGCCACCAGGGTGACGAGCGCGATCACCCCGACCAGGGCATACGGGTACTGCCACCCGAGGCGCTGCCCGACCCAGGTGGTCACCGGCACGCCCACGACATTGGCGGTGGTCAGCCCCGCCAGCACCATGGACACCGCCCACGTGCGGCGGCGCAGCGGCACGAGGGACGCGGCAAGCAGAGCGGCCACCCCCAAGAAGGCACCGTGCGGGAGCCCGGAGACGAATCGGGCGATCATCAGCAGCGGATAGCTGGAGGCCAGCGCGGAGCTCACGTTGCCGATGGCGAATCCACCGATCGCCAGCGCGAACAGGGCGAGGTTGACGTGGGTGCGGTCGCTCCGCTCCACCCGCCGGCGCCTGGAGGGGCGGGCGGGGGCCGGCAGGGGCGTGCTCACTGGATGGGGTCTCCGGAGATGGTGGTGGCGGCGCGACGACAATGGTCGCATGACCGCCTTCCGCTCTGCCCTTTGCGCGGGCCCCGTGGTGCTCGACGGTGGCCTCGCGACCCAGTTGGAGGCCTCGGGCCAGGACCTGTCCGGCCACCTGTGGTCGGCCGGCCTGCTGGCCGAGGCACCCGAGGCCATCACGGCGGCGCACCTCGACTTCTTCCGCGCGGGCGCCCGAGTCGCGACGACGGCGACCTACCAGGCGAGCTTCGACGGTTTCGCCTCGGTCGGCGTGCCACGGTCCGAGGTGGCGACCCTGCTGCGGCGCGGCGTCGAGCTGGCCGACGTCGCCCGACAGCGGGTCGACGCGTCGGAGCCGCTGTTCGTCGCCGCCTCG
>NZ_VOHR01000649.1 GCF_009192725.1 Segeticoccus rhizosphaerae | reverse complement strand
GGCGGCGCAGACCGCCGCCGCTGCGGTGCGTCGCACCCCGGCCAGCCCCGTCCCACCCCAGGCGCGGCGCACGGCGACGAGGAGGGCAAGGGCCGCGAGCGTCATACCGACACTGCTGCTCGCGCCCAGCGTCACCAGCACGGTCTCGGTGCCGGGCTCGCCGTGCAGCAGCAGCAGCGGGGCGAGGGCGGCGACGAGCCAGCCGGCGCCCACCGACAGGGCGGCAGCCATGGGGTGGCCACGCACGTAGAGCGCCCGGGTGAGCACCGCAGCCAGCCCGAACCCGACGAGTCCCGGGGCGTAGGCGAGCAACGCCGCCGGCATGGCGTCCAGGCTGGCGCTCCCGGCGCGCGTGCCGGCGCCCACGTCGAGGACACGGAAGAACCCGCCGATCGGCACGGCGGCCGCAACCAGCAGCGCGGCCCCGAGACAGCCCGCGGCGAGCACGACGCGGGTGCTCGTGGCCAGCATCGGCAACGACGTGTCGGGCGTGGTCTCAACCTGGGCCGGCCCGGCGACGTCACCGGGGCTCCCCGTCGCAGACCGTCCCTCGAGGTGCTCCGAGACCCGCGCCGCGAGGGTCGGAAAGGCCGACATGGCCACCGGGACGGCGAGGACGCCGTAGGGCAGCAGGTAGATCGCCTGGACGTAGGTGTAGACGTTCACCGTGCCGGTGCCACCGTGCCGGTTGGAGACCCACACGGTGACGAGCACCGCGAGCTGCTGGGCGAGCAGCGCGAGCACGCCGGCGGCGGCGAGCGCCCCCGCGCGGCGGGCAAGTCCGGGCGGGAACCCGAAGGTAG
>NZ_VOHR01000648.1 GCF_009192725.1 Segeticoccus rhizosphaerae | reverse complement strand
GCCCCGATGACCTGCGCCCCGACCGTGATGCTGGCGCGGGTGACCCGCTGCAACACCGCCCGCACGGCTCAGAAACCCGTCGCCGTCCGCGCCCACCCCGCCGGCGGCGACGCCCTAGAGTGCGGAGCGTGACCGACGCACCCGCCTCGCCCGCACCAACCTCGCCCGCCGACACCGGCCCGTATGCCGTGCCCGTGGCAGAGGTCGTCCGGTCCGGCTTCGTCGAGTCGGTGCACCACGGTGTGGTCGTGGCGCTCGATGCCGACGGCTCGGTGCTGCTCGAACGCGGCAACCCGTCGGCGCCGATCTTCCCGAGGTCGGCGGTCAAGCCGATCCAGGCCGTGGCCATGCTGCGCCACGGCCTGGACCTCGACGGCGAGCTGCTGGCGCTGGTGTCCTCGAGCCACTCCGGTGAGGCCTTCCACCTCGACGGGGCGCGCCGCATCCTCGCCGCGGCCGGCCTCTCCGAGTCCGACCTGCAGAACACGCCGGGGCTCCCGATCGACCCGGTGGAGCGAGACGCCTGGGTGGCCGCGGGCCGGCCTGCGTCCTCGATCGCGGCCGACTGCTCGGGCAAGCACGCCGGGATGCTCTCGACCTGCGTGGCGGCCGGCTGGGACCTGGCCACCTACCGGGACCCGCAACACCCGTTGCAGCAGGCGATCGCCGAGTCCCTCACGGAACTGGCCGGCGAACCGATCTCCGCCACCGGTGTCGACGGCTGCGGCGCCCCGGTCTTCGCCGTCCCGCTGACCGGTCTGGCGCGCGCCTTCGGTCGGCTCGCGACGGCCGCGGCCGGGACACCGGAGGGGCG
>NZ_VOHR01000647.1 GCF_009192725.1 Segeticoccus rhizosphaerae | reverse complement strand
CATCGTGCTGCCGACGACGCAGGTGGCCAGCGTGAGCCGCGCGCCGAGGCGGTCACGGCCGCGCCAGGCGTCCCGGGCGCCGGTGGCCACGAGCGCCGCGATCGGTGGCACCAGCACGAGGGTGTAGTAGGAGTGGAAGATGCCGTTCATCAGGCTGAGCACGGCGGCTCCGACCACCAGCCAGGTGCCCCACATCAGGTAGGCCGCGCGGTGCGGGTCGGTGCGTGGCGCCCGGCCGCGCAGCAGCAGGCCGGTCAGCAGGAGCACGAGGGCGCAGGGGAGCAGCCAGGTCCCTTGGCTCGCGATCCACGGCTCGAACAGGCGCGGCGGGCCGTAGTGCTCGATCCCCGAGGGGTTGGAGAGCACGCCCTCCCGGCCGCTCAGCCGGCCGACACCGTTGTAGCCGAAGGCCACCTGCAGCACCGAGTTGGCGGTCGAGCTGCCGATCCAGGGCCGGTCGGCGGCCGGCACGGCTGCCACCACCGCGATCCACCAACCCGCGCTACCGACCATGGCGACCAGGGCATACAGCAGGTGCAGCAGCCGCCGTGGCAGCCGGGCCGGCGCGCAGAGCAGGTAGGTGAGCGCGAAGGCAGGGACGACCAGCAGCGCCTGGCCGAGCTTGGTGAGGAATCCGAGGCCGACCAGGGCACCGGCGAGCGCGAGCAGGTGGGGGTTGGCGCGCTCCACCGCGCGCAGGGTGGCGTAGCCGCCGAGCGCGAGCAGCAGCGTGAGCAGGGCGTCCGGGTTGTCGAACCGGAACATCAGCACCGCCACCGGCGTGGTCGCGACGACCGCGCCGGCGAGCAGGCCGGCC
>NZ_VOHR01000646.1 GCF_009192725.1 Segeticoccus rhizosphaerae | reverse complement strand
ACGGGGTGGCCGTCGACGACCAGGAACACCGGGCCGGTGGTGTCGGCCATCAGGCGTTTGCAGAACTCGATGAACGTGTCCGCGGTCATCGACCCGGTGAAGGTGGAAAAGCGCAGCAGGCCCTTGGCCGTCACGGCCGAGATCATGTTCAGCGAGAACCTGGCCCCGGTGGTCTTGACCACCGGGGTGCGTCCGATCGCGCCCCAGGTGGTGCCGGCGTGGTGGTCCGAGCGGATCCCGGCCTCGTCGGCGAAGTAGATCGTGCCGCCGGTCTTCTTGGCCTCCTTGGCGATCGCTGGGTACTCGGCCTGCTTCCAGGCCTCGACCCTCTCGGGGTCGGCCTGCCAGGCACGCCACAGCGGACGCTGCGGGGACAGCCCGAGACGGTGCAGCAGCCGTCCGACCGCCGAGGCCGACAGCTCGATCTCGAACTCGCGGCGGATGAACACCCGCACCAGGTCCCGGGTCCACAACGCGAAGTCGAACCGCAGCTGCCGCGGGTCGCTACCGACCACGACCTCGTACACCCGGCGGGTCTGCGCCTCGGTCAGCTTCGAGGGCCGGCCCGGGATCGGCTTGGCCCGCAACGCCTCCCGGCCCTGCTGGCGCGCCGTGGCGACCCACCCGTACACGGTGTGCTGGTGCAGTCCCAGCGCGCGGGCGACCTGCCGCGGGTCTGCGCCCTGTTCGACTCGGTCGACCGCGCGCAACCGCAGTGCCTCCAGCGTCTGGTGGTCCAGCTTTCGGCCATCGTCCTCGCGCATACCCCAGTCTCCCAGAACCAGGGCCAGAATCATTCGACATACTTACGCGTGTCTTAGTAA
>NZ_VOHR01000645.1 GCF_009192725.1 Segeticoccus rhizosphaerae | reverse complement strand
CCGTGCCCGGCCTGCTCGCGCAGACGCTGCACCGGCAGGGGATGTGCGTCCAGGCCATCGGGCCGGGCGCCGCCATCGCGGCCGCCGACCCGTCCGGCCGGGTCGCGCGCTACACCCCCTTCGGTCCCGACCTGCCGCTCTCACGCTGTCCGGTGACCATCGTCGACGTCGGTGCAGTCAGGGACCAGGGAGACGTCGACCCGCGCGATGCCGTGCAGCCGAAGACCAGCCATGACGACCAGGTCCGGCGCAGCAACCGGAGGATCGCACAGGTCGTCGCGGCGGCGCCGGAGGACGCTCGCATCCTCGTCACGGGGCTCGCCGATGCTGGCCGCTCCGAGCACCTGCGGCTGGTGGCCCTCGCCGGGCCCGGCATCCCGGCCGGGGAGGCGTGGTCGAGCTCCACCCGCCAGCCGGGCCTGGTGCAGGCCAGTGATGTGACCGCGACGATCCTTGCCGAGTCGTCGTCGGAGCCGCGCCCTGACTCGGCACCGGACTCGGGGTCGAAGGCGGGCCCGAAGCCCGGGTCGCAGCCGGAGGCGCCGCTGCCCGAAGCAGTCTCCGGCGCACCGCTCGAGGCCATCCCACTGGCTGGCGGCAGCCGGCTGACACAGGCGGCGACCCAGGACCGGCTGCAGACCCTGCGCGACATGGGGGCAGCCGCCGACGAGGTGCGCCCGCTCGTCGGCCCGTTCTTCGTCACCTGGGGGCTGCTGCAGGTCGTCGTCTACGCCATCGGCGCGGTGCTGTGGCGGCGCACCCGGCGGGGCTCCCGGCGTAGGCAGCGGATCGCGGACTGGGTGGCCGGCTGCGCGACGGCTGCGG
>NZ_VOHR01000644.1 GCF_009192725.1 Segeticoccus rhizosphaerae | reverse complement strand
ATCGAGGAACTTCGATGCGGCTATCCTGAAGCCAAGTTTATCCTGACAGACACGCAGGACGACTCGGTATCTGAAATCACCCAGGAGCTATTGCCTCGGCTTGAGGGCGCAGACGTAATCGTGCTTGATACCGGCGACGTCAACGCTTGGAGAATTCTCTGCGAGCATCTCAGATGCGTGCCGCCTTTGTGCCCTTTCCCGAAGTTGGAAGATCTTGGGCAGCGACCCTACATTGAAGCGCCCAAGCAGCCGATTCATGCGCGGAATCGCGCAGCGACCAAGTGGGATCAATCTCCATGGATCGTTGAGCAGGTCCGTAGCGGTTGGTCAGGTATAAAGACTTCTCATCTGCCCCTAAACGAAGGTGGAGATTCGGGGCCGACCGGAGACAACCTCCAGAACCTTGATCTCTCGCGTTGGAATGCGCGATCAGACACGTTCACTGGAAATCTGGCGCTATTCCGTCCCTCGAATGTCGAGCACGACGGGATCGACGGAGCGAAGATACATGTGCGCCTCGAAGATCTTGGCGTGCGCCAATACAGTGCTGGCGCTCTGACCAGCCATGCCGACTTTCTATTCGGACGGTTCGAAGCAACCTTCAGAGCCTCTGACGTGCCAGGGGTGATCACCGGTTTCTTTCTTCACCGCAACTCGCCACATCAAGAGATAGACATCGAGATTCTCGGACGCAGCCCAGATCGTCTGCTGGTCAATATCTTCTATAATCCAGGAGCACCGGGCGATAAGTTTGATTACGGCTACCGAGGTTGTCCGAGCATTATCGAACTGGGCTTTGATGCTTCAAAAGAACTGCATCGATATGCTATCG
>NZ_VOHR01000643.1 GCF_009192725.1 Segeticoccus rhizosphaerae | reverse complement strand
CGGAGTACGAGCCGGGGCGCGCCTCCCACGCGACCGCGCGTCGGTGTCGCCGCCCGCCGGTGTGCGGGTCGCGCAGCTCGTGCAGCCCCAGCTCGTACTCCGTCTCGAAGGTGCCGACCCGCTCCCACGGGTCCAGCTCGGAGCACAGGGCACGCACCGTCGTCGTCTTCCCGGCGCCCTGGGCTCCGGCCACCACGATGGACTTCTTCGCCCGCACCGCTGCCCGCAGGAACGAGGCCTGCAACTCGGTCATCGTGTCGCCGGCCACCAGGTCGTCCAGGGTCACCGTGGCCAGTCGGTGCCGGCGGATGACCACCGCCGGACGAGGAGTGACCCAGGCCGTCGCGGCCAGCCGCGCCCCACCGTCCAGCCGCAGATGCAGGCGGGGCTGGGCCGGGGAGAACGGGCGGGCGTTGACCTGCGACCTGGAGGCGACGAACACCAGGAAGTCGGTCAGCTCACCGTCGCTCTCGGCGACCGCCGGGCCGGGCTTGAGCAACCCGTCGGCGTACTCCAGCAGCACGTTGTCGCAGCCGTCGATCTCGATGTTCTCCGCGGCCTCGTCGTCGACCAGTGGCTGCAGCCGGCCCAGCCCGAACAGCGCGTCGAACACCGTCCGCGCCATCTGGTCCTGCAACCCCAGCGGTACCGGGTCGCGGCCGGCGGAGACCGCCTCCTGCGCCTGCGTCTCGAGTAGCTCCATGATGATGCTGCGCCCCAGCTGCTGTTGCGCCTCCCGGTCCAGGGTGGCCCGGTCCCCACCCAGGGCCGCGCTCAGCCGGTCCGAGGCCTGGGCGCGCAGCCGTGCCACCAGGGCCCAGTCGATCCCGGCGTGGGCGTGCGCG
>NZ_VOHR01000642.1 GCF_009192725.1 Segeticoccus rhizosphaerae | reverse complement strand
CGCCGGACTCGTAGGCGGCCAGCCCGGCGAGGAGGCGCGCGTCCAGGGCGAACGGCGCCCAGGGCCGGCCCAGGTCGCGGGCCCGGGCGGCTCCCTTGCGGTAGACCTCGAGTGCATCGGCGAGCCGGCCCTGTTCGTAGTAGAGCCCGCCGAGGTGGTGCAGCGCGCGCAGCTCGGCCGCGTCGCCTCGCTCGTGTGCCTCCGCGATCACCTTCTCGAGGGCCTGCCGGGACGACTCGGCGTCGCCGCCGCGATCCTGGATCCGCGCCAGTTGGGTCGTGGCGTCGGCGGCCACGTCGCGCAGCCCCAACCGGTCTGCCAGGTCACCGGCCTCCTGCGCCCAACGTGTCGCCTCCTCGTCACGCTGGAGATCCGCCAGCGCCTGGGCGTGGACCACGGCCACCTTGGCCCGCAGGGCGCTGACGGGCTCCGCGGGCACCAGCTCGAGCATCTCGGTGGTGAGCGGCAACACGTCGGCGTTGCCGTCGCTGAGCAGCGCGGCGCCGGCCAGCGCGAGCAGTAGCCTCGCGCGGCCGAGCGGTTCGGCGGTGTAGGGGTCCTGGTCCAGCCGGTCCTGCACCAGGGCCACCGCCTTGTGGACGTGGCCCGCCGCCAGGGCGGCGGCGCTGGCCTTGGTCGTCAGCTCCACCAGGTCGACCTCGCCCGCGGCCAACTCGGGGTCGGACGCCAGCTCCAGCGCGAACTCGTACTGCCGCAGCGCCCCCTCGGGTCCTCCGACGGACACGGCCTCGTCGCCGGCCGAGATCCGAAGCGCACGCCGCAGGTTCAGCTCCAGCAGCGGCAGGAGAACGGCCGCAAGGATCGCCGGCGTCAACGGAAAGCCGTTCTC
>NZ_VOHR01000641.1 GCF_009192725.1 Segeticoccus rhizosphaerae | reverse complement strand
CGCTCGACCACGCCGGGCAGGTCGGTGGGGTCGACCACGGCGTCCGCGAGGCCGCAGTGCACCGCGTCGGCACCGCCGATGGTGGAGCCGGAGAGCGCCAGGTGGGTGCCGAGCTCACCCGGCGCGCGGGACAACAGGTAGAGCGAGCCCACATCCGGGAAGAACCCGATCCCCGTCTCCGGCATCGCGACCCGGGCGTCCGCAGTGACCAGGCGCAGTGAGCCATAGGCCGACACGCCCACCCCGCCGCCCATCACCACGCCGGTCATCAGCGCGGCATACGGCTTGGGGTAGCGGTGGACCAGGGCGTTGAGGCGGTACTCGTCGGCCCAGAACGCCGTTGCGGCACAACGGTCCCCGTCCATGATCTGCGTGCGCAGCGCCCGGATGTCACCGCCGGCGCACAGGCCGCGCTCGCCGGCGCCGTCGAGGACCACCGCGGTCACCGAGTCGTCGGCCGCCCACGTCTCGAGCTGTGCGTGCATCGCCAGCACCATCTCGTGGGTCAGGGCGTTGATCGCCTGCGGCCGGTGCAGCCGCACCCGACCGAGCGAGCCCTGCCGGGCGAACAGGACCTCGTCGGTGCCGGTGGCGCCGGGAGCGAAGTCGACCGTCACGTGCTCTCCTCCTCGATCGGCTCGTATGGCGTCGTATGACGTCGACCCTAGAGTGCGCAAGACACCCCGATCGAGTCGGGCGGCCCGGCTGGGAACAGCTCGCCCCCCGCCGATCTCCACGGGTGTCGCGCGGCGGGTGTGAGACCGGCGGCGGAGCGCGTGCCACGATGGAGCCGTGCCTGCCACCGCGCCCGGCCCCAGGGCCGCCCCGGTCGCCGCGCATCCCCTCCCCCA
>NZ_VOHR01000640.1 GCF_009192725.1 Segeticoccus rhizosphaerae | reverse complement strand
TCTAGCCCCAGCGAGACGCCCAGCAGCGGGTGCCCGCGCAGCAGGCCGCGGTATGCCGTGAGCTGACGTGCGCGCGCCAGTCCCCACACGTGCGCGAGCGCGGCCACCACGGCGAAGGCGAGCACCGTCGCGAGGACATAGGCCAGCAGGTAGCCCGATGACGCGGTCACCGCCAGCGGCGACACCACGGCGAGCGGCATGACCACCCAACCGGCCTGGGCGACCGTCGACCAGGCGAGCAGCCGGACCACGTCGTCCTGACGCAGCGCCATGACGTTGCCGAGTGTCATCGACAGGGCCGCGACGATGGCGATGGCGGTCAGCGCCGGAGCGCCCAGCACGGTGACCGCCCGGACGACCACGAGCAGCGCCGCGAGTGCGGCAACCTTGGAGGTGGCCGCCAGGAACGCCGCGATCGGCACCGGCGCACCGACATACGCCTCGGGGGTCCAGGCGTGGAAGGGCACGAGGGACAGCTTGAACCCGACGCCCGCGACGAAGAGCACGACCGCCAGCACGAGGATCGCGTGGGTCGCGGGCGTTCCTGCTGCCGCGAGGGCGGCGTCGGTGTCGAGGAAGGCGCTGCCGGTGGCGGTGAACCACAGCGCTGCGGCCAGGGCGAGGAAGGCGAACGACACGAGCGAGGTGATCAGCAGCGAGACCGCACCGTCGACCGCCCGGGCCAGACCGCGCAGGGCGACGAGCGCCACGACCGGCAGCGTGGCCAGCTCGAGCGCAACCAGCCAGGAGCCGAGGTCGCGCGCCCCGGCGATGGCGGTGG
>NZ_VOHR01000064.1 GCF_009192725.1 Segeticoccus rhizosphaerae | reverse complement strand
GGCAGGTGCTGGTCGCACTGGCCGCCGACCTCGCCGAAACGGTCGCGGCGCTCGCCGACCTGGCCCCGGGGTCGCGGGCGACCCTGGCCAGGATGGTCGCCCACGGCAACACGGGGCACGCCCGCATCCCGGGCAAGCACGGGGCGGAGCCCACGGCATACGCCACCGTTCTCGTCGTGGTGCCCGACGAGCCGGGGGCACTGGGTCGTCTCTTCCAGGACATGGGCGACGCGGGCATCAACCTCGAGGACCTGCGCCTCGAGCACGGGGTCGGGGCGCCCTTCGGGATCGCCGAGCTGGCCGTGCTGCCGGCAGTGGGAGAGCGCCTCGAGGACGAGCTGCTGGCCCGCGGGTGGCGCGTCCACACGTGAGCGCGCGCGGGCTGTGTCCGGGCCGGACCGCGAGCACCACTAAACTCCCTCGAATGACCGACGCCTCCTCCCCACCCCTCACGATCGCCATCGACGGCCCCTCCGGCACCGGCAAGTCCAGCGTCTCCAAGGCCGTTGCCGCGCGGCTCGGCCTGGCCTTCCTGGACACGGGGGCGATGTACCGGGCGCTCACCTGGTGGTGCGTGCAGCGGCAGATCGACCTGGCGGACAAGGACGCCGTCGCCGCGGCAGCTCGCGACCTCCCGCTCGTGATGGGCACGGACCCGGCGGCTCCGTCGGTCACGGTCGACGGTGTCAGCGTGGACCAGGCGATCCGCACGACGTCGATCTCGGAGTCGGTCTCACAGGTGGCAACGAACCTTGACGTGCGCGAGGAGCTGCAGGACCGGCAGCGGGTGCTGATCCTCGAGGCGCGCCGCACGGTGGGCGGAGTCGTCGCCGAGGGCCGCGACATCACCACGGTCGTTGCCCCCGACGCCGAGGTGCGGGTCCTGCTCATGGCCGACGAGAGGGCGCGGCTCGCCCGTCGCTCGACCGAGCTGCACGGAGGCAGCGACCGGGCGTCGGTGGAGGCGACCCGCGAGCAGATCATCCGACGCGACCGCGACGACTCGACGGTCTCGCAGTTCATGGAGGCGGCGCCCGGGGTGGAGACCGTCGACACCTCTGCCCTGACCTTCGAGCAGTCGGTCGAGGCGGTCCTGGGCGTGGTGGCCACCAAGACCGGGCAGCACTGTGGCTGAACGCTACCCGGCGCCGCACCGACGCCGGTCGATCATCGGGTGGCGGCTCGGGCAGGTCGTCTTCCGCACGCTGTATGACGTGCAGGTGGTCGACAGGGACCGGGTGCCGCGGCGCGGAGCGGCAATCCTCGTGTCCAACCACCTCGGGTTCCTCGACGGCCCACTGCTGTTCGGCACAGCCCCCCGCGCCGCCAACATCATCGTCAAGAAGGAGCTGTTCCACGGTTTCGTCGGCTGGTTGCTGCGGGCCCTCGGCCAGATCCCGATCGACCGCACCACCGGTGACCGCAACGCCCTCATGACGGCCGTGTCGGCCCTCGATGACGACCGGGTGGTCGGGGTCTTTCCGGAAGGCACCCGCGGTCGCGGCGACGTCGCGCACATCCACCAGGGGGCGACGTGGCTCGCACTGCGCACCGGAGCCCCGGTCGTGCCGGTCACCTTGCTCGGCACCCGCAAGCGGGACGCCCGTGGCTCGCTGCCGGGCCCCAGGAGTCGGGTCATCGTGGCCTTCGGCGAGCCGTTCACCCTCAAGGGGCAGCCCGGACTCCCGGGTCGTGACCAGCGACGGATCGCTACCGAGCAGATGCGCGTCGCCATGACCGAGCACGTGCAGACCACCGTCGAGCGGGTCGGCATGGCGCTGCCGGAGCGACCACCGTCCGACGTGAGCGACAATGGGTAGTTCAACCCCCCGCACCACGACCTGAAGGGCCCCTGCCCGTGAACGAGCAGCAGACCGACACCCCCGCCGACGACGCGAGCGCCGCGCCGCCGCAGGACGACGGTGGGGGCGACGTCGAGCGCGTCCTGCGTGCGGGGCTGGAGGAGTTCGAGCTCAGCGACGAGGACCGCGACCTCATCGAGCGGGAAGACTCCGGCGCTGAGCTGGAGGCGGGGGAGACCCGACCCGTGGTGGCGGTCGTCGGCCGCCCGAACGTCGGCAAGTCGACCCTGGTCAACCGGATCCTCGGCCGCCGCGAGGCCGTGGTCGAGGACGTGCCCGGAGTGACTCGTGACCGGGTCGCCTACGACGCCGAGTGGACCGGCCACCGCTTCACGCTGGTCGACACCGGGGGATGGGAGGTGGACGCCCGCGGCATCCACCTGCGGGTCGCCGAGCAGGCGGAGGTCGCCGTCGAGATGGCGGACGTCGTCATGTTCGTCGTGGACGCGACGGTCGGCGCGACCGACACCGACGAGGCGGTCGTCAAGCTGGTGCGGCGGTCGGGCAAGCCCGTCGTGCTGGTCGCCAACAAGGTGGACGACCTGCGCGCGGAGGCCGACGCCGCCATGCTGTGGTCGCTCGGGCTCGGGCAGCCTTGGCCGGTCTCGGCGCTGCACGGCCGCGGCAGCGGAGACGTGCTCGACGCACTGCTCGAGGCCCTGCCCGACGTCTCGGGCGTCTCCGGTGCCTACTCACGGGGCGGCCCGCGACGCGTGGCGCTCCTCGGCCGGCCGAACGTCGGCAAGTCCAGCCTGCTCAACCAGCTCGCGGGGGAGGACCGGGTCGTGGTCGACCCCGTCGCCGGGACCACCCGCGACCCGGTCGACGAGATGATCGAGCTCGGCGGCAAGACCTGGCGGTTCGTCGACACCGCGGGAATCCGGCGCCGGGTGCACCAGACCCGCGGCGCGGACTTCTACGCCTCGCTACGCACCCAGACCGCACTCGAGAAGGCCGAGGTGGCGGTGGTGCTCATCGACGCCGAGGAACCGATCGCCGAGCAGGACGTGCGCGTGATCCAGCAGGTCGTCGACTCCGGCCGCGCCCTCGTCATCGCCTACAACAAGTGGGACCTGCTCGACGAGGAGCGCCGCTACTACCTCGAGCGCGAAATCGAGAAGGAGCTCGTGCAGGTGCCCTGGGCGCCCCGTGTCAACATCTCGGCCCGCACCGGCCGGCACATGGACCGGCTCGTCCCGGCGATCGAGACCGCACTGGACTCCTGGGACACGCGGATTCCGACCGGCCGCCTCAATGCCTTCCTGGGCGAGATCGTGGCCGGCCACCCGCACCCGGTGCGCTCCGGCAAGCAACCGCGGATCCTGTTCGCGACGCAGGCGTCGACCCGGCCGCCACGGTTCGTGGTCTTCGCGAGCGGCTTCCTCGAGGCCGGCTACCGCCGCTTCATCGAGCGGCGGTTGCGTGAGGAGTTCGGCTTCGAGGGCAGCCCGATCGAAGTGTCCGTCAGGGTGCGCGAGAAGCGTCGTCGCCGGTGAGTCACCACCCCGCCACGGCCGGGCCGGACATGCGCTGTGGCGATTCGGAACCGGGGGAGTGCGTGCGCTAGAGTTCTGATCGCTCCTTCGGGAGCTTCCCGGGACGTGGCGCAGCTTGGTAGCGCCCTCGACTGGTGGGGTTGATTGAGTTTGGCCCTCTGCCACGCCCGACAACTGAACAACGGGATGTGGCGCAGCTTGGTAGCGCACCTGACTGGGGGTCAGGGGGTCGCAGGTTCAAATCCTGTCATCCCGACTGGGAGCACTCGAGGTCGAGGGCCCACACAACAGGTCGGTGTGTGGGCCCTTGCCATGCCCCGAACCGGTGGGTGCGCAACGTTCCGGAGCGCGGCGGAGTAGATTAGTTAACCGAAGGCAACTAATCGCACGCTGGAGGCCTCGGTCGGGCCGCGGAGGGACACAGATGAGCGGACGGCATACCGAGTCGACGAGGGCACGAGCGCGACAGGAGAGGGCCGCGCGCGACGTCGTGAGCCCTCGTTACAAGTGGGTGGTGCTGTCCAACACCACGCTCGGGGTCCTGATGGCCACCATCAACATGTCGATCCTGCTGATCGCGCTGCCGGACATCTTCCGGGGTGTGGGCATCAACCCGCTCGAGCCGGGCAACACCAGTCTGCTGCTCTGGCTGATCATGGGTTACATGGTGGTCACCGCCGTGCTGGTGGTGGGCTTCGGGCGACTCGGGGACATGTACGGCCGGGTCAAGATGTACAACGCCGGGTTCGCGGTCTTCACCGTGTTCTCCATCCTGCTGTCGGTGACCTGGATGCACGGTACGCCGGCGGTGCTCTGGCTGATCCTGATGCGGATCCTGCAGGGGGTCGGCGGGGCGATGCTGATGGCCAACTCCAACGCGATCATCACCGACGCCTTCCCGGTCGACCAGCGCGGTCTGGGACTGGGCCTCAACCAGGTTGCCGGGATTGCCGGTTCGTTCATCGGGCTGATCGTCGGTGGCCTGCTCGCTCCCATCGAGTGGCACCTGGTCTTCCTGGTCTCGGTGCCGATCGGGGTGTTCGGCACGGTGTGGGCCTACCTCAAGCTGCACGACACGGGGGTGCGCAGACATGCGGAGATGGACTGGTGGGGCAACGCGACCTTCGCGGCGGGTCTGATCGCCGTCCTGGTCGGCATCACCTACGGCATCCAGCCCTACGGCGGGCACACCATGGGCTGGACCAACCCGTGGGTGCTCGTCGCGCTGGTCGGAGGGGTGATGGTGCTGGGCGTCTTCGGTGTCGTGGAGACGCGGGTCCGCGAGCCGATGTTCCACCTGGGACTGTTCCGGATCCGGGCCTTCCTGGCGGGCAACCTGGCAAGCCTGCTCGGGGCCCTGGGTCGCGGCGGCCTGATGTTCATCCTGATCATCTGGTTGCAGGGGATCTGGCTGCCCCAGCACGGCTACACCTTTGAGTCGACGCCGTTGTGGGCCGGCATCTACATGCTGCCGTTGACGGCGGGGTTCCTCGTCGCGGGTCCCACCTCGGGTTGGCTCTCCGACCGGTTCGGTGCCCGAACCTTCGCCACCGTCGGCATGCTGGTGGCCGCCGGCAGCTTCGTGTGGCTGCTGCTGCTTCCCGTCGACTTCGGCTACTGGCTGTTCGCCCTGGCCCTGCTGGTCAACGGCATCGGGATGGGGCTGTTCGCCGCGCCCAACCGCGCGGGCATCATGAACAGCCTCCCGCCGGGCCAGCGCGGCGTCGGCGCCGGGATGAGCACCACCTTCCAGAACTCCGCCATGGTGCTGTCCATCGGCATCTTCTTCTCGCTGATGATCACCGGCCTCGCGAGGTCACTCCCGCACACGCTGGCCACCGGCCTCACCGCTCAGGGCGTCCCGGCCGATGCCGCCGACAAGGTGGCGCAGCTCCCGCCGGTGGGGGTGCTCTTCTCCTCACTGCTCGGCTACAACCCGGTGCAGACGCTCCTCGGTCCGCAGGTCCTTGGCCAGCTGCCCGCCGCGAACGCGCACTACCTGACCGGTCGCAGCTTCTTCCCCTCGCTGATCTCCGGTCCCTTCTCCGACGGCCTGGGGGTCGCCTTCGCGTTTGCGATCGCGGCGTGCGTGATCGCTGCGCTGGCCTCGGCCCTGCGTGGCGGGAAGTACGTGCACACCGAGCGGCAGGAGCAGGCCCCCGGGAGCGCCGCCCCACAGCCCGCGGCCGTGGGGCACCGCGCCGCGGGGGGCGTTCGGGACGGCGTCCTCACCTCCTTGGCTGGTGGCGATCCCGACCGGCCCGCGGCACAGGGCCACCACGGTCTGAGGTAGCGGCTGGGCGGCGCTGGTCGTAGGGTCGAGTCAGTTCCCACTGGGAGGAGTGCAGACATGCACATCGCACGGTTTGTCGCACGGGCGTTCATCGGTGGTCTTTTCATCGGCCACGGAACGCAGAAGCTCTTCGGCTGGTTCGAGGGACCGGGAATGGAGGGCACCGAGGGGATGATGCGATCCCTGAGGCTGCACCCGACCCGCCGCAACGCGTTCGCTGCCGGTGCGACCGAGACGGCCGGCGGAGCGCTGCTGGCCGCCGGCCTGGCCACCCCGGTGGCCACTGCCGCCCTGACCGGTGTCATGGCCACCGCCATCCGCACGGTCCACCTGCCCAACGGGTTCTGGAACGCCAACGGCGGCTATGAGTTCAACGGCACGATCATCGCCGCGCTCACCGCCTTGGCCGAGACCGGTCCGGGCGACCTGTCGCTCGACGCGGTGATGGGCCGCAAGATGTCGGGTCCCTGGTGGGCGCTGGCCTCGCTGGCGACTGGCGTGGCGGCCTCCACGGCCGTGGTCGCCCTCGGGCGGCAGGCGGCACCCCCGCAGGTGCCCGACCCAGGGCCGTCTGCCGAAGGCAACCCCGACGGCGACGGAGCCGCGCCGGCCTGAGCGCGCGGCACCCGAGCTGCACCCGGTCAGAGGGGACGGAACGCGTCCCTGACCTTCACCCTGGCTCCCGTGCGGAGCACGGCGTTGCTGTAGATCCGGGCGGCGACCCAGATCAGCCCCGGGATCGCCAGCACGATGAGGGCGACCGCGAGCACCAGCTCCCAGGCCGGCACCCCGCCCATCGCCACCCGGATCGGCATCAGCGTCGGGGAGAAGACGGGCAGCCAGGAGAGCACGCGCACGACCCCGTTGGCGGGGTCGCTGGGCAGGACCGAGACCCCGATGACATAACCGAGGATGACGAGCATCAGGGGCGGCATCACGACACCGCCGACGTCCTCCTGACGCGAGACCAGGGCTCCGGCCGCCGCGAAGACCAGGGCGTAGGCGAAGAACCCAAGGACGAACCAGACGACCAGCCAGACCACCACACTCGCGGTGGCCGCGATCGAGATGGTCAGGACCCCGGTGGCGACGGCGGCGATCGCTCCGCCGCCGGCGATGACGACCATCTGTGCGAGTCCCAGCAAGCCGATGCCCAGGACCTTGCCGGCCATGAGCTGCCAGGGCCGGACCGCTGCCAGCAGCAGCTCGACGACGCGGCTGGACTTCTCCTCCACGACTCCCTGCGCCACGATCTGACCGTTCATCATCAGCGAGAGGTAGATGAGGACGCCGGCGATGACGCCCAGCGCCAGCTGATCCGGTGAGAACGTGCGCGGCGGCTCCAGGTTGGTCACCTGCGGATGGGCCGCCGCCACCGCCCGCTCGAAGGTCGCCGGGTCGCCGCCGAGCTTGGTGACCTGCTCGTGGATGGCGGTCTGCTGGGCCAGCGCGGTCACCGCCGCCTCGACGTCGCTGCCCAGCTCCCGCTTCGCCGTGACGTGGACCACGCCTCGAGGGTCGATGCGCACCAAGGCGTCGAGGTCGCCGTCGCGGACCTGCTGCCGTCCCGCGTCCGCACTCACCTTCCTGGTCTCCACTTCCAGGCCGGTCGCCTTCCCGCTCGCCGTGATCTGCTGTCCGACCGCCTGTCCGCCGACATAGCCGACAGTCGCGTCCGGGCCACCACCAGAGACCAACTTCATGACGACCACGAAGCCGACGACCGCGATCAGGGTGACCAGGGTGATGAGGCGCCAGGCCTTCGACTCCCACCGTGTGCGGATCTCACGGGTGGCCACGAGCCAGACCGGTCCGAAGCGCCCGGGGGCGGCGGAGGAGGTGCCCGTCATGCCGTCACCTCCTCGGAGACGACGTGGCGGAACAACTCGGCGAGCGAGGGCTGCCGCGGCGCGAACGAGCGGACCGGGCCGGTGGCGAGCGCCGCCTTCAGCACGGCCTGCTCGTCCGTGCCGGGCGACAGCTCGAGGACAGTCACCGTCCCGCCGCTGTCGTGGACGGCGACCCCGGCGAGCCCGTCGGCCCACCCCGGTCGCGCGCCGGGCGCATCGATGACCAGCTGCATCGCGCTGCCAGAGCGCAGTTCGTCAACCGTGCCGGCCGCCACGACCCGGCCACGGCGGACGATCGCGACCCGGTCGCACAGCCGCTCGACGAGCTCGAGCTGATGACTCGAGAAGATGACGGGGACCCCCCGGGCAGCGGTGTCACGCAGCACTTGGCTCATCACGTCCACGGCGATCGGGTCCAGGCCGGAGAACGGCTCGTCCAGCACGAGGAGGACGGGGTCGTGGACCATCGCCGCCGCCAGTTGCACGCGCTGCTGGTTGCCGAGGCTGAGCTTCTGCACCTCGCTGCCGCGGTAGTGGGCGATGCCGAGGCGTGCGAGCCACCGGTCCACCGAGGTGTCGGCGTCGGAGGATGACAGGCCGTGCAGCCGCGCCAGGTAGTGCAGCTGGTCGCCGACCCTCATCCGCGGGTAGAGCCCGCGCTCCTCAGGCATGTAACCGATCTGTCGCCGACCGTCGGCGGTGATGGGTGTGCCCTGCCACAGGACCTGCCCGGAGTCGGACGCCAGCACCCCCAGGATGATCCGCATCAGTGTGCTCTTGCCGGCGCCGTTGCTCCCGACGAACCCGAGGACCTCACCGGGCGCCAGGTCGAGCGACATGGCATCGGCAGCGAGCGTGTCGCCATACCGCTTGGTGACGTCGCGGACGGTCAGGCCGACACCAGGCGTGGGGGAAGCGGGCAGCAGGGACCCATCCTGCGAAGGTGGCATGCGCTCGAGACTCACAGGGGCGGTGCACAGGGTCAAGCAGATTCACAGCGTGTTGGGCGGGAGGTCGCCTACGCGGGAATCGCCGAGCACCGCTTAGGCTCTGGGGCGTGAGGGATGATGTCGGCGGGCCACCGTCGCAGCGGGCGCGGCCGGTCGACGGCCACGAGGGCCACCTCGTGGTGAGCAACCGGGTCCTGACCGTGCCCAACGTCCTGTCCCTGCTCCGGCTGGTCGGCGTGCCGCTGTTCCTGTGGCTGCTGATCGACGGCTCACACACCACCTGGGCGGCGGTGGTGCTCATGGTCTCGGGGGTCACCGACTACCTCGACGGCAAGATCGCGCGGCGCTACGGGCTGGTCACCCGCGTCGGCCAGGTCCTCGATCCGCTCGCGGACCGCCTCTACATCCTGGCGACGTTGCTCGGACTCGGCTGGGTCGACGCGATCCCGTGGTGGCTGGTGGGCGTGCTGCTCGCGCGCGAGGTCTTCATCGCCGCGCTGGGTCCGGTGCTCCGGGCCCACCACCTTCCGCTGCCACCCGTCCACTTCATCGGCAAGGCAGCCACGTTCAACCTGCTCAGCGCCTTCCCCCTCATCCTGCTCGGCCAGGGTGGGAGCACGGCGGCGACGGTGGTCCTGGTCATCGGCTGGGCCTTCGCCTGGTGGGGAACGGTCCTCTACTGGGTTGCCGGGATCATGTATGCCGTGCACGTGCGCCAGATGGTGCGTGACGCCGCGGGCGGCCGGGAGCGACGGTGAGCGACCAGTCCGCACCGGCCGCGCGTCGCCCGGTCGACGCCTCGATGACCCTGCTCAACGAGATGATGCGCCGACCCCTCGATCCGGGGTATGCCGCCGAGGCCGACGCCCGGGAGCGCGCGGGCAGGCCCCGGACGTCGGGCACGCGGACCCCGATGCTGCTGCTCACGGCGGTCGTCATCGGCTTCCTCGTGGCCGTGGCGGCGTTGTCCCTGCGGGTGCCGACCACCGCCGCCGCCGAGGCCAAGCAGCGCCTGATCGCCCAGATCGAGTCCCGGCAGGCGGATGGTGACCGGCAGGCCGCCACCATCGCGGCGCTGCGGGCGCAGATCCAGCAGGCCCAGCAGCAGGCGCTGGTCCGGGGCCACGAGTCCCAGCTCGCGGAGCAGCTCACCGCGACCGCGCGAGGAGTCGGCGCCGTGCCCCTGACCGGGCCGGGAGTGCTCCTGACCATCGACGACGCCAGGCCGGACCAGGCCGCGGCAGACGGCGACGTCGACCCCAGGACCCAGACGGAGGAGAACGCCGGACGGGTCACGTCGGGGGACCTGCAGATCATCGTCAACGGCTTGTGGAAGGCGGGGGCGGAGGCGGTCTCGATCAACGGGCAACGGCTCACCGCCCAGTCCGCGATCCGGTTCGCCGGTGAGGCGATCCTGGTCAACTTCCGGCCGTTGACCCGGCCCTACGTGATCACAGCGATCGGCGACCCCGATACGATGCCCACCACCTTCTCGCGGGGCAGCGGCGGGCACTACCTCTCGTCGCTGCAGGAGACCTTCGGCATCCAGGCGACGGTCAAGACGGAGCAGTCGCTGCAGGTCCCGGCGTCACCGTCCCTGCAGCTGCGCGTGGCCAAGCCCGTGCCCACGAGGAGCACCACCTCGACCCCACCGACCACGCCCACCTCCGAGGACGCATCGTGATCCCAGCCATCGGCATGGTCGTCGGCATCCTCGTCGGGCTGCTGTTCCATCCCACCGTGCCGGTGTGGATGCAGCCCTACCTGCCGATCGCGGTGATCGCCGCCCTGGACGCCGTCTTCGGCGCGGTCCGGGCGGTGCTCGACGGCATCTTCAACGACAAGGTCTTCGTCATCTCGTTCCTGTCCAACGTGGTCGTCGCCGCCTTCATCGTCTTCCTCGGCGACCAGCTCGGGGTGGGTTCGCAGCTGTCCACGGGGGTCGTGGTCGTGCTCGGCATCCGGATCTTCTCCAACGTGGCGAGCATCCGTCGACACCTCTTCCACGCATGAACCACCCCACACGGAGCCGCGGCGACGATGAGCGGCGAGAAGGAAGCGGAGCGAACCCGCCGCCGAGGAGCGCGACCACGAGCATGAGCGGCGGCGCGACCGGGTGGCGCCGGCTCGTGCGCATGGGCGCGCCGCGCGCCACCAAGGCGAACGCGCTGGCCACCGTCCTCGCCCTGCTGCTGGGCTTCGCCATCGTGACCCAGGTGCGCCAGACCCGCTCGGAGGGCCTGGACGCCCTGCGCCAGACCGAGCTGGTCGGCCTCCTCGACGACGTGAGCCAGCGGTCCGACCGGCTCGACAAGGACGCGGCGCAGCTGCGGCGCACCCGCGACGAGCTGGTCAGCGGTGGGGCCAGCGACCGCGAGGCCCGCAAGGCCGCGAGGGAGCGGCTGTCCTCGCTGGAGGTCCTCGCGGGCACGGTCCCCGCCAAGGGCCCGGGGATCACCATCACCATCGGCGATCCGCGTCACGAGATCACCGACTCGGTCCTGCTCGACGCGTTGCAGGAACTGCGGGACGCGGGCGCGGAGGCGGTGCAGATCGGTCCGGTGCGCGTCGTCGCGAGCACCTACTTCGGCACGGCCCAGGACGGGACGGTGCAGGTGGACGGTGTGGGCGTGCGACCGCCATACCGGATCCTGGCGATCGGTGACCCGCACACCATGGCGGCGGCGATGGCGATCCCCGGCGGGCTGGCGGAGAACGTGCGTCAGCTCGGGGGACACCCCACCATCACCCAATCGCAGACCATCCACATCGATGCATTGCACTCGCCTCCCGCGCATCGTTACGCTCAGCCGGTACCCACGGCCACCCCCACCCAGTGACCCGTCACCCTTCTCGAGGAGCGTCATGAGCGATTTGGACTACCCGCAGGATCTGCGTTACACCGCAGAGCACGAGTGGGTGCGCGACCAGGGCGACGGCGTGGCTCGGGTTGGCATCACGGCCTTCGCTCAGGACGCGCTCGGTGACGTCGTCTACGTGAGCCTGCCCTCGGTGGGGGACACCATCGCAGTCGGGGACGCGTGCGGTGAGGTGGAGTCGACCAAGTCGGTCAGCGACCTCTACGCGCCACTCGCCGGTGAAGTGGTCGGGGTCAACGAGGGACTCGACGCCGCCCCCGAGCAGATCAACACCGACCCCTACGGCGAGGGCTGGATGTATGACGTGAAGCTCGCCGACCCGGACGCAACGGAGGAGCTGCTCGACGTCGAGGCTTACCGCGCCCAGCTCGGCTGAGCCTCGGCGCGGAGCCGGGTCCCGGCCGGCTCCGCAGACGCACCGGGCAGGATGCCGACTTCTCGCCCGGGTTGACCCGGAATCGGTGGATACCCCTCACGCGGCGGGGCCGCCGTCATCTAGGGTTGAGGTGTCGGCGCCCCTTCCGCCAGTCCCGCCGCCCCGAAAGCAGGTGCCCTTCATGACCGAGCACGATTCCGAGCACCCGTCCTCGTCGTCAAGCGACCGGACGACGGTGCACCTGCCCGGCGTCGAAGAGCCGGAGCTGCGGGAGAAGGCGTTCGAGGGCGAACCGCCTCTTCCATCGGAGGACCAGGCAACCATCGAGGCGCTCCGCCCCGGCACGGCGCTGCTGGTGGTGCTGCGTGGACCCAACACCGGCGCGCGGTTCCTGCTGGACGCGCAGGAAATCACCGTCGGGCGCAACCCCGACAGCGACATCTTCCTCGACGACGTGACCGTTTCCCGCAAGCACGCCGTCTTCCGCCGCGAGGGTGACGGCTACGCCGTCGCAGACGTCGGTTCGCTCAACGGCAGCTACGTCAACCGCGAGCGTATCGACCAGGCCACGCTGGTCACGGGCGACGAGGTGCAGATCGGCAAGTTCCGGCTGGTCTACTACGGCGCGGCCCGACGCGGTCAGTGAGTGCCCGCGGGCTGAGCATCGGCGCCGTCCTCGCCCAGCTGCAGCCGGAATTCCCCGACGTCAGCATCTCCAAGATTCGCTTCCTGGAGGCCGAGGGGCTGATCACGCCGCAACGCACCGGGTCGGGCTACCGCTCCTTCTCCCCGGAGGATGTGGAGCGACTGCGCTACATCCTCACCGCCCAGCGCGACCGGTTCTGGCCGCTCAAGGTGATCCGCGAGGCGCTGGGCGCGCTCGATCGGGGCCTCACGCCTCCGGGTGACGGATCAGGCGGTGCCCGACCGGCCGTACCTCCGGCCGAGCCGGACCCGACCCTCCCGACTCCTGAGCAGTTGCGTCCGCGCTCTGACCTCCGGCTGACCGCTGCCGAGCTGCGCGAGGCCGCCGAGCTCGACGGCCCGACCTTCGAGGCCCTCTCCACCTTCGGGCTCCTGCGCACGGACGGGGACGGTCACTACGGCGAGGGCGATCTGGCCGTGGCCCGCGCGGCCGGCGCGCTCGCGGCATACGGCGTCGAACCACGACACCTGCGGCCCTTCCGCACCGCTGCCGACCGCGAGATCGGCCTGGTGCAGCAGGTGGTCAGCCCCCTGCGCCGGCGTCGGGGCAGCGCGCCGGCGCACGGCACGGCGGAGGACCCCACGACCGAGGTCCTGGCCTGGTGCGTGGCGCTGCACACCGGGTTGGTGCGGTCCGGCCTGGCCTCGGGCTGACCGATTGCCCTGAGCGGCCGCACGATCCGCCGCTGAACCCGCCGCCTCGCGCGAGGACACGGGCTGCCCGAGCGGGTACGGTGAAGGGGTGAGAGAGCTCGATGTCCTCGGCGTCCGCGTCGAGATGCCGACCAACAACCCGATCGTGCTGCTGCGGGAGCGCGGCGGCGAGCGCTACCTGCCCATCTGGATCGGCGCGCCGGAGGCCACCGCGATCGCCTACGCGCAGCAGGGGGTCGAGCCGCCTCGGCCGTTGACGCACGACCTGATGAAGAACCTCCTGGACGCCCTCGGTCACACGTTGACCGAGGTCCGCATCGTGGCCCTCACGGACAACATCTACTTCGCCAGCCTAGTCGTCGACGGAGGGGTCGAGATCAGCGCTCGGTCCTCCGACGCCATCGCCCTGGCCCTGCGCACCGGCAGCCGCATCCTGGTCGAGGACAGCCTGCTGGACGAGGCCGGCGTCGCGATCACCCCGGACGAGGACGACGAGGTCGAGCGCTTCCGTGAGTTCCTGGACCACGTCACGCCCGAAGACTTCGAACAGGGCGGCGAACCACCGCCGTGACCCGAGTCCATTCATCCTCTACCTCAACTTGACGGTGAGGGTGTCGACACGCCGGGACAGTTCGCGTCAGGGTGATTGACGTGGCACCGGCCCGACCGTAACGTCTGCAGAAATCACCACGGTGTCGTTTCCGTCGGCCGCCTCCCGCGTCCCACTGAGTCCCACGGCACCACGGACACGGAGGTATGGCGTGAGCTCCACCGGACACGCGCAGCAACCGGCCCAGAAGGTGCCCGCTGCCGCCCAGGGCCTGTTGTTCACCGACGACCTCCCCGAGCTGCGCGAAGACGTCGGCTACCGAGGACCGACGGCCTGCCGGGCGACCGGCGTGACCTACCGGCAGCTGGACTACTGGGCGCGCACCGGCCTGCTCGAGCCGACGGTGCGCAACCCGTCCGGCTCCGGCACCCAGCGGCTCTACAGCTTTCGCGACATCCTGGTCCTCAAGATCATCAAGCGACTCCTGGACACCGGCGTCTCGCTGCAGCAGATCCGGGTCGCGGTGACCCAGCTGCGTGAGCGCGGCGTGTCCGAGCTGGCCGAGATCACCCTGATGAGCGATGGTGCCAGCGTCTATGAGTGCACGTCAGACGACGAGGTCATCGACCTGGTCAAGGGCGGGCAGGGCGTCTTCGGCATCGCGGTGGGCAAGGTCTGGCACGAGGTCGAGGGCGAGCTCGCGCAGCTGCCGGGCGAGCGGGCCGACGACGACGTACCGGCTGCCCACCCCGACGATGAGCTGCGTGCCCGTCGCCAGGCCCGCAAGACCGGCTGAGCGGCGACGCAGGGCAGCGAGGATGGAGCGCAGCGACCCCGCTGCCAAGGAGCGCGACCACAGGCGCTGAGCGGCGACGCAGGGCAGCGACCCCGCTGTCAAGGAGCGCGACGCCGTGGCCGGGAAGAGCGTGTGGCGCTGATAGATTGTGGCCGCTGACAACCCTGCGTGGGAGAGACCTCGCCGCACCGGCGAGGCGCCGAAGGGGCAAACTCCCCGGAACCTCTCAGGCGCCAGGACCACGTGGGTGAGGCAACTCTGGAACCAGGCACCCGGCATACCGTCGTCTGCACGGTGACAGAGGGGGAGGCGCCAGCCACGCCTGCGACAGGAGCCCTCGTGTCCGACCACGTCACCCCCACTTCCGCCACCGACGACCTCTTCGCCAGCCCCGACTTCGTGTCCCGTCACGTCGGCCCGTCGAGCTCCGACGTCGAGACGATGCTCCGAGCCATCGGGCAGCCGTCGATCGAGGCGATGCTCGAGACCGCGATGCCTTCGCAGATCCGCAGCGCCGAGCCGCTGCGGGTCGAGCCCGCCCCCTCCGAGCCGGCGGTCATCGAGGAGCTGCGTGGCCTGGCCGCGCGCAACACCGTGCTCACCTCGATGATCGGCCTCGGCTACTACGGCACCCACACCCCGGCGGTGATCCGGCGCAACATCCTCGAGAACCCGGCGTGGTACACCGCCTACACCCCCTACCAGCCCGAGATCTCCCAGGGACGGCTCGAGGCGCTGCTCAACTTCCAGACCATCGTCAGCGATCTGACCGGATTGCCGACCGCGGGGGCGTCGCTGCTCGACGAGGGGACGGCTGCGGCCGAGGCGATGACCCTGATGCGCCGGGCCAGCAAGGCCCCGAGCGATGCCGTGCTGCTCGTGGATCGGCACACCATGCCGCAGTCGGTCGCCGTGATCTCGACCCGTGCCGAGCCGTTGGGTCTCGACGTCGTCGTGGCCGACCTCGAAGGCGTCTCCGACCAGGAGTCGCTGGAGCGAGCGGCCGGCGGCCGGTCGGTGTTCGGCGTGCTGGTGCAGTACCCCGGCGCCGACGGGCAGGTCCGGGACTGGCAGGCGCTGACGGAGGCGGCCCACGCCGCCGGTGCGCTGGTGACGGCG
>NZ_VOHR01000639.1 GCF_009192725.1 Segeticoccus rhizosphaerae | reverse complement strand
CGCGCCCCGGCGCGCGGCCACTCCGGCCCGCCGCGCCACCATGGCGTGGACCTCGGGGGTGAGCCAGCGCAAGAGCTGCGCCGGAGGGCGCAGTCCGGCTGTGGTCTCGATGATCGCCTGCGACAGCTGGCTCACCCAGGTCTGCGGGTCGGGCAGGTCCGGTGTGGACGTGGCCTGCGGCCCGAAGTAGGGGTCCTCGTCGCGGTGGCGGAAGTCGACGGCGAGGGTGCCCTGTACGAACTCCGGCGGCCGGGTGGGCAGCTCGGGGACCGAGCGCAACCGGCGCGGGGTCGACCGTGGAATCGGCCGCACACGCAGCGGCGGGTCGTCGGGAACGGGCGCGGCACCCATCACTGGACCTCCTGGGGTGCGGTGAGGACCTGACCGGGCAGCAGCAGGTCGGGGTCGTCACCGATCACGTGACGGTTGGCGGCATACCAGCGCGGCCAGGCGCGGGCGATCTCGGACGCGGTGGCCTCGGGACCGAGAGCGCGCGCGGCGATCCACCAGAGGGAGTCGCCCCGGTGCACGACCAGCCGCGACGCGTCCGTCGGCGCGGCGTCGGCCGGACAGCCGCTGACCAAGGAGACCTCGGACGACTCCCGACGGACCTCGGCCCTGGCGGGGCGCCATCCGGGGCGGGGCAGGCAGTCGTCGGCGGAGGCAGCGGACACGAAAGGCTCGGAGGACGCGGTGGGATCGGCGCTCCGGAAGGACGGATCCGGCAGGGCGCCGAGCGCCGTGTCGGAGGTGCCCGAGGTGCCGCCAGAGGCGACCGTCACCGCCGCGGTGGCGGGGGTGACCGCGGGGGTGGGGAGTGCCAGAGCCGGCGCCGACCCGGCGGTGGTGACCAGG
>NZ_VOHR01000638.1 GCF_009192725.1 Segeticoccus rhizosphaerae | reverse complement strand
CACCGCGGTCAGCTTCTTGGCGGCCTTGGCCTGGGCGCGCCGGGCCCGGCGGGAGCCGCCGGGCGGGGTGAAGAAGGCGGAGGAGTGCGTGGTGGAGTGGTCGTGTTCGGGCATGGTCAGTGCACCTTCCGGGCCAGCGGCAGGGCGGCGGCGGTGAACGCCCGCGCCTGCCGGCCGGCCAGCAGGCGGGTCTCGCAGCCGGTTTGGGTGGCGGCGCGCTGGATTTGGGAGACGGCGGCGTCCAGTTCGTCTTTGGTGGTGGCGGTGACGGCGACCAGGCCGGTGAACCGCAGGTCGGCGTGGCCGCTGATCAGGGCTTGTTCGCGGTCCATCACGTCGTTCAGTTCGGCGGCGTCGGCCAGGTCGGCGATCGCGCCGATCCGGCTCTTCTGCGCGGCGTCGGTCAGGTACTCGACCTTGGCCTTGCGGATGTCGCGCATCGCCGCGGCCGTCGAGAGGGGTGTGGCGGTGATGGAGAGGGTTTTGCGGACGCCGGGGGTGAAGACCAGGGCGTGCAGGAAGTGGGCGGGCACCTGGATGCGGGGCCACTCGCTGACCCAGAGCACGGCCGAGTAGCCGGAGTCGTGCCGCAGGTGGTCCCAGTGCTCCTGGACGGCGACGGGTCCGGCGGTCGCCAGGTCCATCCCGAGGTCGGTGCCCCCGAGCGGGTCGGCGCCGGCGGGGTCGTAGGCGCGGCGCAGCAGCCGCGCCAGCTTCCCGGGGTCGAGCCAGCCGGTCAGGTCGAGTTCGGCGGCGCGCAGCCCGGACTCGAACGCGGTCATGTCCTGCCGCAGCACGGCGGCGGCGCCGGTCATCCCGCGGCCGGCGGCCCGGACCGCCCGCGCCGATTTCTTC
>NZ_VOHR01000637.1 GCF_009192725.1 Segeticoccus rhizosphaerae | reverse complement strand
CGGCGTGGCGGTCGTGGCGCTGCTGCTGCGCGCCCCCTTCCTCGTGGTCATCATCCTGGCCGCGGCGACAGCGGCGGCACTGCGTGCGCTCGGCTGGGGCTGACCTGCGGGTCGAGCCTCAGGACGTCCTGCGGTGTGGGTGCCCCGACCGCCCGAACGCAGGACGTCCTGAGCGAGGTCAGCCCCGGGCCATCGCAGCGGCGGATGGTCAGGACCGGGAGAGTCGCCAGGCCCGCACCGCCTGCCGGTATGCCGACTGCTCACCCTGGCGGTCGCGCGCGACCCGGCACTCCTCCGCCCTGGCCAGGTGTGCCCGCCACTGCTCGTCGCGCGCGTGCGGCTCGGCCCCCGATCGCAGGTGCTGCATCATCCGCTCGCCGTCGCGGGCGAACAGGACCAACCGCCAGATCGCGTAGAGCGCGACGAGCGGGATGATGATGACGCCGAGGCCGAGCAGCACCGACTGCCACCGGCCGTCGAGCACGAGCAGCACGCCGCGCCATCCGATGGTGCCCGCGTAGAAGACCAGGATCGCGAAGGTGACCAGCGCGGTGAGGCGCTCGCGGGCGACGCTCACGGCATACCTCCCGCCACGCTCAGGCCAGCCCGAGGTAGTGCTCGAGCCCGACGGTCAGGCCCGGACGCGAGGCGACCTCGCGGACACCGGTGAGCACCCCCGGCATGAAGCTGACGCGGTCGAAGGAGTCGTGCCGCAGCGACAGCGCCTCGCCGGCCGCCCCGAAGAGCACCTCCTGGTGGGCGACCCGTCCACGCAGCCGCAGCGCGTGCACCGGTATGCCGTCCACCCGCGCGCCGCGCGCACCGTCCGGATCGGAGGTGGTGGCGTCCGGCGGCGTGGGCAGGTGG
>NZ_VOHR01000636.1 GCF_009192725.1 Segeticoccus rhizosphaerae | reverse complement strand
GCACACCGGACAGGACGCGGAGAGCCTGGTGGCCGCGGCCGCCTCGTCGCCGGACGCACCGGACCTGCTGCGTTCGCTGGTGGCCGGCGACCGCACACTCGCGGCGCGGCTCGACCAGCTGCTCGACGAGACCGAGCGGATCATCCCGGCTGCCGGGCTGGCGCTGGAGCGCGGCGACCTCGCCGCCCTGGGACCACTGGTGGACGCCTCGCAGCGCTGCGCCGAGCAGGGTCTGGCCAACCAGGTCCCGGAGACCATCTGGCTGGCCCGGTCCGCCCGCGAGCTCGGTGCGGTGGCGGCGTCCGCGTTCGGTGCCGGCTTCGGCGGCAGCGTCTGGGCGATGGTGCCGGTCGACGACGCGGCACGCTTCGGGGCCACTTGGCTGGACCGCTACCGAGAGCGGTTCCCGGCGCGAGCGGCTGCGGCGTCCGCGTTCGCGACCCGACCCGGACCGGGCGCCACCCGCCTGGACCTGTTGGCCTGAGCGGAGGCCGCCGCTCAGGCGGTGCGGCCCTGACGCTCCGTGGCGATGGTGAGGATGGCGCGCTCGACCGCGTAGACCGGGTCACGGCCTCCGCCCTTGACGTCGAAGTCGGCCGCCGCGACGGCCTGGATCGACCGGCCGAGCGCCTGGGGGTCCCAGCCCCGTGCGGTCTGGCGGGCGCGGTCGACCTGCCAGGGCGCCATACCGAGCTGTTTGGCAACTTCGGCCGAGCGCAGCCCTCGGCTGGCCGACCCGACCTTGACGACCTGGCGCAGCTGGCTGGCCAACACGGCGACGATCGGCACCGGGTCGACCCCGCTGGCGATCGCGTGACGCAGCAGCCGCAGCGCCTCGCCCGCCTGCCCGGCGATCGCCGCGTCGGCCAC
>NZ_VOHR01000635.1 GCF_009192725.1 Segeticoccus rhizosphaerae | reverse complement strand
GCTCCGGACCGACGGGTGAACAGACCTTGCACCGCCGCCAGCGCCGCCAGGGCCGCGTCGAGCCGGTCGTGGGTGCGGCAGTAGGCGCCCAGATTGGCCGCCTCCATCGCTCCCGGCCCGCCTCCGGTGGCCACCAGCAGACCCGCCTCGGCGAGCCCGTGACCGAGGCGCGCGGCGGCGGCATACTGCTGCGAACCACGTTCGACGGCGTGCCCACCCATGACGCCCACCACGCGGCGGCCGGCGACCAGCTCGTCGAGGGCGTCGCCGATGGAGTCGTCGTGGATGGCGCGCAGCAGGCTCACGAAGGCGTCGTGCCGCGTCGCGGTGTCCAGTGACCAGCGGTAGGCGCGGTTGTCCGGGGTCGCCGTGTAGCCCTCCCGGTCGAGCCCCTCGTAGAGCTCGTGCGGCGTGTAGAGCCGGGCGCGATAGGGGTCGACCGGACAGCGCGGTCCGGTCGGGAAGATGATCGCCCGACCGAGCCGCAGGTGGTGCTCCAGCCGTGGCGACAGCTCGCCGCCGAGCACGACGAGCCCCTCGAAGTCGTCCAGGGCGAGGAGCTGCTCCTCGCGGGCGCGCAGGTCCAGGTCCTGCAGCCGGAGCCCGGCCAGGCTCGTGCGGTCGGCAAGCGCACGGTCGAGCGCGGTCAGGGTGTCGATCTCGGTCGGCATGCCTGCATCATGCCTTGGCAGCCGGCCGGGAAGTGACCGGAACGTGATCCGCGACCGCCAACCCTCGCGCCGGGTCGTGCGTCTGTGGTGGCGCGGACGCGTCGCAGACACCGTCACTCGGGAGGCAACGTCGTGGCACCGATCAGGCTGCGCACCACCGGCGCGCTGACCGGCGCGGCCGTGCTCGCGGCGGCGGCGCTCG
>NZ_VOHR01000634.1 GCF_009192725.1 Segeticoccus rhizosphaerae | reverse complement strand
GTGACCGCATCGACCGCGACCCCGGACCGCACCGTGGCCGACCGCGCGCCGAACGCGCACCCAACGCCGGCTGACCAGCCGGACCAAGCCGGCCACGGCCACGCCAGCGACCGCCCCACCACGATCACCCACACCGTGCAGCCCGGCGAGACCCTCTGGTCGATCGCGCACGCCCACCTCGGATCCGGCCAGCAATACCCCGAGATCGTCGAGCTGAACCGCACCGTCCTGGGCGACGACCCCGGATTCCTGCCTGCCGGCGCGACCCTGCGGCTGCCCGCCCCGGACCGGGACACGGCGCACCGGCCCGAGGCCGCGTCGGAACGGCCGACCCACACCGCCACCGTGCAGCCCGGGGACACCCTCTGGCAGATCGCCCAGGACGAGCTCGGCGACGCCACCCGATACCCGCAGATCGCCGCCGCATCGCGGGACACGGTACAACCCGGCGGAGCACACCTGACCGACCCCGACGTCATCGACGTCGGCTGGACCCTCACCATCCCCGACACCGCTCAACGGACTGAACCCGCGATCCGCCACGCCGGCGGAGCCCGCGAACCCGACATCCACCAGGCAGAGCCAGAGGCACCTCAAGCCGCGACCCGGCCCGACGCTGAGCACACGGTTACCAAGAACGCCGCGCCGGCGGACACGTCCGCCACCGACGCCAGCACGGCGCAGCGTCTGGCGCCAGCAACAGCCGAACTGGGGGCGACGGCGGGCGCTGCAGCCACGGCCGCGCTCCGCGATACGCAGGATCCCGGCCCGACCACCCAGCACACCCTAATGAGAGTTACCGGCTCGGCCCGTTGAGGCAGACTCGGTGACAGGTAGCTGCCAGTTGGTGAGCACTCGTGCGCCCAGGATCTCTTCCGAGTCC
>NZ_VOHR01000633.1 GCF_009192725.1 Segeticoccus rhizosphaerae | reverse complement strand
CGAGGCCGGCGCCAGGGTGGCGCTGGTCGGGGACCGCCACCAGCTGCCCGCGGTCGGCCGCGGCGGGGTGTTGGACCTGGCCGCCCGCTGGGCCCACCCCGAGGACCAGGTGACCCTGCAGGCGGTGCAGCGGTTCGCCGACCCCGACTACGCCCGCCTCAGCCTGGCCATGCGCGCCGGCCAGGACCCCGGGGGAGTGTTCGACGCCCTGCGGGCCCGCGGCGAGGTCGTCCTGCACGCCAGCGAGGCCGAACGCCTCCACGCCCTCGCCCAGACCGTCGCCGACGCCGCCACCGACGCCGGTGGGGAGCATCGACGCGAGAACTGTGGTGAGTCGCGTGGTGAGGGTGGGCGGGTGCTGGTGGTCGCGGACACCCGCGAGCAGGTCGCGGCACTCAACGCCGCGATCCGGGACCGGTTGGTCGCCGCCGGCCGGGTCGACGACCAGCACGCGGTCACCACCACGGCGGGCGAGCGGGTCGGGGTGGGCGACCAGGTGGCGACCCGCCGCAACGACCGCGGCCTGGACGTCGCCAACCGGGAGACCTGGACCATCACCGGCATCGGCGCCGACGGGTCCCTGACGGTGACCGGTCGAGGCGGGCCACGCAGCCTCCCCGCGACCTACGTGCGCGAGAACGTCGAGCTGGCCTATGCCAGCACCGTCTACGGCGCCCAGGGCGAGACCGTGCACCGTGCGCACCTGGTGGTGGGGGAGCACACCGGCGCCGCGGCCGCCTACGTCGCGATGACCCGTGGACGCGCGGCGAACACCGCCCACCTGGTCGCCGAGTCCGTCGAGCAGGCCCGCGAGCAATGGGTCGAGGCCTTCGGCCGGGACCGGGCCGACCTCGGACCCGCGCACGCCGCCGCCCTGGCCGCCACCG
>NZ_VOHR01000632.1 GCF_009192725.1 Segeticoccus rhizosphaerae | reverse complement strand
TGATCGCGTCGACGCCGAGCAGCTCGGCGGTGCCCACGACGACCGTGTTGCTGCGCGGCTGCACCTCGACGACATAGCGCGGGGCGCCGTCGGCAGCCGGCCGCTGCAGGTGCAGGCCCCGCCGCTGGCCCACGGTGAAGGCGTAGGCGCCCCGGTGCTCCCCCACGACCGTCCCGTCCGTGTCCACGATCTGTCCCGGCTCCTCACCGAGCCGTTGCACGAGCCAGCCACGGGTGTCGCCGTCGGCGATGAAGCAGATGTCGTGGCTGTCGGGCTTGGAGGCGACGTAGAAGCCGCGCTCCTTCGCCTCGGCCCGGATCTGCGGCTTGGTGGTGTCGCCGAGCGGGAAGAACGACTGGGCGAGCTGGTCGGCGTCGAGCACGCCCAGGACGTAGGACTGGTCCTTGGCCATGTCGACCGCCCGGTGCAGCTCGCGTGAGCCGTCCGGTGCCTCGACGATCTGCGCGTAGTGGCCCGTGGCGACGGCATCGAATCCGAGTGCGACCGCCTTGTCCAGCAGGGCTGCGAACTTGATCTTCTCGTTGCAGCGCAGACACGGGTTGGGGGTGCGCCCCGCGGCGTACTCGGCCACGAAGTCCTCGATGACGTCGTCCTTGAACCGCTCTGCCATGTCCCAGACGTAGAACGGTATGCCGAGCACGTCCGCCACGCGCCGCGCGTCACCCGCGTCCTCGATGGTGCAGCAGCCCCGTGCTCCCTCCCGCAGCGTCTTGGCCGACTGGCTCAGGGCCAGGTGCACGCCGACGACGTCGTGTCCGGCGTCGAGCATCCGACCCGCCGCGACGGCGGAGTCCACTCCCCCGCTCATGGCGGCGACCACACGCATCAGCCGGCCCTCCTCGCCGTCGCGGCCCGCGCCCGGCGGG
>NZ_VOHR01000631.1 GCF_009192725.1 Segeticoccus rhizosphaerae | reverse complement strand
GTGCGGATCGCGGCGGCGGTCACCGGTCGGGTGGCGGGACGACGCTGCTGCGCGGTCAGCGCCGGGGCGGCGAGCTGCTCGGCGAGGCGGGGAAGCGTGGTGACGAAGAGGCCCGCGACACCGGTGCGGCCGTCGACTCCGCGGGCGAGGTGGCGGCGCGCGACGATGCCCACGACGTTGGTGGGGACGAGGACCGTGACCGGTGCCATCGGGTCGTCCCGTTTGGCCACGGCGACCAGGTCGTGCAGGGCCCGGAGGGCGGGCCTGCCGTAGCTCGTGCTGGTGACGTGGACTCCCACTGCGGTGCCTCCCCTGGCTGACTGGCCGCAGGTTACCCGCGAGGGGTGACACGTCGCGAGGCGAGCCCGGTCCGTGGCTGGTGCGGTGGTCGGCGGGCTCGGCGTGGCTGGCGTCAGACCGGAGCTCCGGAGGTGGTGCGCGGCGCGCTCGTCGCGCCTACGCTGGAGGTTGCGGAGGTGAGAGGTATGCGCGCGAGCCCCGGAGAGCGTCTACGGATCCACGGCCGGCAGGTGGGCGAGCCCACCAAGGAAGGCGAGATCATCGAGGTCAGAGGGGCTGACGGCGGTCCTCCCTACGTCGTCCGGTTCGACGACGGGCACGAGGGCCTGGTGGTGCCCAGCTCCGACTGCGAGATCGTGCCGGCGGCACCCTCCGGCGACTGAGCCGTTGCGCGAGCCGGCATCGGTGGCACACTGACGGGTGGCCCGGTGACTGGCCGGACCATGGTCACGCCATGGAGGTCGAGATGCACGCCCTGCCCCGTCACCCACACCGTGCCCGTTCCGCGGTCCTCGCCCTGGCACTCGGAGTCGGCGTCGCCGGCCTGGGCGCGGCGTCGGGAGCCGCTGCGGCACCCACCGCCGTCGGCCTGCCG
>NZ_VOHR01000630.1 GCF_009192725.1 Segeticoccus rhizosphaerae | reverse complement strand
CGTGTTGACGAGGGCCCCCGTGCCGGAGCCGTGGTGGGTGTCGACGCTCGGGGCGTGGCCTGAGCCGGTCCCGACGCGGGTGCGGGTCCCGGCGCCGGTGCCGACACTGACCGGGGTGTAGGCGACCGCGTAGGCGAGCTCGAGGGTGCCGGTGGTGGCGGGGTCGATGCCGGGGTCGGCGAAGGTGCCGGTCAGGTTGCCCTCGGTCTGCAGCTTCCACGTCATCGGGATGTCGGGCACGTTGACGGTGGAGGTGTAGCCGGTCCCGAGTCGGGTGCCGTCGAGCCAGAACTCGACGCGGTCGCCCTTCCAGACGATCCGGCACACGTGCCACTGCCCGTCGGTCGCGGCGGTCGAGGACACCTCGGCGTAGGCGTTGTTGACGTGCAGGCCGGGCGGTTCGACCTCGTGGACGAACCCGGCGATCGGCTGGCCCGCTTCGAAGCTGGCCTCGGGGAAGTCGATCTCGCCCTGGTTGCCGTCGTTGGACACCGGCCACAGCAGGAACGCCTGCTTGTAGCCGGGGATCGGGGCGGGCACCCGGTAGGCGATCTCGTAGATGCCGTACTGCTGTTGCCCGCCCTGGCCGCCCGGGGGCTGGATCGTCTCGGTGCGCGGCTTGCCGGTCCCGTCGGTGTAGAGCTGCATCGAGAGGACGCCGTCGGCGACGGTGATGGAGTTGCCGCCGTTGTAGTAGGAGGTGTGGCCGTTGTCCCACGTGTCGGGGTAGGCGATCCAGCCGGGGTATGCGGTGAGGAAGTCGCCGGCCGCGCAGTCGGTGGTGAAGTTCTCGGCGAGGATCTGCTTCCAGCCGGCAGTGGCGAGCGCGTCGGGTGGCAGGTCGCCGGTGGGCATGGCTGGCGCGGGGGCGTGGCCGGCGGCGGCGCCGACCCTGCTGCGGGCT
>NZ_VOHR01000063.1 GCF_009192725.1 Segeticoccus rhizosphaerae | reverse complement strand
GTCTACGTCGGCTGGGAGGGCAGCGCGCGTGCGGCCCTGACCGTCGCCGACCAGGTGCGGCCGACCTCCGCAGCGGCGGTGCGGTCGCTGCGCGAACTGGGCCTCACGGCATACCTGCTGACCGGCGACCACGAGCAGGCGGCGCGGGCCGTGGCCAAGGAGGTGGGCATCGACCCGACTCGCGTGATCAGCGACGTGCGCCCGGATGACAAGCACCGCGTGGTGGTCGAGCTCCAGCAGCAGGGCCGCGTCGTGGCGATGGTGGGCGACGGGGTCAACGACGCAGCTGCGCTCGCCCAGGCAGACCTGGGACTTGCGATGGGGTCGGGCACCGACGTGGCGATGGAGTCGGCCGACATCGTGCTGATGCGGCCCGACCTCGGCGCGGTCGTCGACGCCCTGGGGCTGTCCCGACGGACACTGCGGATCATCCAGCAGAACCTCGCCTGGGCCTTCGGCTACAACGTGGCGGCGATCCCGTTGGCCGCCTTCGGCCTGCTCAACCCGATGATCGCCGGTGGAGCGATGGCCCTGTCGAGCGTGCTCGTGGTGACGAACAGCCTGCGGCTGAAGGGTTTTGCTCGGCGCTGACCACTCTGGCCGCAGCTGCTCCGCGGCAGTGCCCTCAGAGGGTGACGTCGCCCTGGGTGGTGCGGAAGCTGACCGACAGCAGTCCGGGGGTGCCGTGCGGTGCGACGAAGCTGAAGTCGATGCCGGGCTCCCAGTAGTTCTCCCGGAGCGGAAGACCGAGCCACTCCCGGACCCGGTTCGGGTCACCGGCGATCTGGAAGCCGGACAGTGCCACCCCGCCGCTCGAACCGAGCAGCGATGGGTGCACGTCCTTGGTGATCCACTGGATGTAGAAGGGCAGCTGCGGGTCGGCCATCAGGCCCTTGACGCCCAGCTGGCGCCACGTCAGCTCGACCCCGTCGGGACGGTGCCGGTTGCCGGGGACCGCCTCACGGCCCAGGCGCTGCTCGGGTTCGGTCATGTCGTCGACCGCGACGACCCAGGCCATCCAACCGCCACCGGCCTCGGATCGGGCCCGCACGGCCTGGCCGAACGGCGCCTTGTCGGAGGCGGGGTGGTCGAGGACCTCGACGACCTCGAGGAAACGGCCCTCCTCGAGCGGCAGGATGACGTTGCGCGTCCCGAAGCGTGGGTGGATCCCACCGTCACAGGGCTCGATGCCCAGCGCCGAGGCGAGACGTTTGGCCGTGGGGACCAGACCGTCGGACTCGGCGGCGTAGGAGACATGATCGACGCGCATGCGACTCATCGTGGCACAGCAGACGATCTGCGCCCGAGCCGGGTCAGGCCCGGGCCCTGCGCTGTCGAACCGCCTCGTAGACCACGACCGCCGCCGACGTCGCGACATTGAGCGAGTTGGCCTTTCCGACCATCGGGATGCGGACCTTGTGGGCGGCCGCGGCGAGGACTTCGGCCGTGAGGCCGTGCTTCTCGGCGCCCACCGCGATGGCGACCGGGCCCGTGTAGTCCACCTTGGTGTAGTCGAGGTCGGAGTCCGGCGTCGTGGCCACCAGGGCGATGCCGTGCGACTCGAGCCAGGCCAAGGTGGCGGCCGTCGTGTCGGTGGCGACCGGCACCGAGAAGACCGTGCCCTTGCTGGCGCGGACCAGGTTGGGGTTGCCCCAGTCGGTGATCGGGTCGGCGGCGATGACCGCGTCCGCGCCCGCCGCGTCGGCCGTGCGCAGCATCGCGCCGAGGTTGCCGGGCTTCTCGACCCCCTGGCACAGCAGAGCCAGGGCCGTCGGTCCGGCGTCGAGTTCGCGGCAGGTCCGTGCGACGGAGTCCACCACCGCGAGGAACCCGTCGGGACCCTCGCGGTAGGCGACCTTCTCGAACGCCGCCCGACCCAGCTGCAACGTCTCTGCGCCGAGCGCCGCCACCCGGTCCACGAGCCCTCGCTGCCCCGCCGGGTCGGCCATCAGCTCCGGACACCAATAGAGTGAGCGTGGCACCAGACCGGCGTCGAGGGCGAGAGTCAGCTCCTCGAAGCCCTCGAGCAACGTGTGACCGGCTTGTTCGCGGGCACGCCTGCGGCGGAGGGCGACGAGGGCCTTCAACCGTGCGTTGGCCGGCGAAGTGATGATGAGCTCGGTCATGACAAGGACAAGCATGCCCGATCCGGGGCACTGGTGAAGAAGGGGATCACATGACGCAGCAGGGGATGCCGCACGGACAGCCGTCGATGACGCGGTTCGTGGTGCGCCAGAAGGTCACCATGATGGTGAACCGCTACATGATCCACGCGCTGGACGACGCAGGGATCGAGGGGCCGATGGTCGCAGTCGCCCAGCAGAAACGGATGGCCTTCAAGGAGCAGGTCACCTTCTACAGCGACGAGGCGCGGACGACGCCGGTCTTCGGGTTCAAGGCGCGCACGCGGATGGACTTCGCTGCGACGTATGACGTCACGGATGCCCAGGGGCAGCCGATCGGCTGGTTCAAGAAGCAGTTCGGCAAGTCGCTGCTGCGCTCGACGTGGACCCTCGCCGTCCCTCAGGCCGGCCTCGAGGCGGTCGGCGCCGAGCGCAACCAGACCGTCGCCATCCTGCGTCGGTTCTGGGGACTGGCCCCCTACATCGGTGACATCCCTCTGCCGTGGCAGTTCCACTTCGACTTCTTCACCGGCGACGGGATCCGGGTGCTGTCCTCCAACCGCCGTCGAAAGGTCCGTGACCAGTACGAGGTGGAGCTGCCCGCCGCGCCCGACGGCACCCACCTCGACTGGCGGGTCGGGGCGGCGATGGCGGTGGCGCTGGACGCCCTCCAGTCACGCTGACCCGGGCGCGAGCGGTGCACAAAGGCAGGTGACCGGCCCGCCGCCCTGTGACACGATCGCCGCCATGGACGCCGCCGTCTTCGTCACCTGGCTGGTCAGCGCCCTGCTGATGATCGCTCTCTTCGGGGTGGTGATCCGGCGCCTGCTCGGCGTGCGCATCGGCACGGCGCGCACCCTGCTCGCTGCCTTCCTCGCGCTCTGGATCACCCCCTACACGCTGAAGGCGATGATCCCCCACTCGTCGCTGAACAACCCCAGCGGTGGCGAGTTCGGGCTCTACCTCGGGCTCTCCGTCGGGGTCGCCACCGTCTCGGCCATGCTCGTGCTCGTCGTGGCGGAGATCCTCGTGCCAACCGGGTCCGTGCCCGGCCCCCTGGAGCTCTTCCGCTCCTGGCGCGGCCGGGTGGCCCGAGCCAGGCGCTACTCCGGCATCCTGCGGATCGCCGTGCGGCACGGACTCGGTCGCTTCCTCCGGGGCAGCGCCCACAGCGGGCTGCACACCTCGACCAGTCGGCAGGGACTGGCACAAAACCTGCGCGAGGCGCTCGACGAGGGCGGGGTCACCTTCGTCAAGCTCGGGCAGCTGCTGTCCACGCGGCGGGACCTGCTGCCCGCCGAGTTCGTCAGTGAGCTCACGTCGCTGCAGGACCAGGCGACACCCGTGTCCTGGACTGACGTCTCGGCGGCGCTGGACGGGGCGCTCGGCCGCCCCGTCGACGAGGTGTTCACGTCGATCGACGAGCAACCTCTCGCCGCCGCCTCCATCGGCCAGGTCCACGTGGCCCGGCTGGCCTCCGGTGAGTCCGTCGTGGTCAAGGTGCGACGACCGGGCATCGAGCAGGTCGTCGAGCGCGATCTCGACATCGTCGGCCAGCTCGCGGCGACGCTCGAGGCGCGCACCTCGTGGGGGCACTCCATCGGACTTCGTGCCCTGGCAGACGGCTTCGCCCGGGCCCTGCGCGAGGAGCTCGACTTCACCGTGGAGCGGGACAACATGCGCGCGGTCGCCGCGTCGCTGGGACCGGCGGACGGCATACGGGTGCGGGTGCCCACGCCCGTGACCGACCTGTGCACCGCACAGGTTCTGGTGATGGACCGCCTTCCCGGCACACCCTTGGGGTCAGCCGGCCCGCTGCTCGGACGGCTCGGGGACGACGTCCGGCAGCGGATCGCGGCCACGCTGCTGGACGCGGTGGTGGGGCAGATGCTGACCGTCGGGGTGTTCCACGCCGATCCGCACCCGGGCAACATCCTGGTCGACGACGACGGCGCCCTCGGGCTGCTCGACCTCGGCTCGGTGGGGCGTCTGGACGGGACCACCCGGGAGGCCTTCGGGCGGCTGCTGCTCGCGATGGACCGGATGAACTCGCTGGCCGCCACCGACGCCCTGCTGGAGCTGGTCGACCGGCCGGACGAGATCGACGAGCGGTCACTGGAGCGGGCGCTCGGACAGGTGCTCGTGCGCTATGCCTCGCCGGGCAGCACCGTGGGCGCCGCGGCGTTCACCGCGCTGTTTCGGCTGGTGACCGAAACCGGGTTGGCGGTGCCGCCGGACATCGCCGCCGTCTTCCGGTCGCTCGCGACGCTCGAGGGCACGCTCACCTGGATCGCCCCTGGTTTCAACGTGGTCGACCACGCGCGGCAGATCGGACGGGAGCGCTTCTGCACGTTGCTGCAGCCGCGTGCGGCCACGCAGCTGCTCGAGGACGAGCTCGCCTCGCTGCTACCCACGCTGCGTCGGCTCCCCCGTCGCGTCGACCGGATCGGGGACGCCCTCGAGCACGGCCGCCTGAAGGTCAACGTCAGCCTGTTTGCCGACCGCCGCGACCGCGCCCTGGTGATCGACCTGCTGCACCGCGTCCTGCTCACCGTGCTCGGCGCGACGGCGGGCATCATGGCCGTGGTGCTGCTCGGCATCGAGGGCGGGCCGAGAGTGACGCCGACGCTCGGCTTGTTCGCGGTGTTCGGCTACGCCCTGCTGGTGTGCAGCATCGTGCTCGTGCTCCGCGTGCTCGGCCTGATCTTCCGCCGCGAGTAGCCCGCCCCCGCCCCAACTCCCGGGAGGAATCTTCGTGAGGTTCGGACCCTCACGGGGCACGCAACCTCACGAAGATTCCTGCTGGGCCGATCCCACCAAGGCGCAGAACCGTGCGAGATCGACGTTGCCGCCGCTGATGACGACCCCCACTCGCTGGCCCTGCAACTGCGCCGCACGCTCCCGGACCGCGGCCAGGCCGAGGCAACCGGTGGGCTCGACCAGCATCTTGAGGGTCGAGGCGCACAGGCGCATGCAGTCGACCAGCTGCGCGTCGGTGGCGGTCACGATGTCATCGACCAGTTCCCGGATCAGCGGGAAGGTGAGCTCGCCCAGGTGCATAGTCTGGGCACCGTCGGCGATGGTGCGCGGCGTCTCGATGTGCACGATCTCGCCGCTGCGGAACGAACGCCGGCCGTCGTCGCCCGCTTCCGGCTCGACCCCGTAGACCCTCGCGTCGGGCGCGAGCTCCGCCGCGGCCAGAGCGGACCCGGACAGGAGCCCGCCACCACCGAGGGGCACGAAGAGGGCGTCGAGCCCGTCGACCTCCTCGAGCAGCTCGAGAGCCGCGGTGCCCTGGCCCGCGATGATGTCCGGGTGGTCATAGGGCGGGATGAGGGTGAGCCCCTCCGAGTCCGCCAGCCCTTGCGCGATGGCCTCGCGGTCCTCGCGGTAACGGTCATAGCTGACGACCTTGCCGCCATACCCCTGCGTCGCCGCCACCTTGCTGGCGGGCGCATCCAGGGGCATGACGATCGTGGCCGGGACCTCGAGCAGCCGTGCGGCCAGGGCGACGGCTTGCGCGTGGTTGCCCGAGGAGTAGGCGATGACGCCCGCGCGGCGCTGCTCGGGCCCGAGACGTGACAGCGCGTTGAACGCGCCGCGGAACTTGAAGGCGCCGACCCGCTGGAAGTTCTCGCACTTCAGGTACAGCCGGAGACCGAGGGCCTCGTCGATCCGGCTGGACGTGAAAACCGGCGTGCGGTGGGCGTGTCCGGCGATGTGCCGGGCGGCTGCGCGGACGTCGTCAAAGGTGGGCCTGACCGTCATACGACCCAGCCTACGGAAGGCGTGGGCTACTCCGCGGGCGCCTCGGCCCGCGCGAAGGTCAGGGTCTCACCCGTGGCCCCGCCCATCCAGATGTCCTGGCACGCGGCGGCGAGCTCCTCCAGGCCGCTGACGATCGTCCCCCACACGTTGCCGGGCACCCAGCCCTGGTCACCGTTGATGAGCAGGTTGTTGCGGCCGTAGAAGAGGGCGAGGTCGACGATCCGGCTCTGGTCGGCCGCGCCCTGCCCCTCGGCATACCCGTAACCCGGGTTGCCGAGCTGGTCGTCGCTGAAGGAGAACCAGGCGAGGTCGCCCGGTATCGGGGTGATGGTGGTGTTCTCCGCGCCCGGGTCATGGTCGGCGAACGCCGGCAGCAACGCATAGATCTCGTTGCGCGCGTATTTGCCGTGGTAGACCTGCCCGGACAGCGGGAGCGACTCCCACACGGCGGCCGCGGTGCGCGGCGCCTCGTCGTCGAGGAGCTTGGCGAGGCACTGGACGCCCCTCTTCTCGAGCGTGACGGACACATAACGGGTCATGGTCAGGACCTTCCGTTCTCGGCGTTGCGGATCAGGGTGGGGACGCGGGAGGCCCAGTCGGTGCGCTGCTCGTAGGCCCGGCCGGCGCGCAGTACCAGGGCGTCGGCGTGTCGGCGACCGACCACCTGCAGGCCCACCGGTCGCTCGTCGGAGGTGAAGCCACAGGGCACGCTGAGCGCCGGCTGCTGGGTCATGTTGAAGGGATAGGTGTATGGCGTCCAGCTGGTCCACAGGTCGGAGTCCCAACCGTCCGGTGACGGCTGCCCGCCCGGGAACGCTGCGATCGGCATGGTCGGGGTGACCAGCACGTCATACCGCTCGTGCAGCTGCGCCATCTTCAGGCCGAGGTCCATCCGCACCGCGGTGGCGTCCAGGAAGTCCGAGGCCGACAGCTCCCTGCCCTGCTCGACACATCGCCGCAGACCCGGGTCGATCCGGTCGAGGCTGCCCTCCGGGTAGGACTCGAGCACCTTTGCGGCGCCGGCGAACCAGAGCACGTGGAACGCCTCCACGGGGTCGGCGAAGCCGGGATCGATCTCCTCGACCACCGCTCCCGCGTCGACCAGGACCTGGACGGCGGCGCGGACCGCCTGCTCCACCTCGGGGTCGTTGCGGACGAATCCGAGGTTGGGAGAGAACGCGATGCGCAGCCCTTCGACTCCGTCGTCCAACCCCTCGAGGAAGGAGCTGGTCGGGGTGGGCATGGCCGACCAGTCGCGGGCGTCGAAGCCGGTCAGCAGGTCCAGCATCGCGGCGGCGTCGCGCACCGACCGGGTCATCGGGCCGGCGTGGGAGAGGGTGCCGAAGGGGCTCGCGGGGTAGTGCGGAATCAGCCCGTAGGTCGGCTTCAGTGCGGTCGTTCCCGTGAATGAGGCTGGGATGCGGACCGATCCGCCTCCGTCGGTGCCCACCGACCAGGTGCCCATGCCGAGTCCCACGGCCGTGGCGGAGCCACCGCTGGATCCGCCGGAGGTGAGGTCGGCGCCCCACGGGTTGGTGGTGACGCCCTGCCGGATCGAGTCGGTCACGCCCTTCCACGCGAACTCCGGCGTCGTCGTCTTGCCGAGCAGGACGCACCCGGCCTCGCGCAGCCGTGCGACGGACGGCGCGTCCTCGCTCCAATCGCCCTCCGCCGCGATGAGGTTCGAGCCGCGCAGCGTCGGCCAGCCCTCGGTGATCAGAATGTCCTTGATGGCCGTCGGTATGCCGTCCGCCGGCCCCAGGGGCGAGTTGCCACGCCAGCGCTTCTCGGACTCCGCTGCCGCGGACAGGGCCCCCTCGCTGTCCACGAGCACGTAGGCGTTGACCGCCTCGTCGTGCTCGCTGATCGCATCGAGCGCCGCCTGCGTCGCCTCCACCGGAGACAGGTCACCGGAGCGATAGCCCTCGGCCAGCTCAGCGGCACCCATCATGGACAGATCAGTCATCGGATCTCCTCGGCCTCGAGCGCTGGTGGTGTCTCCGCCGGCACGAAGCCCAGCCGCTTGTCGACGACGTTGCGGAGCGGTTCGCCGTCGAGGAAGCGTAGGGCGTTGTCGACGAACTGGCGGGCGAGCGTGTCGCGCCACCCCACGACGTCGCCCGACATGTGCGGGGAGATGACCAGGCCGGGCGCCTCCCACAACGGGCTGTCCGGGGGCAGGGGTTCGTGCACGAAGACGTCGAGGGAGGCGGCGGCGATCCGACCTTCGCGCAGCGCGGAGACCAGGGCCGCCTCCTCCACGATCGGTCCACGGCCGATGTTGACCAGGTGGGCTGTGGGCTTCATCGCCGCCAGGACCTGCTGATCGACCAGCCCGCGGGTCTGGTCGGTCAGCGGCGCGGCGACGACCACGTGGTCCGCCCACCCGACGTGCTCCGCGAGGCGAGCGCTCTCGACGACCTCTCCGAAGTCGGGGTCACCGGACCGGGCGCGCCGGCCGGCACCCCGCACCTGCATACCCATCGCTCCGAGGACCCGTGCGATCTCACGGCCGATGGCGCCGGTGCCCACGACCAGTGCGGTGGCGCCCTGCAGCGTGCCGGTCTCACGGTGCTGCCAGATGCGCTCGCGCTGGTGGTCGTGGCTGACGTGGACCTGCTTGACCTGCGCCAGCATCGACGCGAGCACGAACTCCGCGATCGGGCGGTCGAAGACTCCCCGGGCGTTGGTGACCTCGACCTCCGACTCGACCAGCTCGTCGAAGAGCAGCTTGTCGACGCCGGCGGCGGCCACGTGGATCCACCGCAGCGAGCCGGCTCGCGGCCAGACGTCGCGCACCGCCTCCGAGAAGAAGTCCCAGAGCAGCAGGGCGTCGGCTCCGTCCAGGGCATCGCCCAAGCCTGCGGGGTCGGTGAGGCGCAGGTCGGCGCGCTGCGCGATCTGCTCGAGGTGGGGCGGGGGCTCGTCGAGCTGCTCACAGAGCACCGCGACGACCGGCCGGTGGTGCACGGTGTTCACACCCGGAGCCTAGGAATGGCAGAGTAGGATTGTCAACAATCGCGGTCTGTCGCCACCCACACACTTCCAGCGCCTGGGGAATCCGAGCTCTCCTGCTTCGAAACCACAGGCGCCAGAGGTGATTTCTCACGCTTCGAGGTCATCATGATCGGTCAGGTCGGCATCGGCATCGTCTGTCCCTACGACTTCGCCCTCGACCGCGAGCTCTGGCGCTGGACGCCGCCGCAGGCCAATCTCCTGCTCACCCGACTGCCCTACGCCCCGCTCGCGGTCACCCTGGAGATGGTCCGGCTCGTCGGCGAGCCGGACCAGCTCCTCCCGGCCACACAGCAGCTGCTGGCGCCGCGGCCCGCCGTGCTCGCCTACGCCTGCACATCGGGCAGCTTCATCCGCGGTCTGGACGGCGAAAAGGCCCTGTGCGCCGCGATGATCGAGGCCGGGGCGCCAGTCGCGGTGACCACGAGCGGCGCCCTCCTCGATGCGATCACGGCGCTGGGCGTCGAGCGGGTCGCCATCGCCACGCCCTACGAGACGGCCATCACCCAGGGCCTGGCGGACTTCCTCTCGGAGGCCGGACGCACGGTGGTCGGAGGCAGCGAGCTCGGGCTCACGTCCGGCATCGAGTCGGTGCCCTACGACGTCACCGCCGACCTGGTCCGCCGGGCGGACGAACCGTCCGCCGAGGCCATCGTCGTGTCGTGCACCAACCTCGGCACCTATGACCTCATCGCGCCGCTGGAGCAGGAACTCGGCAAACCGATCATCAGCGCCAACCAGGCCACCATGTGGTCGGCCCTCCGCTTGGCCGGGCTGCCCGTGATCGGCCCGGGCCAGCGGCTGCTCGCCGTCTGACCCCGAGCACGGGTACCGAGCCTTCCCTTGTCGCGGGCCTCTCCTCCCCCGTAGTCTCCTATTGTCGACAATCTGCCGATCATCCGCACGGAGGTATGCCGTGCCGTTCCCCTGAGAGCGAGGTATCACCCGTGGCTGCTGCCGAGGTGTCTGCCCCTGTGACGACGACCCAGCCGGCTCCGGCGCCCAAGACGACCGAGTACGCCGCACGGATCGAGAAGGTGCGCGCCGCGATGGCCGCCCAGTCGCTGACCGCGCTGGTGGTCACCGACCCGTCGAACCTGTTCTACCTGACCGGATACAACGCGTGGTCGTTCTACATGCCGCAGTGCCTGATCGTGCCTGCCGACGGGCTGCCCCACCTCTTTGCCCGCGCGATGGACGCCGGTGGGGCGCACCATACGTGCGACCTGCCGCGCGAACGCATCCACGGCTACCCCGAAGAGCTCATCCAGCGCTCGGACGCCCACCCCTACGAGTGGATCGCCGAGCGCGCCCGGGAGCTCGACCTCCTGCAGGACGCGCCGGGGTGCCGCATCGGCCTCGAGAGCGACTCCCCCTTCTTCACGGCGCGGGACTACCTGGCGCTGGACCGGGGTCTGCCTCGGGCCGAGGGGGTCGACTGCAATGAGCTGGTCAACTGGGTGCGGGTCATCAAGTCGCCGGTGGAGCAGGAGGTCCTGCGCATCGCGGGCTCGATCGCCTCGCAGTCGATGCGGGTGGCGCTGGAGGCGATCGACGTCGGACGCCGGCAGTGCGACGTCGTCGGCGAGATCATGAGGGCCCAGGCCAGCGGCACGCCGGAGCACGGTGGCGACTACCCCGCGATCGTCCCGATGCTGCCGACCGGCGACGCTGCCGGGACCCCGCACATGACCTGGAGCGACGCGCCGTTCGTCGCCGGCGAAGCGACCACCATCGAGCTCGCCGGCGTCAACCAGCGCTACCACGCACCCCTGGCGCGCACGATCATGCTGGGGGAACCGCCGCAGCGTCTCGCCGAGACCGCCAAGGTGATCGGCGAGGGCATGCAGGTCACCCTGGACGCGATCCACGACGGCGTGACCGGCCGCGAGGTGCACGCGGCGTTCAACGACGTGATCAGCCGGCACGGGCTGCGCAAGGACTCGCGCATCGGCTACTCGATCGGCATCGGCTATCCCCCCGACTGGGGTGAGCACACGATCAGCCTGCGCGCCAGCGAGACCCAGCCGCTGCGGGCGGGCATGGCCCTGCACGTGATCCTCGGCATGTGGATGGATGGCTGGGGCTACGAGCTCTCCGAGCCGGTGCTGGTGCACGCGGACGGCGTCGAGCGGTTGACCGACCTGCCCCAGGACCTGACGATCAGAAGGTGATGAGAGTGACCAACGCCCCGGGAAATGCTTCCTCGGAAACCAGCACGCCCCGCTCCCTACCCCTCGCGGCCCGCGCCGGCCAGCTGGTCGGGTCCGTGATCGACTCGAGCACGTCGTTGCTGCAGGAGCAGACCCACGACATCGTCCGGTTCGCCATGGGCAGCCCCGCCGCCGAAGCCGTCCCGGCCAAGATCCTCTCGGAGATCGCCGGGTCGGTGCTCGGTCCCGACTCCGCCGACGCCTACGACTACGGCGCGACCGAGGGTGACCCGCCGCTGCGGGAGGCGCTGCTGCAGGCCCTGCGCGGCACCAGCGACGAGACCACGCCCGAGCGGATGCTGGTCACGGCCGGCGGTATGCAGGGACTCGACCTGGCGTGCAAGCTCTTCGTCGACCCCGGCGACCTCGTGGTCGTCGAGTCGCCGACCTACACCAACGGCAGCGCGACCGCGCTGTCCTACGGTGCGCAGCTGCTCGAGGTGCCGGTCGACGCCGACGGCCTGCAGGTCGACACGATGAGGGACCTGGTCGCCCGGACCGGGCGCACTCCCAAGGCGATCTACACGATCCCCACCTTCCAGAACCCCTCCGGCACCACACTCTCGCTCGAGGGCCGCAGGGCGCTGCTCGAGGCCGCCCGGGAGTGGGGAGCGATGGTCATCGACGACGACCCCTACGGCCTCCTGCGGTTCGAGGGAGACCACCTGCCGACGCTGCACGAGCTCGCCGACGGCGACCCGCTCGTGTTCTCGGTGCGCACCTTCTCCAAGATCATCGCGCCGGGTCTGCGGGTCGGTTGGGTCGACGCCGACCCGCAGCTGCGACAGCTGCTGATCAACGCCAAGCAGGCCATGGACACGTGCACCAACCTGCCCGCTCAGCGGCTCGTCGCCTCGTTCCTGTCCGAGGGCCACCTCGAGGAGCACCTGGTCACCCAGCGGGCCGAATACCGTCGCCGCAAGCACGCGATGCAGGACGCCCTGACCGAGCACTTCGGCGACATCGCCCGTTGGACGGACCCCGAGGGCGGCTTCTTCCTCTGGGTCACCCTCGAGAACGGCGTGGACACCCAGGAGCTGTTCGAGGTCGCCCTGGCGGAGGGCGTGGCGTTCATCCCGGGCCCCGCGTTCTCCGAGGCCGGGCACTTCCACGACGCGCTGCGGCTGTGCTTCGCCTCGACTGCGCCCGACCGGACGAGGGAGGGCATCGCCCGCCTGCGTCGCGCGGTCGACCGCCTCGCATGAGTTCTTCGAGACCACTCGCCCCTGCGGGGTCCGGTCAGGTGAGTGCGGAGGAGCAGCGGGTCCTCGACCTGATCGACGTCGACGAGATCGTCGAGGTCACGCGCGCCCTCATCGCGGCCCCGGGCGAGAACCCGCCCGGTGGCGAGGCCGCGACCGTCGCCGCACTCCAGGCCGCCGCCGAACACCGTGGACTGGTATGCCGTCGCTCCCCGGTCGAGCCCGAGCGCGACAACGCGACGGTCACCCTGGCCGGCGGGGACGGGCCCGGACTCCTGCTGCTCGGCCACACCGATGTGGTGCCGGTCGGCGAGGGCTGGACCGTGTCACCGCTGGGCGGCGTGGTCCGCGACGGCAGGCTGTATGGCCGGGGGGCCACCGACATGAAGGGTGGCCTCGCCGCGTGCCTGGTCGCCATGAGCGCCCTGCGGCGAGCAGGGGTGGAGCTGTCCGGTCCGATCGACCTTGCCGCGGTGGTCGATGAGGAGGAGACCGGAAAGGGCATCAAGCACCACCTCGCGGAACTGCTCGGTGAGCTCGGAGCCGAAGGCGCGAGAGCGGCATACGTCGGATGTGTCGTCGCGGAGCCGACCGACCTGCAGACCGTGGTGGCGGCGCGCGGGGCGGCCTATCTCGAGGTGCGTGTCACCGGCAGGGCGGCGCACTCCGGCAACCCGGCCGACGGTGCCAACGCGATCTACGGAGCGGCCGCAGTGGTCAGCGACCTCGAGCGCTGGCACCACGAGCTCGCCTCCTCACCGCACCCGCTGGTCGGACCGCCGATGTGGAGCGTGGGCCTGGTGGCTGGCGGCACGGGCGCGTCGATCGTGCCGGCGGAGTGCACCATCGTCGTGGACAGGCGAATGTTGCCCTCCGAGAAGCCGGTTCAGGTGCTGGAGCAGACCCGGGAGCGGGTCGCTGCCCTGGACCTGCCCGCGCGGGGTCTCGGCGTCGAGGTCGCGATGACGATGGACATGCCGGGCTTCGAGACGGCGGGCGACGACCCGTTCGTGACGTCGGTCGACACCGCGATGACCGCTGCCGGTGGCCCCGGCCTGCCGCTCGGCGGGTGGACGGCGGCCTGCGACGGCGGTTACGTGGCCCGTGACACCGGGATGCCGGTGGTCGTCTTGGGGCCGGGTTCCGTGCAGGACCAGGCGCATCGGGCCGACGAGTCGGTCGGGGTCGACGAGCTCCTGGTCTCTGCCCGCGCCTACGCGCTGATGGCCCTGCGCCTGCTGAGGTAGCCTCCGGCTGGTCGCTGGCTCTCGCTTCCCCTCCTCCGCAGTGGTCGAGCCGCGCTGGCAATGGGTGCCGATCAGGTGGGTATGGCGCCGGCTCGGCCATGTTCGCCAGCGCGGCTTGACGGCAGCTTCCGATCTCGCGTCAGGTAGCGGCGCGGTCGCGGGCCTCGAGCGCATCGGCGAGCAGCTCGGCGAGGTGCCTGGCCCGCCTGTCGGTCCCCTGCTCGATCTGGGTGCGGCAACTGAACCCGTCGGCGAGGATCTCGGTGTCCGCCCGCGCCGCGCGCACTGCCGGGAGGATGACCCGCTCGCCGGCCGCCCTGGAGACCTCGTAGTGGCCCTGCTCGAAGCCGAAGTTGCCCGCGAGACCGCAACATCCGGAATCTGGCACCGTTGCCTCGATCCCGGCGGCCGCCATGAGCTCCCGGTCGGCGTCGAACCCCATGACGGCGTGCTGGTGGCAGTGCACCTGCACGAGGGCGTCCTTGCCGACCTGCGGCGGAGTCCAGTCGGGCGCCAGCTCCTGCAGGGCCTCGCCGAGGGTGCGCGTCGCCTCGGCCAGCCGCGCCGCCCTGGGATCGTCGGCCAACAGATCGGGAGCATCGTGGCGCAGCATTGCCGCGCAGCTCGGCTCGAGCCCGATGACGGGGGTGCCGGCGGCCAGCTCCGGTTCGAGCACCTTCAGGGTCCGCCTCAGCACCCGGCGAGCGACCTCGAGCTGGCCGGTCGAGACCCAGGTGAGCCCGCAGCATACGGACCCTGCCGGCAGGACCACCTCGAAGCCGGCATCCTCGAGCACTCGCACGGCGGCCTTCCCCACCTCCGGCGACAGGTAGTTGGTGAAGGTGTCCGGCCACAACACCACCCGCTGCCGCCCGCGCCCCCGCGACCCCCGCGACCCCCGTGAGGAATCTTCGTGAGGTCTGGTGCCCTGTGAGGGGCCGAAACCTCGCGAAGATTCCTCACGAGTGGTGAACCAGGAGCGGAAGGTCTGGGGAGCGAAGCGGGGCAGGTCGCGCTCCGGGGCGATGCCGCCGAGCTTCTTCAGCATCGCGGCCGCGCGGGACCCGGTGGTGGCGTTCACGATTCGCGGCGTGCGTGACGCGACTCGCGCGAGCGCCGGCAGCCAGCCCATCGACCAGTGCGAACGCGGCCTGGCCCACGGCCTCCCCGCGTAGTGGTGGTGGGTGAACTCCGCCTTGTAGGTCGCCATGTCGACGTTGACCGGGCAGTCCGACAGGCAGCCCTTGCACGACAGGCACAGGTCGAGCGCGTCCCTCACCTCGGTGGACCGCCAGCCGTCGGTGACGAGGTCGCCCTGCAGCATCTCCCAGAGCAGGTGCGCGCGGCCACGCGTGGAGTGCTTCTCCTCGCGCGTGACCTGGTAGCTCGGGCACATGACGCCGCCCGAGGACTGACGACACTTCCCGACCCCGACGCACCGCCGTTGGGCCTGTGCAAAGCTGCCTGCATCCTCGGGATAGCTGAAGAGCGTGAGGAGCTCGCGGTCCTTGGCCGGGCCGTCGTGGCGCAGGTCTGCGGTGAACGAGGGCGGGTCGACGATGATGCCCGGGTTCAGGGCGCCGCGTGGGTCCCAGATCCGCTTGACCTGGTCGAGGAGGTCGACCGCATCGGCGCCGTACATCCTGGTCAGCAGCTCCGAGCGCGCCCTCCCGTCGCCGTGCTCACCAGAGACCGATCCCCCGAGCGACACGATGAGCTCGGTTGCCTGCTCGATGAACTCACGGAAGGTCGCGATCCCCTCGGGGCTCAGCAGGTCGAAGTCCATGCGCATGTGCATGCACCCCTCGCCGAAGTGCCCGTATGACGTCCCGGACAGTCCGTGCCGTGCGAGCAGCTCGTCGAGACGGCGGAGGTATTCCCCCAGCCGGGCCGGGGGCACGGCCGCGTCCTCCCACCCGCCCCACATCTCGGCACCGTCGGCCCGGCGGGTCGCGAGCCCGGTGCCGTCACGGCGGCAGCGCCAGAGCACGGCCTGTGCCGCGGGATCGCGCACGAGCGACGACGACACGTCG
>NZ_VOHR01000629.1 GCF_009192725.1 Segeticoccus rhizosphaerae | reverse complement strand
GACCGTCGCCGTGCGGGCCGGCTCGGCGGCGGTGGCCCGGATGGGCGCCCAGCCCGACCCCGAGCTCGCGTCCTGACCGGGATGGTGGACTGCCGGATCAGCTCGGGCGGACGACGAGGACGACCTGGCGACCGGCGACGCGGGTGATGACGAGGGTTGCCTCTCGGTCACCGCTCAGGTGCAGCTGCCGGCGCAGCTGGTCGGCGTCGACCGTGACGCCCCGCTTCTTGATGGTCACTCGCCCGACGCCCCGGTCGCGCAGATGGGCGCGAAGCCGCTTGACCCCCCACGGCATCGCGTCCTCGACGACGAAGCGGCGCGCGAAGGGCAGCTCGCGGGTCCGCTCGGACGTGACGTAACCGACGCCCGGGTCGAGCTCGGCGCCGTCAACCTCCGCGCTGACCGCACCGGTCAGACCGGCTCGGATCACGGCCCTGTCCGGCTCGTAGAGCACGTGTCCGAGCGCGTCGAGACCCGGCAACGGCGGGATCTCGGCGGTGACGTCGGCCTCGGTGACCGTTGCTGCGCGTCCGTCTGAGCCGATGACCTGCGCGCTGCGGCCCGAACGGCGCACCAACGCACCCCACCAGACGACGCACTCCACCACCTCACCCCGGTATGACGTCCACTGGGCCTCACAGCCGGCGGGCACCGAGGCGTGCGGGAAGGCCGGGCTGAGCTTCGCGCCCACGGCCGGCAGGGACGCCGCGACCTGCTGCACCGTGGCCCAGCTCGGCGAGATCGCGTCGAGCCGGAAGACCCTCCTGGTGCGCCCCATCCCGTCGGCGACGCCGGGTAGGCGGCGTGCCGGGTCGAGCCAGGCCCCTGCGTGGCGGGCACCCTCGCCGGCGGGGAGCCGGGTCTGCTCCACGGACCCGACCAGCGTCGACGCCGAGGGCCAGTGC
>NZ_VOHR01000628.1 GCF_009192725.1 Segeticoccus rhizosphaerae | reverse complement strand
ATCCAGGGGACCTGGCTGCACGCACGGGGCATCAAGCAGAAGCCCGGTGGCTGGTCGAACTTCCGGTACAACATGGAGATGGGGCCGCCGCTGCTGGCGGCGACCCGGGAGGCGGCGGCCCTGCTCAGCCACCGAGGTCCTGCCCGCCGTCGTAGTCGTAGTCGTCCTCACCCGCGCCGGAGACGGGCAGTGCCTGCTCCCAGGCATCGGCCGGGTCGGCCTCGCCCGGCTCGCCCGGCGGGGAGAAGTCCGCGGCCGGCTCGGCGGTCTGCCGGGCGTCGTCGGGGAATAGACGTCGTCGTCGTCGGCGTCGGCAACGGCGGGGGTGGCCTGTTCGGCGGCGTCGGCCTCGGGGACCTCGGCGGTGAGGTCGCCGGGCAGGTCATCATCCGGGCCCGGGGTGGCGCCCGGGGTGGTGATCGGGGTCATCGCTGCTCCTTCCTGTCCAGGTCGCTGTCGTGACAGTCATCCTCACCGGTGCCGCCACTGCCCTGCGCGTCGGTGTCACTCAGTCGGCGCGGGGCAAGCGGTGTCGGCGTCGGTGTCGTGGTGATCGTCGTGGTGACCGTCGTGGTCGGTGGGGTCATCGAGCCGGTGGTGCAGCCGGGTGTTCTGGTCCTGCAGGTCCAGCACCATGGCGATGCCGGCCAGGTTCAGCCCGTCGCCGAGCAGCGCGCCGATGCGGCGCAGCCGGTCCAGGTCCTCGGCGCTGTAGCGGCGGGTGCCGCCGGCGGTGCGGTCGGGCTCCAGCAGTCCGCGGGACTCGTACAGCCGCAGTCGTTGGGGGTCCATGCCGGTCAGCTCGGCGGCCACCGAGATGCCGTACACGCCCTTGTCCGGCTCGACCGGGCTCACGAGCCCACCTCGCCGGCCACCGCCGGGGCACCGGCCGCGGCGGTGGCCGGCGAG
>NZ_VOHR01000627.1 GCF_009192725.1 Segeticoccus rhizosphaerae | reverse complement strand
CCGTGAGGCTAACGCCCGGGGCGGACGTGGGCGGCCCCGCGCCGGATCGACCGGGCACCTGTCCCTGCGTGGCGGCGGCGCCGGCGTGCGAACGGCCGCGTTTTGGTGCGGGGCCGGTGCCTCGGCTACTCTTGACCGGTTCCCGTCGTGCGGTGCCGCATGCGTGCACGCCCCGGGCACAGACCATTGTTCATGAGTGGACGCGTTCACCAGCGAGTCGTCCACCGCCCGAGTTCAGGAGATCACCTGTGGCTGCCACCTGCGACGTCTGCGGCAAGGGGCCGAGCTTCGGTCACAACGTCTCGCACTCCCAGCGCAAGACCAACCGTCGTTGGACCCCGAACATCCAGCGCGTCCGCGCCAAGGTCGGTGCCGCCGGCGTGACCCCCAAGCGGCTCAACGTCTGCACCTCCTGCCTCAAGGCCGGCAAGGTCAAGCGCTGACCCACCGCGCCCGGTCCCTGCGCCTGACCGAGTGCGCCGGCGGTCCCTGAACCGTCCGGCACCCCTCGAAGCCGATCTCCGCGCCCGGAGGTCGGCTTCGTCGCGTCCAGGGGCCGCCGGAGGGGACCGGACGGCATACCGGACGCAGGTCAACCGGCGAAGTGGTCCCAGCCGCCGCCGACCAGGGGCTCGCCGTCGACGGTGACGCCCTCACCGGCCTGCACCCGTCCGACCGGACGCCAGCCCTGCGGCAGGGTGACCCCCGCCGGGAAGCAGGCGAGCAGCGAGTGCTCCTCGCCTCCGGTGAGCACGCAGGATCGGGCGGCCTCCTCGCCCACGGCCGGGGCAAGGGCGGCGACGTCTTCCCTGAGCAGCTCGCCGGACAGCGCGAGGCACACCCGGCTGGCCGCTGCCACCCGGCGGGCGTCCCGGCCGAGGCCGTCGCTGAGGTCGAGCATCGCGGTGG
>NZ_VOHR01000626.1 GCF_009192725.1 Segeticoccus rhizosphaerae | reverse complement strand
ATCGCCGAGGCCGCCCGAGACACCGGCCGCCCGGCCCGCGTGCACCTGTGCGTCGACACGGGCCTGGCGCGCAACGGTGCCTATGGCGAGGACTGGCCGGCGCTCGTGGCCGCGGCACGGAAGCTGGAGGCCGAGGAGGTCCTGCGGGTCGTCGGCGTCTGGTCGCACTTCGCCTATGCCGACGCGCCGGCCCACCCGAGCGTCCACCGGCAGCAAGAGGCCTTCGAGGAGGCGGTGGCGCTGGCCGAGCGTGCCGGCTGTCGGTTGGAGGTGCGCCACCTGGCCAACTCGGCCGCGTTGCTGACCAACCCCGGCGCCACCTACGACCTGGTCCGACCGGGCATCGCCGTCTACGGCCTCTCCCCGGTGCCCGACATCGGTGACGCCGCGTCCTTCGGGCTCACACCGGCGATGACGCTGACCGCCGGGCTGTCACTGGTGAAGCGGGTGCCGCAGGGCCAGGGAGTGAGCTACGGCCACCAGTACGTCACGCCGACGGAGACCACCCTGGCGCTGGTCCCGATGGGCTATGCCGACGGCATTCCGCGCAACGCCACCAACGTCGGGCCGGTGAGCATCGGCGGCCGGCGCCACACCATCGCCGGACGGGTCTGCATGGACCAGTTCGTCGTCGACGTCGGGCCGGACCTGGTGGCGGGTGCCGGGGACGAGGCCGTCCTCTTCGGCACCGGCACCCACGGCGAGCCGACGGCGGAGGACTGGGCGCGCGCCACCGACACCATCGCCTACGAGATCGTCACGCGGGTCGGGGCGCGCGTGCCTCGGATCCACGTGGGAGCCACGGGTGAGTGACGGCCAGCGCAGGTCCCTTATCGGCTTGGGGGTCGGGGTGGCCACCGCGGCCGGTGCCGCGGCCGTGGGCGTCGCTGCCGACCGGCTGCTGCGCGCCCGTGGCACCGCCA
>NZ_VOHR01000625.1 GCF_009192725.1 Segeticoccus rhizosphaerae | reverse complement strand
CTGGCCGCGGCGGGTCTGCTCCTTCGCGGCCGGGCCCGCGACGCCGTCGTCGTCGCCGGGTCGACCGGCTGGGCGGCCATCACCCTCGACTTCGCCCGACGACGCATCGCACCCGGACCGCGTAACCCGCGCGAAGTCGCCCGGATGGCGGTGACCAGCGTGCTGATCCCGCCCGCCGCGATCGCCCACCGGGTGCGCGGTGCCGTGCGACACCGGCGTGCCGGTCCATGGCCTCCCGCCATCGAGGCGATCCTCTTCGATCGCGACGGCACCCTGATCCACGACGTGCCGCTCAACACCGACCCGGCTCGCGTCGCACCCCTGCCGGATGCCCGAAAGGCCCTGGACACGGCCCGCCGCCACCACCTTCGCACCGGCGTGGTCACCAACCAGGCCGCCGTCGGCCGCGGCGAGATATCGGAGGACGACGTGGCCCGGATCAACCGTCGGGTGGAGGAGCTGCTCGGGCCGTTCGACACGTGGCAGGTGTGCCACCACGCCTCCACCGACGGGTGCGAGTGCCGCAAGCCGCAGCCCGGCATGGTGTTCGCCGCGGCGGCCGACCTCGGGGTGTCGGTCTCCCGGTGCGCGGTCGTGGGCGATGTCGGAAGCGACGTCGAGGCGGCACTCGCGGCTGGCGCCCGGCCGGTCCTCGTGCCGACGCGGCACACGCGCCCCGAGGAGGTCCTCGCCGCACCTCTCGTGGCGAAGAGCCTGGCGACGGCCGTGGACCTGCTGCTGAAGGGGAACCTCTCCGGGGGCAACCTGTCGAAGGGCAACGGTCGATGACCCGGATCCTCGCCGTCCGCCTCGACGGGATCGGTGATGTGCTGCTCTGCGGGCCGGCCGTCCGGGCCCTGGCGCACGGCGCCGACCAGGTCGACCTGCTCACCTCGCCGGCGGCGCGCGGAGCAGCACATCACCGA
>NZ_VOHR01000624.1 GCF_009192725.1 Segeticoccus rhizosphaerae | reverse complement strand
CCGGGTCGGCCAGCGCGGCGAGTCCCTGTCGGCGGGGGAGCGCCAGCTCGTGGCGCTGGCGCGGGCCTACCTCGCCGACCCCGACCTGCTCGTGCTCGACGAGGCGACCTCGGCGGTGGATCCGTCGACCGAGGTGCGCATCCAGCGCGCCCTCGAGGGACTGACCCGGGGGCGGACGTCGGTCGCGATCGCGCACCGGCTGTCGACCGCGGAGGCCGCCGACGAGGTCATCGTGGTCGACCGTGGCCGGATCGTGCAACGCGGGCCGCACCACGAGCTCGTGCAGGAACGGGGGAGCGTCTACGCCGGCCTGCACGCCTCCTGGGCCGCGCAGCAGACCGGCTGATACCACCGCGATCGGTGAGGCAAAGCGCGTCACAGGTGACGTCAGCTGCCGCACACACGCTCGTGGGCGCCCGGTCGGGCGCCCGCCTGGGAGCACGGCACAATGGAGCGGTGCCTGACAGCCCCTCCCTCGACCCCTCGATCGCCGCTCGCCTCAAGCGTGACGAGGCAGGGCTGGTGTGTGCCGTGGTTCAGCAGCATGACACCGGCGAGGTGCTCATGGTCGGCTGGATGGACGACGAGGCACTGCGCCGCACCCTGACCAGCGGCCGTGTCACCTTCTGGTCGCGCAGCCGCGCGGAGTACTGGCGCAAGGGCGACACCTCCGGCCACCTGCAGCACGTCAGGGGCGTGGCCCTCGACTGCGACGGCGACGCACTGCTGGTGCGGGTCGACCAGGTCGGTCCGGCCTGCCACACCGGCACGCACAGCTGTTTCGACGGCCGTGACCTCCCCGCGGTGCAGGGAGCCCGACCGTGAGCTACGCCCCGACGACCCCAGCGACGGCGCAGCAGGCCACGCCAGGTGGCGGGCAGCCGGGCCCGGCCGGCACCGGGCGGTCGGCGACGCCGACGCCGGACC
>NZ_VOHR01000623.1 GCF_009192725.1 Segeticoccus rhizosphaerae | reverse complement strand
CGATCGGCACCGGGTCGACCCCGCTGGCGATCGCGTGACGCAGCAGCCGCAGCGCCTCGCCCGCCTGCCCGGCGATCGCCGCGTCGGCCACCCGGAAGCCGGACGCGTCCACCTTGCCACCGTGGTAGCGCTCGACCACCGCATCGTCGACGAGGCCCTCGGTGTCGGCGATGAGCTGCGCGCAGGCGGCCGCGAGCTCGCTGACGTCCTTGCCGACGGCCTCGAGCAGCGCCCGGATCGCCTCGGGGGTGATCTTGCGCCGCTTGCTCCGGAACTCGTTCGTCACGAACCCGGTCTTGTCGCGGTCGGTCTTGATCGCCGGGCAGTCGATGACCCGGGCGTGGGCCTTCTTGGCGGTGTCGAGCACCTTCTTGCCCCGGTTGCCGCCCTTGTGCGCAAGCACCAGCGTGACGTCGTCGGCCGGAGCGGCCAGCAGCGCGAGCACGTCGGTCTGCAGCTCGTCGGACGCCTCGTCGAGGTCGTGCACCACCACCGCCTTGCTGCCCCCGAAGAGGGACGGGCTGGTGTGGACGGCGAGCGAACCCGGTTCGTAGGACGCGGCATACAGCTTGATGACCTCGACCTCGGGGTCGCTGTCGCGCAGCAGGGTCATCGTGGAGGCCAGCGCCCGGTCGGCGAGGACCTGCTCGGGTCCGCTGATCAGCACGAGCGGCGGCACACCGGCGCCGGCGCTTCCGGCGCTTGCCGAGCCGGGCTGCGAGGGGTGGGCGGTCACGGGTCACAGCCTGCCACGGCGGCCCGACAGGTCTCCCCCACCCCGCCCATGCTCCCGCACCGGCCTGTGCTCGGCTCGGGCCGCTTTGCTCGCTTCAGACCGCTCCCGCACCTTCGAAAAACGGCTTGAGGTGAGCACCGGCCGCCCGGCCTTCGCCTGTGCTCGCCTCAGACCGCTCCCGCACCTTCGAAAA
>NZ_VOHR01000622.1 GCF_009192725.1 Segeticoccus rhizosphaerae | reverse complement strand
CGGCGCGTCCCCGACGTCCAGCGCGGTCGGGCACGGCAGGTGGGCCACGGGGCCACCGGCGAACGTGCTGGCCGGAGGGGCCGTGGTGGCCGTGGAAACCCGAGCGGTCGGCCGGGAAGCAGCCGTGGCTGAGTCGGCGGCCGGCGCGGGGCCGGTTGACGAAGGGATGCCCGTCGTCGGCGAGCTCGTCCTCGAGACCGCTGAGGACACCCGTGACTGGGGCGTGCGGCTGGGACGCCTGCTGCGGGCTGGTGACCTGGTCCTGCTCACCGGTGAGCTGGGGGCCGGGAAGACCACGCTCACCCAGGGCATCGGAGAGGGCCTGGGGGTGCGCGGACCGATCACCTCGCCGACCTTCGTGATCGCGCGGGTGCACCCCTCACTCGTGGGTGGTCCGGAGCTCGTGCATGTCGACGCCTACCGGCTCGGCGGCGCCGAGGAGCTCGACGACCTCGACCTCGACACCGCGATCGACGCCGCGGTCACCGTCGTCGAGTGGGGTGAGGGCCTCGCGGAGGACCTCAGCCCGGACCTGCTGTCGATCACGCTCAGCGGCCTGAGCCGGCGGTCGCTGCGGCTGGCGGCCCGCGGGCCCCGGTGGTCGTCGTCGCAGGCACGGGAGCAGCTGGCCGAACTCGTGTCGTTAACCTGATCCCGTGCTCCTCCTCGCCATCGACACCGCGACCTCGGCCGTCACGGTCGCCCTCCACGACGGGGAGCGGGCCCTGGCCGAGTCGACCACGCTGAACGTGCGCGGCCACGGCGAGCTGCTCGCGCCGGCGATCGCGGAGGTGCTCGAGCGGTCGGGTCGGGTCACCACGGAGGTGACCGAGGTCTGCTGCGGCGTCGGGCCGGGACCGTTCACCGGCCTGCGCGTCGGCATCGTGACGGCCCGGGTCTTCGGCCTGGCGCGCGCCATCCCGGTGCGCGGCGTTTGCA
>NZ_VOHR01000621.1 GCF_009192725.1 Segeticoccus rhizosphaerae | reverse complement strand
CGCCGCCGACCCGCACCGGGTGAAGGGCGTGGCCTCGCGCCGGGAGGCGGCCGCGGTCGCCGGCCGACGATCCCTGAAGTCCCGGGCCCGCACCCTGCGCCCGTCCCTGAAACACCCGGACGTCACCGACCTTGGGCATCCGCTCGGACGCTGCCGCGGCATCACCTGCTTTGCGAGCGTGGAGGACTCGATGGTGCTGCTCGGCCCGCCCCGCTCGGGCAAGGGCCTGCACGTGGTGATCAACGCGATCCTGGACGCCCCCGGCGCCGTGGTCACCACCTCCACCCGCCCGGACAACCTGACTGCCACCCTGGACGCCCGGGCGAGGGTGGGGCCGGTGGCGGTGTTCGACCCGCAAAGGCTGGCACCCGGCATACCCTCGGCCACTCGCTGGTCCCCGATCCGGGGGTGTGAGAACCCGCAGACCGCGCTGGTGCGCGCCAAGGCCCTGACCGTCGGCGCGGCCAAGGGCACCACCGACGCCAGCTTCTGGCAGTCCAGCGCCGAACAGGCGGTCCGGTGCCTGCTGCACGCCGCCGCCCTCGGCGGGCGCTCCACCGCCGACCTGTACCGGTGGTCGCTGTCGGCGACCCAAGCGCGGGAGGCGGTGGTGATCCTGACCACCAACCCGGCCGCCGCGACCGCGTGGGACAAGGCCCTCGAAGCCATCGTCAGCTCCGACGTCAAGCAGCGCGACTCGGTGTGGGCCATGGTCGGCATCGCCTTCGCCGCCCTGGCCGACCCGAACGTGCTGGACGCCGTCTCCCCCGGCCCGGCCGAGCAGTTCGAACCCGAGGTCTTCCTGCACGAGAAGGGCACGGTCTACCTGGTCGGCACCTCCACCGGCGCCGCCGCCACCGCCGGACTGGTCGGCGCGTTCGTCGAAGACGTCGCCGAAGCCGCCCGCCGCCTGGCCGCCGCCTCCCCCCGCGCCCGGGTCGACCCACC
>NZ_VOHR01000620.1 GCF_009192725.1 Segeticoccus rhizosphaerae | reverse complement strand
CGCCGCCGGCGCGCGACCGGTGCGGCTCGGCGACACGGTCCTCCGCTCGTCCAGCGCCGGACCGGCGGCGCTCGCCGTGCTGTCCGCGGCAACCCGCTGGCGCTGACCCGGCAGGGGACGGCTGGCCAACGGCCGATCGTTAGTGATAACTTACCGTTCGTGACGACTTACCGAGGGGCTCCGCAGCTCGACGCGTTGGGTGATGCCAGTCGCCGGGCGATCGTCGCGGAGCTGTCGACCGGAGCTGCAACGGTGGGTCGCCTGGCCGATCGGCTCCCCATCAGCCGGCCCGCGGTGTCGCAGCACCTCAAGGTGCTCAAGGCCGCGGGGCTGGTGCGCGACCGGGCGGAGGGAACCCGTCGGATCTATGCGCTCGATCACGCGGGCGTGGACCAGATCCGCGCCTTCCTGGACGCCTTCTGGCGCGACGACCTGCAGCGTTTCGCCGACTTCGTCGACCGCGAGGCCGGCGCGCACGGCACCATCCCGCCACCACGGAAGGCGACTGCGCATGACTGACCCGAACACTCCGGTGACCGCCGAGATCGACGTGCCCGTGCCACCGGAGACCGCCTTCCGGCTCTATGTCACTCGTCCCGGCCGGACGCACCCGGAGGAAGGACTTTCCGGGGGCACCGGCGAGATCGTCTACGAGCCGTTCGCCGGCGGCCGATGGTACGAACGCGGACCGGACGGCCGGGAGCACGAGTGGGGGCGTGTCCTGGAGTGGGACCCGCCGCGCCGCCTGCTGCTCGCCTGGATGGTGGGCGCAGCGACCGGGCCCTGGGCGTTCGACCCCGATCCGGGGCACGCCAGCCGGGCCGAGATCACCTTCGCACCGGTCGACGGCGGGACGCGAGTGCACGTGGCGCACAGAGA
>NZ_VOHR01000062.1 GCF_009192725.1 Segeticoccus rhizosphaerae | reverse complement strand
TGGCGCACGCCCGACGGCGACGGGTCCGCGTACGCCGGGCCGAGGCCTCGCGGCGCACGCTCCTGCGTGTGGCGCTCGTCGGGCTGGCGGCCGGCGTCCTGGACGCGGGAGTGCGGACAGCCGGAGCGCTGGCCACCCCACGGGGTCTCCGCCGTCCGACCGGTTCCTTCCGGCTCGGGTCGTCCACGGTTGCGGCCATCCCGACCACCTCATGGTTGTTCGACCGGGCCCCCGAGATCGCACCGCAGTCGTGGCGCCTGACCGTCGTGGCCGACGACGGCAGCACCCGGGCCTGGTCCCTGGACGAGCTGCGCCGCTGGGACGACCGCCAGACGGCGGTTCTGGACTGCACCGGCGGCTGGTGGACCGAGCAGGAGTGGTCAGGGGTACGCCTCGCAAGGCTGTTCCCGGTGGGGACCACCGGGACGGTCGAGGTGCTCAGCGCCACGGGTTACGTCAGAAGGCTGCCCCTCACCGACGATCTCCTCCTGGCCACCGCGGTTGGTGGCACCCCGTTGTCCGTCGGCCACGGGGCGCCCGCGCGCCTGGTCGTCCCGGGACGGCGCGGCTACCACTGGGTCAAGTGGGTGGTGCGGATCTCTCACGACGACCGTCCGTGGTGGGTCGAGCCCCCGTTTCCCCTGCAGTGAGCGAGACAGGCGGCTGGCCCGCCGGCCGGCGGCGAAGCGGTCAGGCGCCACGGTGCTGCCCGTCCAAGGCAGGATCGCGGAGGGTGTCCTGGGAGGAGGCGGCCTTGTCCTCGTCGGGCTCCCAGCGCAGGAGGTCACCCGGCTGGCAGTCCAGCACCTGGCACAGCGCCGCCAAGGTCGTGAAGCGCACCGCTTTGGCGCGGCCGTTCTTGAGGACGGCGATGTTGGCAGGCGTGATGCCGACCCGATCTGCGAGCGCACCGACTGGCATCTTGCGCCTGGCGAGCATCACGTCGATGTCGACGACGATGGGCATCAGATCACCTCATCGAGCTCGGACTGCAGGTGCTTGGCCTCCCGGTCCAGCGCCACTGCCTGGGCCAGCAGCGCCCTGAGCACGTAGACGACCAGTGCCACGCCCGCGACTACCACGGCAAGCCCGCAGAGGAGTCCCACAAGGCCGGGAGCGACCGCGTCCTCGGGCACGGCGTGGTTGGCAAACCGGGCCACCACGGCGACGCTGAAGGTCAGAGCCGACGCAACCGCAATCGCGCCGATGACGATGTCGACGTAGCGGAACGCTGCGTACGAAAAGACTGTGCTGCGCTCGACCATGGTCAGCAACCGCCAGATGCAGACGGCGACAACTTGCAAGCTCGCGACTGCGAGGATGCCAATGACGAGCAAGGGCACTTCCAGCCCAGGATGCGCCTCCTTGCTGTCCAACCACAGCAGGGCGACCATCACCCCCTGCACCACCACGGAACCTGCCAGCGCGACGGCGATCACCGCCCGCAAGGTTCTCACTACCCAACGGCTCATTTGTCGACTCCGATGTATCGCAGGATGATCGAACTCTATCGACATTCGACAGGTGGGGCAACCTCGGGACAAGCCTCGATCGGCACAGAACGGCTGGTTCGGCTGTGAAGGCTGATCCTGTTCAGGTATGGCGACCGCGCACCCTTGACGGTGGGCACTGCTCCGAAGCGCGGTCCCGGGGGCTAGAGGTGCGCGCGGCAGCGTCGGGCGGCCAGGACGGCCAGCGACCGGGTGGTGCTGATGAGCTCGGCGATGTCGACCTGCTCGCGCGGTGCGTGCGCATAACGGACGTCTCCGGGTCCGTAGTGGAGTGTGGGGATGCCGCCGATTCCGGCATACAGGCGTAGGTCGCTGCCGTAGGGCGCGGCCGCGAGTGAGGCGTCACGTCCCTCGGTGTCGCGGACGGCGCCGAGCACGTGGTCCACGAGCGTGTGGTGGGGGTCGATCTGTCCGCTGGCAAACTGTCCACCCGGCCAGGTCACCTCGGGCGGGTGGTCGCGTAGCCATGGGTCCCGGCGGCTGGCCTCGGCGATTGCCTGCTCGAGTGCTGCGCGCGCTATGGCCGGTGGCTCATCGATCTGCACCCCCAGCCGTCCTTCGGCGATGAGCAGGTCGGGGACGCTGCTGGCCCAATCGCCGGCACGCACCGTGCCGATGGAGATGGGGTACGGAAGGACGTTGCTCCCGAAGAGCGCGTCCGGCTCCGCGTTGCGCTGGCGCTCGAGGTCGGTGAGGGCGGCGTGGAGGGGCAGGAACGCGTCCAGCGCGCTGTGGCCGGCGAGCTTGGCGCTGCCGTGCGCGGCGCGTCCGGACACTCGCACCCGGAACGTCAGTGCTCCCGCATTGGCGACGACGACGTCCCCGCTGGTGGGTTCGGTGATCACGGCCGCCTCGCCACGGTGGCCGCGCAGCATGGTGGCGAACGCCCCGAGCCCGCCGTCCTCCTCGCTGATCACCGCATGCAGCGCAAACGGCCGCTCGAGCGTGACTCCGGAGGCCACGAGGGCGCGGGCGACAGCCAGGTTGGCTGCCACTCCGGCCTTCATGTCGCACGCCCCGCGGCCGTGGATGGCGCCGCCGCCGACGGAGCCGCTCCAAGGGTCCCGCTGTGGCCACTTGTCCAGATCGCCGGTCGGGACCACGTCGACGTGGCCCTGCAGAACCAGCGCGGGCACCCCGGGCGGCCCGAGGACTCCGACGACGCCGTATCCCTCGGTGCGCGGCACCTCGGTGCCGGGGTGGTCCGGACGGGCTGCGAGTTGGTCAAGGTCGATCTGCCAGCTGTCGACGTCGAACCCCAGCGCCTCGAGCTGTCTGGCGTGTCGGTGCTGCAGGTCGGACTCGGCGTCACTGCCGGTCACGCTGGGGACGCGGATCAGCTCCACCAGCTCATCCACCAGTGCCTGCTCGTCGATGACGTCGAGCACGTCACGCTCGGCGCGCGACAATCCAGGCGCCACCGCGGTGGCCAAGGTCTCCACATCAACGACGGTAGCGACGGGATTGTGTCGACGCTATACCAAGAAATCGTAGATTGCCTCATAGGATGTATGACGTGATGCACCTTCAGCAATTGCGTGTCCTGGTCGCAGTGCGAGACCACGGCACGCTCACCGCCGCTGCCGAGGCGCTGGGTTACGGGGTGCCGACGATCGCGCACCACCTTGGAAGCCTGGAACGCCACTTCCAGGTGCGCCTCGTCGAGCGCGACCGCCGCGGCGCCAGACTCACACCTCTTGGGGCCGTGCTCGTCGACGAGGCCGAAGACATCCTCAATCGCCTCGAGCAGGCGGAACGGCTGGTGAGCACCCAACGCGACCTCGGCCTGACCACGATCCGCGTCGGCACGTTCGCCTCCATCGGATCCCAGCTGCTGCCCCGGGCCATCCGACAGTTGCGCGACCGGATGCAGGTGCAGGTGGAGGTGGTCGAGGCCGAGCCGACCGACATCGTCGAGTTGCTGCAGGCCGGCAACATCCACGCGGGCCTGATCTATGACTCCGCCGACGAGCCTGCCTTCGCCTCACCCGAGCTGGACTCCACCGTCCTGCTCGAGGAGACCTACCGGATACTCCTCGCCCATGACAGTCCCCACGCGGCCGAGCGCGAGGTCGACATGGCCGCTCTCGCTGAGGCCGACTGGATCTGCAGCCGAGACCAGGCCGAGACGTCGGACCGCGTCCTGCGCCGCACCTGTCGATCACTCGGTTTCGAGCCGAAGGTGCTCATGCGCACCGACGACCTCAACATGATCCACGGCCTGGTCGCAGAAGGACTCGGCTGCACCCTGACCACCCCAAGTGCCGTCGACACCCGTTTCGCTGTCGAGCTGCGCCCCGCGGTGCAAGACCTCGCTGTGCGTCGCACCTCCTTCGTGCGCCGCAGCACAGCGGTCCCACTCGCCGTCGACGAGCTCCAACACATCCTCCTCACCATCCTGCGACAGCGCACGAAGCTGGACACGGCAACGGCGTGAGCGCAGCGCATCGATTCGCTGCACGTCGTCCATCGCAGGCGCGGGATGCTTTCATGGTTCTCGTCCCGAGTGCTGGGCTAGCCTGCTGGTAGGACTCGATCGCCACGTCGTTCAGGGTGGACAGCGGACCGGACAGGAGCTCGCCATCACAGCACATACCGACTCCCAAGGGCACGACGAGCACGACCAGGCGGACGGGCGCCAGCAGCCACGGGTCCTGCTGTTCGACGTCAACGAGACCCTCTCCGATCTGTCGCCTCTTGCGCAGCGCTTCACCGAAGTGGGCGCTCCACCGCATCTGGCAGCGACGTGGTTCGCCTCATTGCTCCGGGACGGATTTGCTCTCACTGCCACCGGCGCCAACCCCTCCTTCGCAGAGCTGGGCGCCGAAGCACTGCGCGGCCGTCTCGCTGGCCAGGTCGGCGACGTCGACGCTGCCGTCGAGCGCATCATGTCTGAGTTCTCCAAGCTTCCGGTGCACCCTGACGTCGTCGAGGGCGTCCATAACCTGCACAGTCTGGGCATCAGTCTCGTGACGCTCAGCAACGGATCCACAGCCGTTGCTCAAGGACTGTTCGACCGCAACGACCTCGGCGGCTACTTCGACAGCCTGCTGTCCGTGGAACAGGCGCCCTTGTGGAAGCCGGCCGAGGCTGCATACTCCTTCGCCTTGGAGGCGTGTGGCTGTGAGGCGTCCGACGCGATGCTCGTCGCCGTGCATCCGTGGGACATCGACGGTGCCCACAAAGCCGGCCTCGCCACGGCGTGGATCAACCGCACGGATGCCCGCTACCCAGCGTATTTCGCGGCCCCCGACATCGAGGCCACCTCTCTCGTGGACCTCGGGGCCCAGCTGGGTGGCGTCGCGGCCTGACGGGCGGGCGGATAAACGGTTCGTCACGCGGACTACGGTTGGCTCATGAGTTCCGCTGACATCCGCTTCTACTTCGACCCGGTGTGCCCGTTCTGCTGGCTGACCAGCAAGTGGATCCGGATGGTGCAGACCGAGCGCGATCTCGCCGTGGAGTGGCGGTTCATCTCGCTGCGTCTGATCAACTCCCACATCGACTACGACGCGCACTTCCCGCCGGAGTACGAAGCCGGGCACACCGCCGGCCTCCGGCTGCTGCGGGTGGCCGCGCGTGCGCGCGCCGAACACGGCCCGCAGGCGCTCGACCCACTGCAGGCCGCCTTCGGGGCGCACATCTTCGACACGCCCCCGGCCGGTGACCTGGTCGACGACCAGGAGCACCGGGAGCGCCGCGGCACCCGGGAGTTCGTCGAACCGATCCTGCGTGACGCGGGTCTGCCCCTCGGTCTGGCCGACGCCCTGGACGATGAGTCCTGGGACGCGGAGATCCGCGCCGACGGTGAGGAAGCGCTCATACTGACCGGCAAGGATGTCGGCACGCCGATCATCCACTTCGAGCCCCCGGACGGAGTCGCGTTCTTCGGCCCGGTGATCAGCCGGCTCCCCGACCAGGGCACAGCCGGCGAGCTGTGGGACCACGTGGTGGCCCTGGCTCGGTTCCCCGGCTTCAGCGAGCTGAAGCGCAGCCTTCGAGAGCGGCCGCAACTGGTGGGGTTCGGGGTGCCGGCCGACGCCTTCGGTCAGCAAGAGGACTGGCACGCCGGCAGCCGTCGACAACAGAAATGAGCGATCGATGACCCAGACCCCCGTGCGCACCCACGAACAGTCGATCGTCGTCGAGGCCACCCCGGAGGCGCTCTACGACCTGGTCAGTGACATCACCCGCACGGGCGAGTGGAGCCCGGTCTGTACGGCGTGCTGGTGGGACGACCCGGACCAGGCGGGCCAGGTCGGCGTGTGGTTCACCGGCCACAACGAGCTGCCCGACCGCACCTGGGAGACACGGTCGCGGATCGAGGTCGCAGACCGGGCGCGGGAGTTCGCCTGGCTGGTGGGCGGCAGGTACGCCCGGTGGGGCTTCACGTTCGCGCCCGACGGCGCGGCGACACGGCTGACCGAGCGCTGGGACTTCCTGCCGGACGGGATCACCATGTTCGGCGAGAAGTACGGCGACCGGGCCGCCACCGAGATCGAGGACCGCACCCGGCAGGCGCAGGACGGGATCCCCCGGACGCTCGCGGCGATCAAGCGGATTGCCGAGTCTTCCTGAGCTTCACGGTGGCAGGAGCCACCGCCGTTGACGGATACGTGAGCAACGTCACCGCCGTGCTGGCGGCCGTGCTCGGACACGCGAACGCTCACGGCCCGACGCGTGGGTGTGGCTGAAATCGCCCGCTCTGTCCGGTATGTTCTCGCGACGATGTGTCCTCAACCGCTCGAGTCCTCTCGTCCCGGGAGGCCTGTCGCCCACAGTCGGCATGCGGGCCCCGTGTTCGTCGACCAGACCGGACAGCGCCATCGCCGGGTCGCTGGCCTGGGAGTGCTGGCGACGCTGCCCGCCCTCGCTTTCGCGGCCACCCTTGGTTTCTCCGTGCTCGACGGCCCTCCGGTGGATCGGCTGTCCCTCCCCTCCCAGCAGCGCGAGGCGCAGGCAGCGCACCTCCCGGCGGAGGCCGCCGCAGCGATCGGTATCCGGGACCACGACAGGCCCGAGTCGCGCGGTGACGACCACGCGGGCTCGGTCCGGGTAGCCGACCTGGCCGGTGTCACTGCCCGGCCGGTCATCGTGCAGCACGCGAGCCGACAGGTGAGGATTGAGGCCGAGACCACCGACGGCAGTCTGCCGGCGGCGGCTCCTGCCACCACCTTCGCCGACGTCCCGAGCCCCGCCAGCACCACGGCAAGCCCCTCGTCTCCTTCGGCGGCACCGACCTCCGCGCCAACACCGGCGAGCACCGTGCCGGGTCCGCCGAGTGACGTGCCCGGGGCGTCGCGCGGTAACAGCGACAGCGCCCCCGGCCAGACCCACACGCCGGAGCCGTCGGGCTCTCCCACGCACGAGGTCCCGACGGGACGGCCCTGACCGGTGCCGTTGCTCCGGAAACCTCGAGACACCACGGCAAGCACCCCACCGCGCGCGCACTGGGTCGTGCTGGCCGTGGTGCTGTCTGCGCTCGCGCTGGCGCTCGGTGTGGAGGGCTACACCCATCACCTCTACGGCAACAGCGACTACACCGGTCCCCCTCCCGGTGCCAGTGCCATGGTGCCCCGCGAGGTCAGCCACGGCGGGCCGATCATCAACGGCGGGGCCGGTCCTGGCCACCGCACCGCCGAGCCGCGTCCCAAGACGATCGCGCTGACCTTCGACGACGGGCCCGACCCGAAGTGGACCCCCAAGATCCTCCAGGTCCTCGATCGTCACCATGTGAAGGCCACGTTCTTCCTGCTCGGCAACGAGGTCGCCGCGCACCCCGAGGTGGCGCGGGAGATCGTGGCCGACGGCCACGAGATCGGCGTGCACAGCTTCACCCACGCGGACCTGGCCGCAGTGCCTGACTGGCAGCGGCGGATGGAGGTGCGGGAGAGCCAGCTCGCCATCGTCGGGGCCACCGGCCAGAGCACCTCGCTGTTCCGTCCGCCCTTCTCGTCGGAGAACAACGCGCTCGACGACGCCGCGTGGAACGTGGTGCGACAAGCCGGGGAGCACGGCTACCTGACCGTGCTCACGACCCGTGACAGTCAGGACTGGCAACGGGGTGACATCCAGCAGATCCTCCGGTACAGCACCCCCCACGGTTCGCAGGGCCAGGTGCTGCTGATGCACGACGGCGGTGGGTCGCGGGCCGACACCGTCGCCGCGCTCGACCGGCTGATCCCCGTCCTGCAGGACAAGGGTTGGCGGGTGACGACGGTCAGTGACGCGGTCGGGACGGGCGATCCCATGCGCCCGGGCACGTGGAGCGACAAGGCCGCCGGCACGGCGTTGATCGTGGCCCTGAAGGCGAGTCACGTCGTGCTCCTTGCGTTGACCTTCCTGCTGTATGCCGCTGCCTTCCTGACCGTGCTCCGTGCCGTCATCCTCGTCGTCGCCGCTCGTCGCCACCGTCGGGTGCGCAAGCGCGGCTGGGGCCCCGAGATGACCGGCCCCGTGTCGGTGGTGGTCCCGGCATACAACGAGGAACTCGGCATCGAGGCGACGGTCCGCTCTCTGCTCGACTCCGACCACCCGGTCGAGGTGATCGTGGTCGACGACGGTTCGAGCGATGACACGGCCCAGGTGGTGGAGTCGCTGGACCTGCCCGAGATGGTCCTGGTCAGCACGCCCAATCGCGGCAAGGCGGCTGCCCTCAACACCGGCATCTCGCTGGCGCGCTACGACTACGTGGTGATGGTCGACGGTGACACGGTGGTGGAGCCGGAGACGGTCCGCATGCTGGTCCAGCCGTTCAACGATCCGCTCGTCGGCGCGGTCTCGGGCAACGCCAAGGTGGCCAACCGCGATGGGCTGCTCGGCCTGTGGCAGCACATCGAGTACGTCGTCGGATTCAACCTCGATCGGCGGCTGTTCGATCTCGCCCGGTGCATGCCCACGGTGCCCGGGGCAGTCGGTGCGTTTCGCCGGTCCGCGCTCGACCGCGTGGGCGGCGTGGGCCGGCTCACCCTGGCGGAGGACACCGACCTCACCATGTCGTTGGCGAGCGACGGGTGGCGGGTGGTCTATGAGGAGCAGGCCCGTGCCTGGACGGAGGCGCCGGCCACCCTCGGCGCCCTGTGGCGCCAGCGCTACCGCTGGTGCTACGGCACCCTCCAGGCCATGTGGCGGCACCGCGGCACGGTGTTCCAGCGCGGTGCCGGCGGGCGGTTCGGCCGGCGCGGTCTGGGTTACCTGCTGCTGTTCCAGGTGTTGCTGCCCCTGTTCGCCCCGGTCGTCGACGTGTTCGCGCTCTACGGGCTCGTCTTCCTCGACCCCTCCCGGATCATGAGCGTCTGGCTGGCGTTCCTGTCGGTCCAGATGTTCATGGGATGGATCGCGTTCCGGCTGGATCGCGAGCGGGCCGGAGCGCTGTGGAGCATGCCGCTGCAGCAGTTCGTCTACCGACAGCTGATGTACCTCGTGGTCATCCAGTCGGTGGTGACGGCGCTTGCGGGCGTCCGGTTGCGGTGGCAGCGGATGGATCGCTACGGCAGTTTCGCGACCAGCCGGGAGCCGGCGTCGGTCGCCGACTGACTCTCCGGCGCAGGCGCCACCGGCAGGCAACCGAGAGCCGACACCTCAAGAGTCGAGGAGGGCCCGCGCCAGCGAAGAGTGGGTGACCACACTGTCGACCAGCCCGCTGAGGAGTGCCGCCCGCACCGCAGGCTCCTTGGCCAGCCCGTAGGGGATCGCGACCACCTCGGGGATCGACCGCATGCTCGTGTCGTCGATGGCGACGATGCGCTTGCTGATCGGGCCGTGCACCGCTTTGCCCTTGGCGGTGATGAAGATTCCGGAGATCTCGCCGACCACGCCCCTGCGGGCGAGTTGGCCGCGCTCCTTGTCCGTCATCGCTTCGTAGAGGGTCGATGCGCCTGCGGACCAGTGGCCGATCCCGACGAAAGCCTTCGTGACAGAGGAGAACTGGGCGAAGGTCGTGACCAGCTCGCGCTGTCGGAGCAGGGCCCGGGCGCTCGCGGCGTCCGGCATGACCATCGGTGCATAGAAGACGTATGCCGGTCCGCGGGCGATGCGGGCGACGTCTCGGACCAGATCCACCGGGCTCTCGTCCATGTCGGCGCGGGACAGGGTTCCCGTCAGCTGAACGGCGGGCACATGGGGCAGGCGGCTCAACTCCCTCGTCATGGCGTGCACCGAGCGCGCCCAGGACAGGCCGAGGACGTCGGCCTCCGTGACGATCTCGGTCGCGAGTTCCGCGGCCACCTGCCCGAGGCGGCGCCTGAGCACGGCCGGGTCCTCCTCCACGGTGTCGACGACGATCGCATGGGTCAGCCCGAACCGGTCGCGCAGCCGGTCCGACAGGTCGACGTCGATGTCGTCCTGGACCGAGATCTCGATGCGGACGACGCCGGTGGCGCGCGCCGTCTCGAGCAGCCGCGCCACCTTGAACCGACTGACGCCCAGCTCCTCGGCGATCTCGATCTTGGAGCGTCCGTCGATGAAGTGCCGGCGCGCGGCCGTGGCCATCAGGACGAGCTCCGCAGGTGCTCTGGTGCGTGCTGCCACGGCAGGTCCTCCTCGGAGTCGCCGTCGGCCGGGTTCCCGGGTTTGCGCCCATATGAGCGGCCGAACGCTAATTGTTGCACACCTCTTGACACCCCTTGCCCCGGATCGGTTCACTGCTGATGAGCAGGCCGGTGCTCATCAGGGCAAGGGCCACGCGATCGAGGAGTGCACCGTGCGAGGACGCTTGCGGACTGCCTTGGTCATCGCGACCGCCGTGGGATGCGTCGCCGGCCTGAGCGCCTGCGCCGGGTGGGGTGGCGGAGCGAGTGCGGGAGGGCAGGGCAGCATCAATGTGCTCATGGTCAACAACCCGCAGATGATCGACCTGCAGAAGCTGACGCCGAAGTACTTCACGAAGAAGACCGGAATCCAGGTCAACTTCACCGTGCTGCCGGAGAACGACGTCCGCGACAAGATCAGCCAGGAGTTCTCCAGCCAGGCGGGCCTGTATGACGTGGCGACACTGAGCAACTTCGAGATCCCCATCTACGCCAAGGCCGGGTGGATGGCCCCGATGGACGGCTATCTGGCGAAGGACAAGGCGTTCGACCAAAAGGACATCTTCCCGGCTCTGCGGCAGGCTCTCAGCGCGGACGGAAAGGTCTACGGTGAGCCGTTCTACGGCGAGTCGTCGTTCCTGATGTACCGCAAGGACATCCTCAAGTCCAAGGGCGTCACGATGCCGGCGCATCCGACCTGGCAGCAGGTCGCAGACATCGCCGCCAAGGTCGACAAGGCGAAGCCCGGCATGGCCGGTATCTGTCTGCGGGGGCAACCGGGGTGGGGACAGATCTTCGCCCCGTTGACCACCGTGGTGAACACCTTTGGTGGGACGTGGTTCAGCAAGGACTGGCAGGCCAAGGTCGACGGACCGGGATTCACCAAGGCGACGAAGTTCTACGTGGACCTGGTGCGCAAGCACGGTGAGCGCGGCGCGGCGCAGGCAGGATTCACCGAGTGCCTCAACGACCTCATCCAGGGCCACGTGGCCATGTGGTACGACGCCACCTCCGCCGCTGGCTCGCTGGAGGCCAAGACCTCACCGGTGCGGGGCAAGATCGGCTACGCGCCGGCCCCGGTCGTGAAGACCAAGAGCTCCGGGTGGCTCTATTCCTGGGCGTGGGCGATCCAGGAGGCGAGCACCCACAAGGACGCCTCCTGGAAGTTCATCTCGTGGGCGTCGAGCAAGGAATATGAACGGCTGGTCGGCAAGGAGGTCGGGTGGTCCTCGGTGCCTGCCGGCAAGCGTGAGTCCACCTACAAGAACAAGAACTACCTCAAGGTCGCCAGTGCCTTCGCCAACCCGACCGTGAAGGCGATCAGGGGCGCACGCCCGAACGATCCCGGCGTTCAGCCACGCCCGGCGCCCGGCATCCAGTTCGTGGACATCCCCGAGTTCCCGGCGTTGGGCACTCAGGTCTCTCAGTACGTCAGCTCTGCCATTGCCGGGCAGATGTCGGTGTCGGAGGCGTTGCGCCGTGGACAGGCACTCGCGGACGACGTCGCCGAGACGTATCGAACTCGGGAGGAGAAGTAGCCCATGAGTGTTGCCGCCCCGAGCGCTTCGGCAGATCGCCGTGACAAGCCACCTTCGCGCGCAGACCGGTCCCTGAAGCGACGGGCCGGAGGTTGGGCCCGTCGGGCGCCACTGATGCCCGCGCTGGTGTTCATGATCATCGTCACCCAGCTACCCATGGTGGCAACCCTGGTGATCTCCTTCATGAACTGGAACGCCTACTACCCCGAGGACCGGGGTTTCGGTGGGATCGAGAACTACCGCCGGGTGCTGACCGACGTGACGACCCGTCAAGCGATCCTCGTCACCATCCTGCTCACGGTGGCGGTCGTCCTCATCAGTCTCGTGTTGGGCCTGTTGATCGCGCTGCTGCTGGACCGTAAGTTCCTCGGGCGAGGAGTGGTGCGCACGTTCATGATCGCGCCCTTCCTCATCGTGCCGGTGGCTGCCGCGCTGGTCTGGAAGCACGCCCTCTACAACCCTGACTATGGCCTGTTGAACGGTGTGCTCACCTGGCTGTTCGGGGACAACGCTCCACAACCGGACTGGATCAGCTCGTTCCCGCTGGGTGCGATCATCGCCGCCCTGATCTGGCAGTGGACACCGTTCATGATGCTGATCATCCTGGCCGGTCTGCAGAGCCGCCCGTTGGACGTCGTCGAGGCGGCCCGCATCGACGGGGCCAGCGCCTGGCAGATCTTCCGGATGATGACCCTGCCGCACCTGCGTCGCTACCTCGAGCTGAGCGTCCTCCTCGGCGCGGTCTACATCGTGCAGAACTTCGACCACGTCTTCACCATCACCTCCGGTGGCCTGGGCACGGCAAACCTCCCCTACGACATCTACCAGAACTTCTACCTGGCACACGACTACGGCCGGGCCTCCGCTGAGGGCGTCATCGTCGTCGTCGGCACCATCCTGATCGCCACATTCGCTCTGCGCACCGTGTCGACGCTGTTGAAAGAGGAACCGCGATGACCGTCACCGCCAAGCAACCGGCCAGGGCACGCCAAGGGTCGACCGGGCTGCGCCAGGAGGGGCCACCCGGTCTGGGCGGACGGCGCAGCCGCGCGTTCTTCGGCATCATCGCGTGGATCGTGGGCATCCTCTTCGTGCTGCCGATCCTGTGGATGCTGCTGACCTCCTTCCACAGCGAGGAGAACGCCGCGACCAACCCGCCGTCGATCGCCGCACCACTCACCCTGCAGGGATATCGCGAGTTCTTCAGCTCGGGACCCTGGCCTCCGCTGCTGAACTCGCTCACCGCCAGCGTCATCTCGACGATCATCGTGCTGCTGCTGGCCTTCCCGGCCGCCTACGCGCTCTCGATCCGCCCCGTGAAGAGGTGGAGCGACGTGATGTTCTTCTTCCTCTCGACCAAGATGCTCCCGATGGTGGCCGCGCTGCTGCCCATCTACCTGTTCGCCCAGAGCGTCTCCTTCCTCGACAACATCTGGCTGCTGATCATCGTCTACACCACGATGAACCTGCCGATCGCCGTCTGGATGCTGCGATCCTTCTTGATCGAGGTCCCGATCGAGATGCTCGAGGCGGCCCAGATCGACGGCGCCGGACTGGCTCGAACGCTGCGATCGGTCGTTGCTCCGGTCATCACTCCGGGACTCGCCGCCGCTGCCTTGATCTGCTTCATCTTCAGCTGGAACGAGCTGCTGTTCGCCCGCGTGCTCACCGGCACCCGGGCAGAGACGGCACCGGTCTTCCTCACCGGCTTCGTCACCAGCCAGGGCCTCTTCCTCGCCAAGGTGTGTGCCGCCTCGATCGTGGTCTCCCTCCCTGTGCTGGCCGCGGGGTTCGGCGCCCAGGACAAGCTGGTGCAGGGGCTCTCACTCGGCGCGGTCAAGTAGGACGGGGGCACGACGGTGACGCGACTGGGCGCAGAGGCGCTGGCGACGCTCGGCAGCAAGGTGGCGGTCCCGGCATACGACCGGAGCCAGGTGACCACCGGGATCGTCCACTTCGGGGTCGGAGGATTCCATCGCGCACACCAGGCGATGTACCTCGACCGGCTGCTCGAGCGGGGAGAGGCCACCGACTGGGGCATCTGCGGTGTCGGCACCCTCCCCGGCGATCGACGGATGGCCGACGCGCTGCAGGGACAGGACGGCCTCTACACCCTGGTCGTCAAGCACCCGGACGGTTCGCTCGATGCCCGCGTCATCGGGTCGATCACCGGCTACCTCTACGCGCCGGACGACGCCGAGTCGGTGCTGACGGTCCTCACGGCGGCGACCACCCGGATCGTCTCGCTCACCATCACCGAGGGCGGCTACCACTTCCACCCGTCGACCGGGGAGTTCGACCCGGACGACCCGACCCTGCAGGCAGACCTGCAGCCGGACGCGGTCCCCCGCTCGGTCTTCGGGTTCATCACCGAGGCCCTGGCACGTCGACGGGCAAGCGGGACACCGGCGTTCACCGTGATGTCGTGCGACAACATCGAGGGCAACGGTGACGTGGCGCACCGGATGATCACGGCGTTCGCGCGGCTGAAGGATCCGGAGCTCGCCGACTGGATCGAGGCTCAGGTCGCCTTCCCCAACTCCATGGTCGACCGGATCACCCCTGTCACCACCGAGGAGGACCGGCAACGGGTGACCGAGGAGTTCGGCATCGAGGACGCATGGCCGGTCGTGACCGAGCCGTTCACCCAGTGGGCTCTCGAAGACCACTTCCCGCAGGGCCGCCCCGCCTACGAGGACGTCGGTGTGCAGGTCGTCGACGACGTCACGCCCTACGAGCTGATGAAGCTGCGCCTGCTCAACGCCAGCCACCAAGCACTGTGCTACCTCGGCTACCTCGCCGGTTACCGCTTCGTGCACGAGGTCTGCCAGGACGAGCTGTTCACCGACTTCCTGCTCGGCTACATGAGGCACGAGGGGCAGCCGACGCTGCAGCCGGTGCCGGGGGTGGACCTGGACCACTACGAGCACCAGCTCATCGAGCGGTTCGCCAACCCGGAGGTCCAGGACACGTTGGCCCGCCTGTGTGCCGAGAGCTCGGACCGGATCCCCAAGTGGTTGGTGCCGGTGATCCGCAGCCAGCTGGCGGCCGGTGGCCCCATCGAGAGGTCGGCTCTCGTGGTGGCCGCCTGGGCCCGGTATGCCGAGGGCGTGGACGAACAGGGCCGGCCCATCGAGGTCGTCGACCGGCTGCGCGACCGCCTGGTGGAGCGAGCCCGCCGACAGCAGGAGGAGCCGCTCTCCTTCCTGCAGGAACGCAGCCTCTTCGGCGACCTGGCCGACCAACCCCGCTTCGTCGCGACCTACACCAAGGCCCTCGAGTCGCTGCACTCCGTCGGCGCGCGGGCGACCCTCGAGGCGTGGGGCTCTTGAGTTCCTCGTGACGACGATGGACGCGGTCCGTCTACCGGGCGCCAGCACCGTGTCCCACGTGCGGGTCGCGGTGCCGGTGCCGGGTCAGGGGCAGGTGCTGCTGCGCGTGGGCGCCTCCTCGATCTGCGGCAGTGACATCCGCTCGATCTACCGCGAGCACCTCGGCCGGGGACCTGAGGCCTACCAGGGCGTCATCGCCGGTCACGAGCCTGCCGGGGAGGTGGCTGCGCTCGGGCCGGGTGTCCGTCGGCTCGCCGTGGGAGACCGGGTCGCCGTCTACCACATCGTCGGCTGCGGCCGGTGCGACGAGTGCCGGCACGGCTACGAGATCGGCTGCACCGATCCCTCCCGAGCCGCCTACGGCTGGCAACGCGACGGCGGACACGCGCAGTTCCTGCTCGCGGAGGAGCGCAGCTGCCTGCCCTTGCCCGACGCGCTCTCGCTCGTCGACGGTGCCTTGGTCTCCTGCGGTTTCGGGACGGCATACGAGGCGTTGTTGCGACTGGACGTCTCCGGCCGCGACCAGCTGTTGGTGACCGGGTTGGGTCCGGTGGGCCTCGCGGCCGCCATGATGGGCCGGGCGATGGGCGCGTCCCCGGTCATCGGCACCGACCCGTCAGCCGAGCGACGCCGGCTCGCCCTCGACCTCGGGCTGGTCGACCGTGCGCTGCCCGCCGACGAGGGAACGGTCGATGCGGTCCTCGACCTGACCGGGGGCCGCGGGTGCTCGGCGACCCTCGACGCGTCCGGCAGCGC
>NZ_VOHR01000619.1 GCF_009192725.1 Segeticoccus rhizosphaerae | reverse complement strand
CCAGGCCCTGGCCGCGCTCGACGGCGCGATGAGCCCGGTCGAGGCGCAGGAGGCGACGATCACCGCGACCCGCCGGTTCGCGCGGCGGCAGGAGTCGTGGTTTCGCCCCGACCCGCGGGTGTGCTGGCTGCCGCACGACGACCCGCGTCTCATCGACCGTGCGCTCGAGCTCGTTCGCAGCGACGTGGGGCAGGATGGGCCTCGATGACCACGACGCGAGCCTTCACCAAGGGACACGGCACGGAGAACGACTTCGTGCTGCTGCCCGACCTCGACGGCACCGCCGACGTGACCGCCGACCAGGTGCGTCGCATCGCCGACCGCCGCGCCGGGATCGGCGGCGACGGAGTCATCCGGGTGGTGCCGACCTCCGCGGTGCCCGAGGTCGCCGACCAGGCCGACCGGGCTCGCTGGTTCATGGACTACCGCAACGCCGACGGATCCGCCGTCGAGATGTGCGGCAACGGCGCTCGCGTGTTCGCCGCCTACCTGCGTCGGGAGGGCCTGGAGGAGGCGGACACGTTTCACATCGCCACCCGGTCCGGCGTCAAGGCGGTCCGTTTCGACGGCGACCGCATCGCGGTCAACCTCGGCAGCTACCGGCTGCTCGACTCCGACACGGCCGAGGCCAACGGGTCGGACTGCATGGTCAACCTGCCGGACGGGCCGCTTCCGGGGCTGTCGCTCGAGCTCGGCAACCCGCACACCGTCGTCGCCCTGCCCGATTACGTCGTCCTCGAGTCACTCGACCTGACCACCGCCCCAGAGGTCTCGCCCGTGCCCTCGGACGGCACCAACGTCGAGCTGGTGCGGCCGATCTCGGCCGGGCACATCGCGATGCGGGTGCACGAGCGGGGGGTCGGGGAGACGCGTTCGTGCGGCACCGGCGCGGCCGCTGCGGCGCTCGCCACCCGCTGGTGGGCCGGCGAGGTCTCCGACGACCGGGTGTGGCAG
>NZ_VOHR01000618.1 GCF_009192725.1 Segeticoccus rhizosphaerae | reverse complement strand
GCCGACGAGCGTGCCGCTCGCCGACGCGGCCCGCAACAGCGCCCGTGCGGCGCTCCTCGTCGAGGCGATGACCCGCCGACCCGACCTGCTTCTGCCCGCGACCCGGGACTGGCTGCACCAGGAGTCCCGGCGGGAGTCGTATGCCGCGTCGATGGCCCTGGTCGACACGCTCCGCAGCCAGGGGCACGCCGCCACCGTGTCCGGCGCAGGACCGGGCGTCGTGGTGCTCGCCACCAAGGAGTCGGTGACCGCGGTGAGCTCCGCAGTGACTTCCGCGGTGACCTTGGGCGGGGCCCGCGCCGCATGGCGGATCCTCGTGCCCGGGGTACCGGACTCGGGAGTCACCGCGCGGCTTCTGCACGGTTGACGGGTGCCCGGGCGGACCAGTTGGTAGGGTACGGGCAGCAAGGGGGCTCCCCGGGGTGTAGATTATGCACTGCACCCGGCGGAGACTGCAGATCCGTAGTTCGCGTCGTTCGCCGCAGGTGCTCACCACACGGGCGCTGCGGCGCCATCGTCTTCGACTCCCCTTGCCGTACGTGTGGCATCCCAATCCGGCCAGGTCGACTGGTCATACATTCCGGTCCTGGCAGCAGAGCCAGACCGCAGACGAGGGGGAAGGATCCTTCGTGACAGACACCACCGAACTCACCGCGGCTTCTGGTGGCGCACCTGACGCGCCACGCCGCGCCGGCGCACTGAGCACCATGCGGCTCGCCGAGCTGCAGGGCCTCGCCGGGAGCCTCGGCATCTCGGGAACCTCCAAGATGCGCAAGAGCGACCTCATGACGGCCATCCGCGCCAAGCAGTCGGGCGGATCGGCGTCCGCCTCCGTGGCCCGGGCCAGCGCCCCCGCTGCCGAGAAGCCACGGGCGGACCAGCAGGAGACCGAGCGGCCGGCCCGCCGGTCCCGCCTTGCCCAGAGCGGCGGCTCCGCGCCACAGGCCGACACCA
>NZ_VOHR01000617.1 GCF_009192725.1 Segeticoccus rhizosphaerae | reverse complement strand
CAGCGCAGCCTCCTGCGAGGCCGCCCTCACCAACGCGACGTCGCAGCGTCCGCCCGGCTGCGTCGCCACCTCGCGGTGGGCGACGCCGCCGACCGTCCCGATCCGGCGGGTCACCCGGTGCGCCACCTCCCGCAACACCTGAGGTTGCCGGTATGACGTGCCCAGGCTGATCGTCGTCGGACCACCCGCTGGCCCCACGGCCTCCGCGAGCTGCCCGAATGCCCTCGGGTCCGCGCCACGGAAGCCCTCGACAGTCACATCGGGATCTCCGATGAGCACGAGGTCGATCTGCGGGCTCGCGACCACCTGCAGCAGCCGGCTGGCCGCCGACGTGAGCTCCTGGGCGTCGTCGACGACCACGAGTCGCAGCGCATCGCGGACCCGGACGAGGGCAGTCGCATCCTCCTCCAGCAGCTCTGCGGCGGCACCCAGGATCCACGCGGGGTCGTAGGCGCCGGGCCGGGAGAACGCGGTCACCTCGTCGTACTCCGCCAGCACGCTCGCCGCTGCCACCCACTCGGGCCTCTCCTGCTCGCGACCGAGCCGGGCCAGGTCCCCGGCGTCGAGCCCGCGCTCGACCGCGCGCATCAACAGATCGCGCAGCTCGGCCCGGAAGCCTCGCGTGGGCAGAGCCGCCACCACGTGCTCGGGCCAGTCGGGCGCCCGCCCGTCACCGGAGGCGTGTCCGGACAGCAGCTCGCGCAGGATGATGTCCTGCTCGGGCCCGCTGAGCAGCCGGGGGGTGGGGTCGCCACGCAGCGCGGCAGCCTGTCGCAGGATGCCGAACCCGAAGGCCTGGTGGGTCCGGGCCAGGGGCTCGGTGGAGGTGCCGCCGAGCCGGGCGGTGACCCGCTGGCGCAGAGCCGCAGCAGCCACCCGGGTCGGCGAGAGCAGCAGGCACTGGTCGGGCCGGAGCCCGTCGGAGCGGACCCGGTCGACGACGGCCTCGACGGCGAGCGT
>NZ_VOHR01000616.1 GCF_009192725.1 Segeticoccus rhizosphaerae | reverse complement strand
CCGCACGTCGACGCCGGCCTCGCGGGCGATCCGCTCCATGCCGCGCCTCTGGTGCGGCAGCGTCAGGGTCACCACGGTGCCCCGCTCGCCCGCCCGCGCCGTGCGGCCCGAACGGTGAAGGTAGTCCTTGTGATCGGCCGGCGGGTCGGCCTGCAGCACCACGCTGACGTCGTCGACGTGGATGCCGCGGGCCGCGACATCGGTGGCCACCAGGACCGGCAGCGTCCCGTCGCGGAAGGCACCGAGCACCCGGTTGCGCGCGCCCTGGTTGAGGCCGCCGTGGAGCGCTGCGGCGAAAACGCCCTGTTCGCGAAGCTGTTCCGCGACGCGGTCGGCGCCGAGCTTGGTGCGCACGAACACCACGGTGCGTCCCTCCCGGCTCGCGACCTGGGCCAGGAGCGTCTTCTTGTGCATGGGGTCGATCAACAGGATGTGGTGGTCCATCGTGTCGACGCTCGCGGTGGCGTCATTCGTGGAGTGCGTGACCGGGTCGACCAGGTAGCGACGCACGACCTCGTCCACGCCGCGGTCGAGCGTGGCAGAGAAGAGCAGGCGCTGACGGCCCGCGGGGATCAGGTCGAGGATCGTGGTGATCTCGGGCAGGAAGCCCATCTCGGCCATGTGGTCGGCCTCATCGAGGATCGCGATGTCGATCTCGGAGAGCTCGACGGCACCGCGCTCGATCAGGTCGTTCAGCCGGCCGGGGGTGGCGATGAGCAGCTCGACGCCACGGTCGAGGGCGTTCAGCTGCGGCTGGTAGGGCATGCCGCCGGCGACCAGCTTGTGCCGCAGGCCCATGACGTGCACGAGGGGCTCGAGGGCGTCGCTGACCTGGATGGCGAGCTCACGCGTCGGCACCAGCACCAGCGCGCGGGGACGCCGCGGGACGGCGCGGCTGCTCGCGGCCAGGCGGGTCAGGGTCGGCAGGCCGAACGCCAGCGTCTTGCCGGAGCCGGTCTGTCC
>NZ_VOHR01000615.1 GCF_009192725.1 Segeticoccus rhizosphaerae | reverse complement strand
TCGCAGCCCTCGCGTCCGTCCTCGCGCCCCTGCCGCCCCAGCGTGCGGCACTCGACGCGGCGCGTGCGGCGCGGCCGGCTGTCCCGTCCGACACAATGGTGCCCTCATGATCGAGTTCCGCGACGTCAGCGTGCGTTTCGAGGGTCGGCTCCAGCCGGCCATCGACGGTGCGACCTTCGTGGTCCCGGAGGGCGAGCTCGTCCTCGTCGTCGGGCCCACGGGCAGCGGCAAGACCACCCTGCTGCGTTGCGTCAACGGTTTGGTCCCGCACTTCACCGGCGGCGCACTCGCCGGTCACGTCGTGGTGGGTGGACGGGACACGCGCGACCACCGGCCGCGCGACCTCGCCGACCTGGTGGGCGTCGTCGGGCAGGACCCGGCAGCGGCCTTCGTCACCGACACGGTGGAGGAGGAGCTCGCCTACGGCATGGAGACGATGGGGCTCGACGCGGCCAGCATGCGCCGCCGGGTGGAGGAGACGCTCGACGTCCTCGGGCTCGCCGACGTCCGTCACCGCAACCTGCGGGACCTGTCGGGCGGGCAGCAGCAGCGGGTCGCCATCGGGGCGGTGTTTGCCGCTGGGCCGCGCATCCTCGTCCTCGACGAGCCCACCTCCGCACTGGATCCCGTTGCCGCAGAAGAGGTCCTGGCCGCCCTCCACCGACTGGTCTACGACCTCGGGGTCACCGTGTTCCTCGCCGAGCACCGACTCGAACGCGTGATCCACCATGCCGACCAGGTCCTGCTCGTCCGCGACGGGCGGGTCTCTCCGTTGCTGGCGCCGGCGGACGCCATGACCGCATCGACGATCTTCCCACCGGTCATCGGACTCGGCCGGCTGGCGCGCTGGACACCTCTGCCGCTGTCGGTTCGCGACGCGCGACGCCAGGCGTCCTCGCTGCGCGAGCGACTCGCGGCCGCCGGACCCGCGCCGGTGACCGCAGCACCGACCAGGAGGGCCGACCCG
>NZ_VOHR01000614.1 GCF_009192725.1 Segeticoccus rhizosphaerae | reverse complement strand
AGGCGCGACGGCCTCCCCGGGGAGGCCGTCGCGCGGCAGCTCAGGACCGTGCGGCGGCACCGTCGCCGGCCGTCAGGGCCCTGGTCGGGGTGCCGACCTCATCGAGTGCAGACGGCAGCTCCACGCCCCACTCCCGCCCGGTCGGTGAGCCGACCATCGGGTCATCCGGGTCGAAGTCCATACCGGGGATCAGCGGGCCGTAGGGCGCGTGCGAGCGCGGCCGCACGGACACCGGCGCAAGCACTCCCGCGGGCGCCGACAGGAGGTGTCGCTGGCGGTGTCGGCGCAGCTGCTCGAGGGCGTCGTGCATCGAGCCGGGACGGTCGTGCTCGAGCGCCATCGCGGCAGTGATCGCGAGCCGGTAGGCGTGGCTGAGCCGGTGGTAGCGCCGGCGCACGACGCTCAGTGTCGAGTGGCTGTCCAGGGCCATGGCGTAGTCGACCCGCGCCCGCGCGACCGCGCTGCGGGCCGTGGTCAGCTCGGCCTCGAGGGCACGACGCTGGGCGAGGTCGATCTCGTAGGTTCGACGGCGGGCGACTCTGCGCATCGCATGGCTCCTAGCTCGTTCCGGGCCGCGGGCGCACGGCCCTGCGTTCAGTCCTCTGCCGAGTCCGGCGGGCAGTCCCATGGTGTGCCCAGCCGGACTAATAAACCAGGGAAAATCCGTTTAAAATATCCGACCGGATGGTGCGGGGCCGGATGGTGGACGAGAGCGCGTATGACGCGTGCTCGGCATACGCTCGAACCATGGCTGACTCACGGAGCATCGATCCGGTCGTCGTCGACCACGTCGCCGGCGTGGCGCGGGCGGCACGGGAGGCCTCACGCCGGCTCGCGCTGCTGTCGCGGGCGGAGAAGGACGCCGCCCTCGAGGCGTTGGCGGACGCACTCGACGCGGCCACCCCCCAGGTGCTGGCCGGCAACGCCCAGGACCTCGAACGAGGTCGTGAGCGCGGCCTGCCCGACGCGTTGCTCG
>NZ_VOHR01000613.1 GCF_009192725.1 Segeticoccus rhizosphaerae | reverse complement strand
ACACCGCGGCCGACGGGTGCAGCGAGGCGGCCAGCCCCAGCGAGGTCGCGGCGCCCGACAGCACCCCGGCGACGTCCGTGGCCAGGTGCATGACGTTGGGCAGGTGCAGCACGAACGGCGACTCCGGCACGTTCATCGACGAGCAGTGCGGCCGCAGCGCGTCGGCGACGGAGCGCACGGCATACTCGTGCTCCTCGAGGTCCTTGGACGACCGGGCCAGCGACGCCGCGAGAGCGAGGTCGTGGCTGTCGTCGCCGGTGCGGCGGATGGTGCCGGCGAGGACGCGGGAGGTGACCAGGCCCTTCTCCAGCCGCACCAGCAGCTCCGGGGTCGCCCCGACCAGGCCGTCGGCCGCGAAGACCCACGTGTTGGTGTAGGACGCCGACAGCCGGCCCAGCAGCCAGCGGACGTCCACCGGCCCGTCGGTGCTCACCTCGAGGTCACGCGCGAGGACGACCTTGTCCATCCCGCCCAGGGTGATCCGCCCGACCGCCTCGGCTACCGCGCCGGACCACTGCGCCCCGGTCAGGGCGCCGTCGGCAAAGGCGACCGACTCCGGGGCGCGCGGCGCCTCGGCAGGACGCACGGCGGGTGCCCCGGGCAGCTGTGAGCCGAGCCCCACGGTGGTCAGCCAGCACCGCTCGCCGCGTCGACCGACCAACACCTCGGGTATGACGAGTGCCGCCCCACTCGGGGAGTCGTCGGCGAAGCAGAAGGACCCGAACGCGACCGGGCCGGTGCCCGGCAGACCGACCTCGTCACGCACCACGGCGTGTCCGACGACCTCCCGCCACCAGTGCTCTGCGGCAGCGAACCGCTCAGGGCCGGAGGTCTCGAAGGTGAGCGCTCTGCCCCAGCCGACCAGACCGTCGTCGCCGCGCAGCCAGGACGCCAGCTCGTCCGGGGGCCGATCCGGCAGCAGGGCCAGCAACGGGCCCGGGTCGGCGAGATCGACGGTGCGCGCCACCAGCGGCGCGGATGCGG
>NZ_VOHR01000612.1 GCF_009192725.1 Segeticoccus rhizosphaerae | reverse complement strand
GGCGGCGACGCCAGCGCCGACACCGGCCACGGCCGTGCCGGGGGGTTTGACGGGTTCGGCACGCCGGGCCGGTCGCGGCGCGGCCGGGACGTCACCGCGGGGGTCAGCCTGAGCTTCCGTCAGGCGGTCACCGGTGACACAGTCACCCTGCAGGGAGCCGACGGGCAGCAGACCACGGTCCGGATTCCCGCCGGGGTGCGGGACGGCCAGAAGATCCGGCTGCGCGGCAAGGGCGGCGCCGGTGGACCGGGCGCGCCGAACGGTGACCTGATCCTGACCGTCCAGGTCGAGCCGCACCCGGTCTTCGGGCGCGAGGGGAACGACCTGATCGTGCAGGTGCCGGTGACCTTCGCCGAGGCCGCGCTGGGGGCGACGGTGTCGGTGCCGACCCTGACCGGGGCACCGGTGAAGGTGAAGGTCCCGGCCGGCACCCCGGACGGGCGGGTACTGCGGGTCAAGGGCCGCGGCGTCCACACGAAGAAGGGGACCGGCGACCTGCTGGCCCGCATCAAGGTCGTGGTGCCCAGGCGGCTGTCGAGCAAGGCCCGCGAGGCGGTCCAGGTGTTGCGGGCCGAACAGGGCGGCGCCGACCCGCGGGCCGAGCTGTTCGCCCAGGCGAGGCGGTAAACCGGACATGGCTGCCACGGCGGGCCGGATACGCCACGGCGACGACACGCCGGTGTTCGTCATCTCCGTCGCTGCGGAGCTGGCCGGCCTGCATGCCCAGACCCTGCGGCAGTACGACCGGCTCGGGCTGGTTACACCCTCGCGCACCCGCGGCGGCGGCCGTCGCTACTCGGCCCGGGACATCGACCTGCTGCGCCGGGTGCAGCGCCTGTCCCAGCAGGAGGGCATCTCCTTGGCCGGCATCCAACGGATTCTGGAGCTGGAGGGCCAGGTCCGCGCGCTGCGGGCCCGCATCCAGCAGCTGGCCGCCGAGAACGCCCGCCTGAAGGCGGCGCGGCACCGCGGACCGCGCGTCTTCGCC
>NZ_VOHR01000611.1 GCF_009192725.1 Segeticoccus rhizosphaerae | reverse complement strand
AGGGCGGCGTGGGCGGCGTCGCCGTCGACGACGCTGCGGCCGTGCACCTGGGCCCAGTCACGCACGCGCCGCAGCAGCCGGTTGGCGATGCGCGGAGTCCCCCGCGACCGGCCCGCGATCTCCGCGATGCCCTCTGGCACCGCCTCCACCTCGAGCAGGACCGCGTTGCGGGTGAGGATCCGCTCGAGGTCCTGCGTCGCGTAGAAGTCGAGGTGACCGGTGAAGCCGAAGCGGTCGCGCAGCGGAGCGGGCAACAGTCCCGCGCGGGTCGTGGCACCGACCACGGTGAAGACGGGCAGCTCGAGCGGTATGGCGGTCGCCCCAGGACCCTTGCCGACGATCACGTCGACCCGGAAGTCCTCCATCGCGAGGTAGAGCATCTCCTCGGCCGCGCGGGACATCCGGTGGATCTCGTCCAGGAAGAGCACCTCACCCTCGGTGAGGGAGGAGAGTATGGCGGCCAGGTCACCGGCATGCTGGATCGCCGGGCCACTCGTGATCCGGATCGGTGCCTCCAGCTCGCTCGCGACGATCATGGCGAGCGTCGTCTTGCCGAGGCCGGGTGGGCCGGACAGCAGGACGTGGTCGGGCGGGGTGCCGCGCCGACGAGCCGCCTCGAGGACCAGGGCGAGCTGGTCGCGCACCCGCGTCTGTCCGGGGAAGTCGGCGAGCTTGCGCGGCCGCAGGGCCGCCTCGATCCGGCGCTCCTCGTCGTCCAGCGGCTCCGGCCTGGCATCGACGATGCGCGCGGTCGCGTCGCTCGAGCCGTCCGCATACCGGTCGCGATCGGTCTGCTCGCGCCGTGCGTCTCCGTCCTCCATCCGTCCCATCCGCCCTGTCAACGGCCCAGCTCACGCAGGGCGGCACGCAGCAGGCCCGAGACGTCGCCGCCGTCTCCGGCCTGGCCGGCCACCGCCTCCACCGCGTCGTCGGCCTGCTTGGCCGACCAACCGAGTCCGACGAGCGCCTCGCCGACCTGCGAGCGCCAGGG
>NZ_VOHR01000610.1 GCF_009192725.1 Segeticoccus rhizosphaerae | reverse complement strand
GGCGTGTCCTCTCCGTTCACGGTCGCCAGGGCAGTGAGGTCGGTCTCGCCGATCTCGGCGCGCACGAACGACTCCGCCGCCTGGGCCTGCGGCGGCAGCGCACTGCGCCCTCGGTCATGGACGGTGCCGAGCAGGAGCCGGGGGAGCTGCCCGTCGGCCGCCGCGTCCACGGTCTGCGCCGCGAGGTCGGTGTCGAGCCTGGCCAGCGTCTGACCGTGGGGGAGCAGGATGCCCGTGGGCGCGAACCGGTGACCGCCGGTGTGCGAGCACTCCCAGACCCGACCCGGCTGCCGCTCGGCGGCACCAGCGGCGACGGGTCGGCCGCGCACCGCGCAGCAGACGTCCCGCTTGGCGTTGGTGCAGACCAGCAGGACCGGCTCGGCGGGTGCGAGCTCCGGCCACCGACGCAGGGCAGCCTCCCGGTCACCGGTGCCGAGCAGCTCGGGATCGATCCGGTGCAGCAGCTCGGCCGGGTCCGCGACGGTGCCCGACAACAACCAGGGCGCCTCGCCCGACCAAGCGACGAAGACCCGGTGCGACTGCGGCGTATGGCGATCCGGGTGCACGCCCGGGCGCCGAACCAAGATCAACCGGCCCCCGGCGTCGGCACAGGCACGGGTGAGCTGGTCACCGACGTCCGGCGCGAGGTGAGACTCGCGGGCGGCGTCGCGCCCCCACGGTCCCTCCTGCTCGAGGGCCACCCAGAACCGGGCCACCGAGGCGGTCCCGTAGGCCGGGGCCTCGAGGTTGTCCCAGAGCACCGAGCACGCGTCCGGGGCGCTGCGGCCGTGGGCCAGCGAGGTCACTCGCGCCCCGCGGGGAACTCCGGCAGGGGCAGCTCGGCGGCGGTGGGTTCGGTGCTGGTGTTGCCGGAGACCTCCGGCAGCGCGCCGGCGATGGCGGCGATCGGCGCGGGCGCCGGCACCCCGGACCCGTCACGCCGGCCGTTCGCCTCCGGCAGCTCGATCGACACCCCGCTCGCCCCGGCTGCTCGCGCG
>NZ_VOHR01000061.1 GCF_009192725.1 Segeticoccus rhizosphaerae | reverse complement strand
CGGGCCGGAGCGGGCGGAAGGGAGGGCGGTCGGGGCGAGGGAGGGGTCAGCGGGCGCGCACGCCCCAGGCCTGGGTGCGAGCCGCCGTCGCGATCGCCTCCGCCAGCTCGTCGTGACCGTCGCGGACGAGGCCCACGGTCACCCGGACGTGTCCCTGCTCCTCGGGCAGCACGGCGAACGGCGCTCCGGGGCTGACGCCGATGCCCTGGCTGGCGAGCCGGACCAGTGCGGCTGCCTCGTCATGCACCGGAACCCAGATGTTCAGGCCCTCGGAGCCGCCCACGGCGACGCCTCGGGTGGCGAGTGCGTTGACCACGGCCTGACGACGCCGCGCGTACTCGTCGCGCGCCGCGGCGACCTCGGCCACCGACCGCTCGTCGGTGAGCAGGCTGAGCAGGATGCGCTGCAGCAGCCGGCTGCTCCAGCCCTGGCCGAGCTGGCGACGGGCGATGACGGCTCCCATCACCTCCGGCGGCCCGCTCATGGCGGCCAGGCGGAGGTCGGGCCCGTGCGATTTGGAGAAGCTGCGGACGTGGACGGTCTGGTCGGGCAGCCACGCGCCGAGGCTGAGCGGCGCGGAGGTCGAGGTGGCGTCGGCCGAGTCGTCCTCGACGACCAGGGTGTCGGTGCCCTCCACGAGCCCCGCCAGCTCCCGAGCCCGCGCCCTCGTCATCGTCACCCCGGTCGGGTTCTGCGCCCGCGGCTGGAGGTAGACCGCGCGTGGCGACGCCGCGAGGGCGGCTGCGAATGCTGTCGGTTCGGGCCCGCCTTCGTCCAGCGGCACGCCGACTACCTCGACGCCGACAGCCTCGAGCAGGTCGAGCAGCGGTGGGAAGCAAGGGTGCTCGACCACCACCCTGTCACCCAGCCGCAGGCACGTCCGGGACACCAGGTCGAGGGCCTCCATGGCGCCGTCCACGACGGTGAGCCTCGCCTCACGAGTGGGCCATTCGTCCAGCAGGACTCGGTGGAGCTCGGGCAGCACGGGTTCGTCGAGGTAGCTGCCGGGCGTGCCCGCCGTGCGGACCGCCGCGAGCGCCCGTGTCAGGCCGGGGAGCAGGGTGGCGTCGGGTACGCCGGTGGACAGGTCGAGCGAGAGCGGTGCCTGGTGCTCGAGGACCCGACGGTAGCGGCCGGCGCCGGCACGAGAGCTGTCGATGACGGTCGTGCCGCGTCTGCCCTCGGTCCGGATCGTGCCGGCGCGGGCGAGCAGCGCCCACCCGGCACTGACGGTGGTGGGTGACAGCGCCAGCTGCCGCGCCACCTCCCGGATCGGGGGCAGTTTGGCCCCGGGCGCCAGGTCGCCGTCGTGGATGGTCCGGCTCACGGCGGTGGCCAGTCCCTTGGCGGTCGGCTGCTCGAGGCGCTCCTCGATGGCGGACAGCACGTCACTCATGTTTTGTAACATAGCAATTGATCTATTGTATGGCGAGTATGTGTGGCCTACCGTGGGGGGCATGACACAGCGCATCTCTCACTGGATCGACGGCCAGCCCACCTCAGGCAACTCCGGCCGCACCTCCCCGGTCTACAACCCCGCCACCGGCGCCCAGACCGGCGAAGTCGAGCTGGCCAGCACCGAAGAGGTGTCGGCGGCCGTGGCCAAGGCCAAGGCTGCCGCGAAGGAGTGGCGGCACGCTTCCTTGTCCAAGCGCTCGGCCGTGCTGTTCGCCTTCCGCGAACTGCTGCACAACCACGTCGACGAGATCGCCGAGATCATCACCGCAGAGCACGGCAAGACGCTGCCCGACGCGGCAGGTGAGGTCTACCGCGGTCTCGAGAACGTCGAGTTCGCCACCGGCGTGCCGCACCTGATGAAGGGTGGCTTCTCGGAGCAGGCCTCCACCGACCTGGACGTCTACAGCATCCGCCAGCCGCTCGGTGTGGTGGCCGGCATCACCCCGTTCAACTTCCCCGCGATGGTGCCGCTGTGGATGTGTGCCAACGCGATCGCCTGCGGCAACGCGTTCATCCTCAAGCCGAGCGAGAAGGACCCGTCCGCGTCGCTCAAGCTCGCCGAGCTGTGGAAGGAGGCCGGGCTGCCCGATGGCGTCTTCACCGTCCTGCAGGGCGACAAGGAGGCCGTCGACGCGATCCTCACGCACGAGGACATCGCCGCGGTGAGCTTTGTGGGCTCCACCCCGATCGCGCGGTACATCTACGAGACCGGCACCGCGCAGGGCAAGCGGGTCCAGGCACTCGGCGGTGCCAAGAACCACGCACTCGTGCTGCCGGACGCCGACATCGACATGGCCGCCGACGCGGTCGTCTCGGCCGCCTACGGTGCGGCCGGAGAGCGCTGTATGGCGTTGTCGGTCACCGTGGCGGTGGGCGACGCCGCCGACCCGCTCGTCGACGCGATCGCCGCGCGGCTCCCCAAGCTCACCATCGGCGCGGGGACGAGCCCGGACACCGACATGGGCCCGCTGATCACCGCAGCCCACCGGGAGAAGGTCGCGAGCTACATCGGCGCGGGGGCCGACGCCGGCGCCAAGGTCGTCGTCGACGGCCGCGAGGCGGACGTGCCGGAGGACGGGTTCTTCCTCGGCACCACGCTGCTGGACGAGGTCAAGCCCGACATGACCGTCTACACCGACGAGATCTTCGGGCCGGTCCTCTCGGTGGTGCGCGTCGACACCTACGAGGAGGGCCTCGAGCTGATCAACGCCAACCCGTTCGCCAACGGGACCGCCATCTTCACGCGCGACGGCGGAGCTGCCCGGCAGTTCCAGTTCGACGTCGAGGTGGGCATGGTCGGGGTCAACGTTCCCGTCCCCGTCCCGGTGGCCTACTACTCCTTCGGTGGCTGGAAGGCGTCGCTGTTCGGTGACAACCACATGTACGGCCCCGAGGGTGTGAACTTCTACACCCGCGGCAAGGTGGTCACTTCGCGCTGGCCCGACCCGGCCACCTCGACGATCGACCTCGGTTTCCCCCGCACCCGCTGAGCAACAGCGGTCGGCATCATCCACGCACGGCAGGCACACGGCATACAGGAGGATCAGCGGCAATGAGCGAGCAGACAGGGACGACGGCCCAGGCCACACCCGGGCAGGAGCAGGTCCGCCGCGACGACCGGGCCCACGTGTTCCACTCGTGGTCGGCCCAGGCCCAGATCGACCCGCTGCCGATCGCGGGGGCGGAGGGCGCCTACTTCTGGGACTACGACGGCAAGAAGTATCTCGACTTCTCCTCGCAGCTGGTCAATGTCAACATCGGCTACCAGCACCCGAAGCTCGTGGCAGCGATCCAGGAGCAGGCGGGCAAGCTCGCGACCATCGCACCGCCGTTCGCCAACGACGCGCGATCCGAGGCGGCCCGCCTGATCGCCGAGCTCGCGCCCGGTGACCTGAACAAGGTGTTCTTCACCAACGGTGGGGCCGACGCCAACGAGCACGCCATGCGGATGGCACGGGTGCACACCGGGCGGCACAAGGTGCTCGCGGCCTACCGCAGCTACCACGGCGCGACGTCGGGTGCGATCGCGCTCACGGGCGAGCCGCGGCGCTGGGGTTCGGAGCCGGGCGAGGTTGGCATCGTGCACTTCTGGGGGCCCTACCCCTATCGCTCGCCGTTCCACTCCACCAGCGAGCAGGAGGAGAGCGAGCGCGCCCTGCAGCACCTGCGCGACACGCTCATGGTCGAGGGGCCACAGACGGTCGCGGCGATCATCCTCGAGACCGTGGTCGGCACCAACGGCGTCCTGGTGCCGCCGGACGGCTACCTCGCCGGGGTCCGCGAGATCTGCGACGAGTTCGGCATCATCTTCATCGCCGACGAGGTGATGGCCGGGTTCGGGCGCTGCGGCGAGTGGTTCGCGGTCGACCACTGGGGCGTTGCTCCGGACCTGATCACCTTCGCCAAGGGGGTCAACTCGGGCTACGTCCCGATCGGCGGTGTCATCATCTCCGACCGGGTGTCGGCGTCCTTCGACGACCGGCCCTACCCCGGCGGTCTCACCTACTCCGGTCACCCGCTCGGCTGCGCCTCGGCAGTCGCCTCGATCAACATCTTCCGCGAGGAGGGCATCATCGAGCACGCTCGGGCCCTCGGCACCGACGTCATCGGGCCGCAGCTGCAGGCGCTCGCGGAGCGGCACCCGTCGGTCGGCGAGGTGCGCGGGCTCGGCGTGTTCTGGGCGCTCGAGCTGGTGCGCGACCGCGAGACCCGCGAGCCGTTGGTGCCGTTCAACGCCAAGGGTGCCGATGCTGCGCCGATGAGCGAGTTCGCCGCCGCCTGCAAGGGCGCGGGGCTGTGGCCGTTCACCCACTACAACCGCACCCACGTGGTGCCGCCGTGCACGACCACGGCCGACGAGGTGAGCGAGGGCATCGCGATCCTCGACGAGGCGCTCAAGGTCGCCGACGGCTACTACACCGGCACCGCCTGAGCCGCGCCGCCTGAACCTGCACCGACACCAGGGACCGAGCCTTCGCGGCCGGTCCCTGGTGTCGTCTCCGGCCGCTGTCGGCGCTGGTGGCCCGGCGGTCGCCCCTGCCGACGAGGCATGATGGCCGCACCAGCCCGATCGAAGGAGACCACGTGACGCCCGCCCCACCCGTCGACCCGGCAGCTCCGACGCTCGGCCGGCTCATGACCGCCGAGATCGACGAGCAGCCAGCGGTGCTGGCCCGGCTGCTCGACGAGGGGCTCGCGCCGATCCGGCAGGTCGCCGAGCAGATCAGGAGGGCCGAGCCGCGCTTCGTGATGCTGGCGGCGCGTGGCACGAGTGACCATGCGGCCCTCTACGCGAAGTACCTCATCGAGATCGCTCTCGGCCTGCCCGTGGCGCTGGCCTCGCCGTCGACCGTGACCGTGTATGACGCCCAGCCGCACCTGGAGGACGTGCTCTGGATCGCGGTGAGCCAGTCGGGCGGCTCACCCGACCTGATCGGGTCGACCGACGCCGCGCGCCGCGCGGGAGCCCACACCCTGGCCCTGACCAACGCCCCCGACTCGGCCCTGGCCGCGACGGCGCAGTGGCACGTCGATGTCAGGGCCGGCGTCGAGAAGGCGGTGGCCGCGACGAAGAGCTACACGGCGGAGCTGCTCGCGCTCTGGCTGCTCGTCGACGCCTGGCGTGGCGGTGACGCAACGGTGGCCAAGGACCTGCCCGAGCAGGCGGGGCGGACCCTGGAGCTCGCGGACGTCGCGGCGGTGGCGGCGCGCTACCGGTTCGTCGACAAGATCGTGACGACCGGTCGGGGCTATGCCTATCCGACGGCGCGGGAGGCCGCGCTCAAGCTGATGGAGACGTCATACGTGTCGGCTCACGCCTTCTCGGGGGCGGACCTCATGCACGGCCCGCTGGCCATGATCGACGTGGACCGGCCGGTCATCGCCGTGGTCTCCGCCGGCCCCGGGGGCGAGGCGCTGCGGCCGGTCTTGGAACGCCTGCACGAGCGCGATGCCGACGTGTGCATCGTGGGCGACCCGGGCTTCGCGCTCGGCGAGGACACCGTGATCCGTCTCCCGGACGGCGTGGACGAGTCGATCGCCCCGATCCTGCAGATCATGCCGCTGCAACGCCTCGCCTGCGCGATCGCGGTGGCGCGCCACCACGACCCCGACGAGCCCCGCGGCCTGCTCAAGGTCACCCGGACCCGCTGATCGTGCCGTAGAGCATCCGCACGACACCCCGGCTTCGGTCGCGCGGTCACGAGTCCGCCTGCGGCTCCCGAGGATCGGGGTGCTAGCCCTCCTCGAGAGCGGCGTCGAGGCCACCGCAGACCAGGTCGGTGACGTGCGCCACCAGCTCCGGTCGGGGCATCGGGTCGGGTTCGGCGAGCCAGTGGTCGGTGACCGCGCGGACCAGGCCGACCAACCCGTGTCCCCAGGCGCCGGCGGGAGCGGTGTCGTGGCCGCCGGCGCGCAGCCGGGCAGCGATGATGCTGGCCACGTGCTCGCCGATCCGGCCGGTCATCCCGGCGACCGGGTCCTGCTCCGGCGCCCGGTCGAGCAGCGGTCTGGTGACGACGAATCGGTAGACCTCGGGGTCGCGTTCGACCAGCCGCAGGTAGGTGTCCACCACCGCCGACATCAGCCGGCGCAGCTCGGTCCGCACCTCGGCTCCGCTCGCGGCCGGACGTCCTGCACCGTGGTCGCCCGGCCGACCAGTTCGCAGGACGTCCTGCCGGCGCGCTTCGGGACGTCCTGCACCGTGGTCGCCCGGCCGGCCGGTTCGCAGGACGTCCGGCGCCGGATCGGTCGCGGCGACGGTGATCTCGCGCAGGATCAGGTCGTCGACGAAGGCGACCACCGCGACATACAGGCCGGCCTTGTCGCTGAAGTGGCGATAGATCACGGTCTTGCTGGTGCCTGCCTCGGCCGCGATCTCGTCCATCCCGACGCCGGCCCCGTGGTGGCGGATGGCCCGGAGCGTCGACTCCACCAGCTCGGCGCGGCGGGCGATGCGGTGGTTCTCCCAGCGTGTGTCCCGCCCGTCCCGTCGACCGGTGCGGTCGGCCGACGACGTGGTGGTTCGGCTCATGGCACGGACGATACCCCAGACTGTTCGTACCTGATACATTCGGTATCGAGCAGTTTTCCCGTCTTGCCCTATTCCCGGAGGAACCATGGCACCCCCTGCCACGCGCTCGGCCGTCGTCGTCGGCGGCAACCGCATCCCGTTCGCCCGCGCCGGAGGCCCCTACGCGCACGCGTCCAACCAGGACATGCTCACGGTCACCCTGGACGGTCTGGTCGCGCGCTTCGGACTGACCGGCGAGCGGATCGGCGAGGTCGCCGCCGGCGCAGTCCTCAAGCACAGCCGCGACTTCAACCTCACCCGTGAGGCCGTGCTCGGCTCCCGGTTGTCGCCCCACACCCCGGCGTATGACGTGCAGCAGGCCTGCGGGACGGGGCTCGAGGCCGCCATCCTGGTCGCGGGCAAGATCGCCCTCGGGCAGATCGACTCCGGCATCGCGGGTGGCGCCGACACCGCGAGCGACGCGCCGATCGCGGTCAACGAGGGCCTGCGGCGGGCTCTGCTCGACGCCAGCCACGCCAGGAGCACGGTCGACAAGCTCAAGGCGCTCGCCGGGCTGCGGCCGGGTCAGGTCGTGCCCGAGACCCCTCGCAACGCCGAGCCGCGCACCGGCCTGTCGATGGGCGAGCACCAGGCGCGGACCGCCGCGGAGTGGCAGATCGGACGGGAGGAGCAGGACGCGCTCACCGTGGCCAGCCACCACCACCTCGCCGCGGCCTATGACCGAGGCTTCTTCGACGATCTCGTCACCCCCTACCTCGGCCTGACCCGTGACCAGAACCTGCGACCCGACACCTCGCTCGAGAAGCTGGCGCGGCTGAAGCCGGTCTTCGGCAAGGACCTCGGGGACGCGGCGACGATGACCGCCGGCAACTCGACCCCGCTGTCCGACGGCGCGTCCGCCGTGCTGCTGGCATCCGAGAACTGGGCGGCCGAGCACTCGCTGCCCGCGCTCGCCCGGTTCGTGGACGCCGAGACCGCGGCGGTGGACTACGTGCACGGGGCCGAGGGGCTGCTGATGGCTCCCGCGTATGCCGTGCCGCGGCTGCTCGCGCGGCAGGGGCTCTCCCTGCAGGACTTCGACTACTACGAGATCCATGAGGCCTTCGCGTCCACCGTGCTCACCACCCTCGCGGCCTGGCAGAGCGAGCAGTTCTGCCGTGAGCGCCTGGGCCTGGACGCGCCGCTCGGCTCGATCGACCGCGACAAGCTCAACGTCAACGGCTCGTCCCTCGCCGTCGGTCACCCCTTCGCCGCGACCGGCGCCCGCATCGTGGCCACCCTGGCCAAGGAGCTGCACGACCAGCCGGGGGAGACGGGACGTGGGCTCATCTCGATCTGTGCCGCCGGCGGCCAAGGTGTCGTCGCGATCCTGGAGGCCGTGAAGTGACCGACCGTTACACGTCATTCGTCAACGGAGGCGTCGGCAAGGGAGTCGCCAAGCGGCTCGGCCTGCCTCGCCCACAGGTCCTACGACGCTACGAGGTCGGGCAGCCGCTGCTCGACGGGTCCGCCCTCGTGGGGGGTGTGGGTGATGCTCCGCTGAGGGGTGCGCTGACAGAGACGTTGCGCTCGGCCGGCGTGGAACTGCTGGAGGGAGAAGCGGTCTCGAGCTCCGGCACCAAGATGGCGGCCGTCGTCGTCGACGCCACGGCGGCTCGCCTGATCACCGACCTGGACGACCTGCGCGGGGTGCTCCAGCCGACGCTGCGCCGACTGGCCCCGTGCGCCCGGGTGCTCGTCGTCGGGTCCGATCCCGACCAGCACGCGGATCCCCAGGCGGCCGCGACGCAGCGCGCCCTCGAGGGCATCGTCCGCAGTCTCGGCAAGGAGCTGCGGGCCGGCGCCACGGCCAACCTGCTGCTGGTCGACGAGGCGGCGCTGTCCGGCTCCGCGGTCGAGGTCCTGGAGTCACCGCTGCGGTTCTTCCTGTCCGCCCGGTCCGCCTACGTCGACGGCCAGCCGGTGCGCATCAGACCAGCCGAGGTCCACGAACCGGCCGACTGGACACAGCCGTTCGCGGGCCAGGTGGTCGTGGTGACCGGTGCCGCCCGTGGCATCGGGGCGTCGATCGCGACGGTCTTCTCCCGGGACGGCGCCCACGTCGTCTGCGTCGACCTGCCCGCGGCGGGAGAGGCGCTCGCCAAGACCGCGAACCGTGTCGATGGCACGGCCCTGCAGCTCGACATCACGGCGCCCGACGCCGGTGAGCGGCTGGCGCAGCACATCGCCGCGCGCCACGGCGGCAGGCTCGACGTCGTCGTGCACAACGCGGGCATCACCCGGGACAAGCTGCTGGCCAACACCGACGCCGACCGGTGGGGGAGCGTGCTCGACGTCAACCTGGCAGCGCAGCTGCGGATCAACGAGGTGCTGCTCGACCCGGACCGGCCGGGTGGGCTGGCCGACGGCGGCCGCATCGTCAGCGTCTCGTCGACCAGCGGCATCGCCGGCAACCGGGGGCAGGCCAACTACGCGGCGAGCAAGGCCGGGGTCATCGGCCTCGTCCACGCCCTGTCGGCCCAGCTGGCCGACCGCCGGATCACGGTCAACGCCGTCGCGCCCGGGTTCATCGAGACCGAGATGACCGCCAAGATCCCGCTCGGCACCCGCGAGGTCGGACGCCGGATCAACAGCCTCAGCCAGGGTGGTCAGCCGGTGGACGTCGCCGAGACCATCGCCTGGCTGGCCGGTCCGGCGAGCGGCGGGATCACCGGGCAGGTCGTCCGGGTCTGCGGGCAGAGCCAGCTGGGGGCCTGAGCCGTGGCCGACGAACGCACACCGCGCGCGACCAGGTCCGACGCCACCGTGCTCGACCACGCCCCGGCCCTCGGGCCGCTCTACGCCCGGGCCCTGCTGACCGCACCCGGGCGCGGAGGGGAGCTGACCGAGCACGAGGTGACCCAGCACGGTGCGCGCATCGATCGCGAGCGGCTCACGGCATACGACCGCGTCTGTGGTTTCGGCGTGCGTGACGAGCTGCCGGCGACCTACCTGCACGTCCTGGCCTTCCCGCTGCAGATGGTGCTGATGGTCGACCGCTCGTTCCCCTTCGCGCTGCCCGGGCTGGTGCACGTGCGCAACCGGATCGTGCAGCACCGCCCGGTCCGGGCCGACGAGGTGCTCGACCTGCGCGCGACCGCCCGCAACCTGCGACCGCACGCCAAGGGTGCCCAGGTCGACCTGGTGGCTGAGGCGCGGGTGGGTGACGAGCTGGTCTGGGAGGGCGTGAGCACCTACCTCGCCAAGGGGGCCGAAGCGCCCGGGCAGGCCCTGTCAGGTCACGACGAGCTCGAGGTCTCGCTGCCGGACGACGCCAGTCCTGCGGCGGTCTGGCGGGTGCCGAAGGACATGGGGCGCCGCTATGCCGGGGTCAGTGGCGACGTCAATCCCATGCACCTGAACCCGCTCGCCGCCAAGGCGTCCGGCTTTCCCCGCATGCTCGTGCACGGGATGTGGACCAAGGCTCGGGCGCTCGCCGCCCTCGAGCCCCGCCTGCCCGAGGCGTATGCCGTCGACGTCGCCTTCAGCCGTCCGCTGCTGCTCCCCGCCACCGTCGGCTTTGTGGCTTCGACCGCGGGAGGGCCGGATGAGTGGGACTTCGCGGTCCGCCCGGCCAAGGGCGGGCGCGAGCACCTGCGAGGTCGGGTCATCTCTGTGTGACCGTCTGCGGGCCACCTCCGGCGTCGCCCTGACGACACGGGGCGCCGGTACTCGGGTGGCCTGCCCACGGCACCATGTGCGGATGAGAGTCCTCTCATCCGCAGCTCATCGCCCGCTGAGCCCGCTGCGGCACCATGGTGGCCATGAAGGCGTCGCGGCTGATCCTGCTGACCGTCGTGCTGCTGGCCCTGGCCGGAAGCGCGCTGACGGCCCTGCTGGTCTCCGGCGACAACAGCCCCGAGCTCGGCGAGACGGTGCACATCCGCACCGTGGGCGGACCAGCGCCTGGTCGCACGCCGGCTCCCCGCCCGTCGACGACGAGCGCCACCCCCGAACCGCCGGCTTCGACCACGTCCAGCACCCGCCGATCCAGCCCGAGCAAGACCGCCACGTCCGGGCCCGCACCCGACCGCACGCACGCCTCCGACCGACCCCAGGCGACGCGGGTCACCGGCACGCCTCCTCAGGCCGGCGTCGACGATGACGACGATCACGGCTGGGACGATGCGGACGACGACCGGGACGACGGGCTCGATGACTGACCGAGCCGAGCGGACCTCCCTTCGCCCCACCCGGTCGTCGCCATGAGCGCCCGTGGCCGGATCATCGGCTGGATGGTGCTCCTCGTCGCCATCGCGCTGGCCGGGTCCATCGTCGTGACGGCGCAGGTGATCTCGGTGCGGGCCGACGACATCGCGGGGGACAACCTGTCCCACGAGGCCGACAGCTTCCACGCGTATGCCGCCTCGCCGACCGGTCGGTCCCAGCAGTCGGTCGACGCGCTGCTGACGCGTTACCTCGAGGACAGCGTGCCGGACAGCGGCGAGTCCTACTTCACCCTGTTGGACGACCAGCCGGACCGGCGCAGCTCGGTGGAACCGCCGGCCCGTCTCGACACCGACCCCGGGTTCATCAAGGAGGTCGCGGGTCATGCCGAACCCGTGTCGGGGTGGTGGCAGAGCCGGGCGGGCAAGGTCCGCTACGGCGTCATCCCGGCCAGGGTGGACGGAGACCCGCAGCGTGGCGCCTTGGTGATCCTGCAGTTCCGTGACGTCCAGGCCGGACCGTTGTTCGCCTCGGTCAAGATCTTCGGCATCGTCGCGGCGGTCGCGCTGGTCTTCGCCGGCGTGGCGAGCTGGCTGGTCGCGGGCCGCGTCCTCGAGCCGGTCCGCCTGATGCGGCAGACGGCCGAGCAGATCAGTGAGTCCGACCTGCACCGCCGGATCCCCGTCACCGGCAAGGACGACGTCGCCCGGCTGTCGGCGACCTTCAACCGGATGCTCGACCGGCTCGAGGGTTCGTTCGACACGCAACGACGGTTCATCGACGACGCCGGCCACGAGCTGCGGACCCCGATCACGGTCGTCCGCGGCCACCTCGAGCTGATGGGGGACGACCCGCAGGAGCGCGCGGAAACCACCGCCCTCGTGCTCGAGGAGCTGGACCGGATGAAGCGCATCGTCGTCGAGCTCATCGACCTGGCCCGGGCCGAGCGCCCCGACTTCCTCGCGCCGGGTCCTGTCGACCTCGCCGACCTCACCGTCGACGCGCTGGCCCACGCACGCGTCCTCGCCGAACGGCACTGGGCGGTCGACGCCGTGGCCGAGGGCACCGTGGTGGCCGACGGGCAGCGGCTCACCCAGGCCCTGATGCAACTGGCGTCGAACGCGGTGCAGCACACCGCCTCTGGTGACCGCATCGCCATCGGTTCTGAGCGGTATGGCGACCGGTTCCGGCTGTGGGTCAGTGACACCGGGCGCGGGGTGTCACCGGCGGACGCGCCGCACATCTTCGAGCGGTTCCGCCGCGGTGAGGGACCGGTGCGCGCCCACGGGGCGGGGCTCGGTCTGTCGATCGTGAAGTCCATTGCCGAGGCCCACGCAGGCACCGCCCGGCTCGTCGATCGCCCGGGTCCGGGGGCGACCTTCGTGCTGGACCTGCCGCTCGCGGCCGGCGACGTCGAAGTGGTGCCCGATCGCGACGACGAGGCGACCGGGACTGACCAGGCCTTCTCCGACAGTCCGACACCCGACCCGGAGGCGAGACCATGAACCGCATCCTCATCGCCGAGGACGAGGCGCGCATCGCCTCGTTCCTCGAGAAGGGTCTGCGCAGCAACGGCTTCGTGACCACCACGGTCCGCAACGGCCGAGCCGCCCTGGACGAGGCGCGCCATGGTGACCACGACCTGCTGGTGCTAGACATCGGCCTTCCCGAGATGGACGGCTTCACCGTGCTGCACCGGTTGCGCGAGGCCAAGTCGACCATTCCGGTGCTGATCCTCACCGCCCGGGACAGCGTCGATGACAAGGTCGCCGGGCTCGCCGGCGGTGCTGACGACTACCTGGCGAAGCCGTTCGCGTTCGACGAGCTGCTGGCCCGGGTCCGGCTCCGGCTGCGCGGCGACCGGGTGGCCGAGGCCACGGTGCTCGAGGTCGGGGGGATGAGTCTCGACCTGCGCACCCGACGGGCCCGTGTCGATGGCAGGGAGATCGACCTCAGTGCACGGGAGTTCGCGCTGGCCGAGGCCTTCTGCCGGCACCCCGACCAGGTGCTGTCTCGCGAGCAGCTGCTCTCTCAGGTCTGGGGATTCGACTTCGACCCGGGGTCCAACGTGGTGGAGGTCTACATCCGCTACCTGCGGCGCAAGCTGGGCGCCCAGAGGATCGAGACGGTCCGGGGGATGGGCTACCGGCTCGTCGTCGACCCCAGCTGACCGCATCCCGCGGCTGCCTCGAGGTGCCAGTGATGAGAGCGCTCTCATCCGGGGCTTGCGTGGGTCTCATCGGCGTTGGGCACGGTGGGTGTCAGGTCGGGCACCGCGACGGTTGCCCGGCGACGCAGAAGGAGAGACCTGATGAACCTGATCATGGCGATCACCGCCGACCTCGCCGCCATCACCCTGCTCGTGTTCGGGGTCTACTACCGCCGGCACTTCCGGCGCGATCTGGTGCTCGCCTACGTCGCACTGAACGTCGGGATCATGGCGGTCGCCGCCCTCCTTGCCGGCAGTGGCGCCGGAATCGGCCTGGGCATGGGCCTTTTCGGGATCCTGTCGATCATCCGCCTACGGTCTGACGCGATCACCCAGGAGGAGGTCGCCTACTACTTCATCGCGCTCGCCCTCGGCCTCGTGAACGGTCTGCACCCGGGCCCGATCTGGCTCGCCCCAGCGGTCTCGGGCGGTCTCGTGCTGGTGATGTATGCCGCGGACCACCCGAGGTTCGCCCCCCGGACGCGACGCCAGACGGTGACCATGGACACGGCATACCCGCGGGAGCCCTCGCTCCGGGCCGCGCTCGAGCAGCTGCTCGACGCCGACGTTCTCCACGTGGTGGTCCTCGAGCTCGACCTCGTGCGCGACACCACCGTCGTGGACGTCCGCTTCCGGAGCCGCCCGCAGCCAGTGGCCACCCGGGGACAGACCCAGCGGCCGGGACGGGAGCTGGCCGGCCAGAGCGACCTCGTGGCGGTGACCCGATGACCGCGCTCGCCTCGGCCACGTGCGGGGCACCGGCACGCACGGCAGCGGCATCCCGCTCGCGAGCCGTTCTGCAGGCGGTCGCGTCTGGCAGCGCGTCGGTCGCCCTGCCCCAGGTGATGGAGGTGGCCGGGCTGCAGACCCGGGTGGACCGGAAGTACCTCCTCACGCCCGAGCAGTTCGCCACGCTCGCCGGCGACCTGGGTTGCCGGTTCCGTGCCCTGCAGATCGGTGGGCGCCGGCTGTTCGGCTATGAGTCGGCATACTTCGACAGCCCGGACCTCGCGCTCTACCGGGCACACCGGCAAGGGCGGCGGCGCCGCTACAAGGTGCGTTCGCGCAGCTACCTGGACAGCGAGGAGTGCCTCTTCGAGGTCAAGCTGGAGGGGCGGCGGGCGGAGACGGTCAAGCACCGCGTGCCCTACCCCTTCGAGGAGCGCGGCGGGATCAACCGGGCGGCGGTGGAGTTCCTCGAGGGCGTGCTGCACGACGAGTACCGTCTGCGGCCGCCTGAACTGGTGCCATCGGTGACGACCCGCTACCGCCGGGCGACGCTGGTCGACCTCGACGAGGGGTCGCGGCTCACCTGTGACGTGGACCTCGAGTGCGTCCTGGACGGCCGCAGCGAATGGGGTCCGGACCGGGTCCTCGTCGAGAGCAAGAGCACCGGCTCCGGCTTCGCGGACCGGGCACTGGCCGCGCGCGGTGTCCGGGGCGTGAGCGTGAGCAAGTATTGCCTCGGAGTCGCCCTGCTGCACCCGTGGCTGCCGGCGAACCGGTGGAACCGGATCCTGCGGGGTGAGTTCGGTTGGAGCCCGCAGCGTGCATGTTAGGGTTGAGTTGGTTGCAGTTGCAGTTCCTCGCAGGTCGAAGAAGTGCCCGCCCCAACGAGCGGGCCTTTTTTATCCCAACGGGCATGTCCCGGCAGTGGGGGTAGTACGGCAGCCTGGCCCGCGCGAGGTGCGCGGTCCACCCGCCAATAAGAAAGAGTTACCCCATGGCACAGGGCACCGTGAAGTGGTTCAACGCCGAGAAGGGCTTCGGCTTCATCGCACAGGACGGCGGCGGCCCCGACGTCTTCGTGCACTACTCGGCCATTCAGTCGGACGGCTACCGTTCGCTGGACGAGGCGCAGCGCGTCGAGTTCGAGGTCACGCAGGGCCCCAAGGGCCCGCAGGCAGACGCGGTCCGTCCGGTCTGATCCACCAGCGAGACTGACTGCGGCACCGCAAGTTTCGTAGTCCTATCGCAGTAAGGACGAGGCCCCCGGGTTCACCCGGGGGCCTCGTTGCGCGTGCGGCGGTCACACGTGCGGATACAGCTGGTGCCGGTATGCCGCGTAGCGCTCGCGCACCTGCTGTCCCCATCCCTCGCCGCTGGGTGCGATCTCTGCGGCGACCCGCCGCTCCCAGACCGGTGGCTCGTCGGAGCCGGACTCGACCCAGGCGGCCTGCCGGGCGGCGCCCAGCGCGACGTATTCACCCGGCTCGGGAACCACGACCGGCACCCCGAAGATCTCGGGAGCCGCGGAGCGGACCGCCTGCGACTGGGCGGCGCCGCCGATGAGCAGCACCTGCTCGACCGGGACGCCGCTGCGCCGGACCGCGTCGAGTGCATCGGCCAGACCGCACAGCATGCCGAGCACCCCGGCCCGCGCGACGTGCTCGGGAGTCATCGTCGACCGCCGCAGCCCGTGCAGGCTCCCGGAAGCCTCCGGCAGCGAAGGGGTCCGCTCACCGTCGAGGTAGGGCAACAGGATCGCGCCGTCGGCGTCGAGCGGGGCCTGCGCCTGGAGGCGCTCCATCCCGGCCAGGTCGGTGCCGAGCGCGGTGGCGACGGCTCCGAGGACCCGAGCCGCGTTCATCGTGCAGGACAAGGGAAGCAACTGCCCCTCGCCGTCTGCAAACCGGTTGAGCTCGCCGCTCGGGTCCGGTTCGGCATCGGCCGCCGACGCGAAGACCGCGCCGCTGGTGCCGAGTGAGACAACGGTCTCCCCGGCCCGCAGGCCCAGACCGAGCGCGGCCGCGGCGTTGTCGCCGAGCCCGGGGCCGACCAC
>NZ_VOHR01000609.1 GCF_009192725.1 Segeticoccus rhizosphaerae | reverse complement strand
CGTGAGCAGCGCGAGGGCGGCCAGCGCGGCGGGCAAGAACCACGACGGCGCAGGCAGCGAGGGCGAGGGTCCCGAGCCGGCGCACACGACGACGAGGGCGCCCACCACCACCCCGACCCAGCCGAGCTCGCGACGACGCTGCCGCGTGCCGGCCACGAGCGGGGCGAGCAGGATGGTGACGGCCAGCGACGCGGTCAGCACCGCCTGCACCACGAAGAGCGGTAGCCCGCGCATGGCCACCAGCGAGGCCAGCCAGGCCAGCCCGTCGCACGCCAGCCCCAGCAGGTATGCCGGGTGGTGCAGCACCGCCGCGCCGTGGGCCCGGCGCGCGGCACGTGCCTGCAACGCCGACCCAGTGCCGTAGCCCGCGGCCCCGACCACGGCCATCGGCAGCGCCCAGAGCACCTCAGCGCCCACCCTCGAGCAGCGGCACGCGTTCCCTGGTCGGCTCCGGCAGACGTCGCGCCGCGCCCCATCGCAGGAGCCGCGGGCGCACGATGAACGCCTCGGCCTCCATGGCCGCCATGCTGATCTGGGCCAAATCACGGCTGGCCTCGAAGCAGATGAACCGCGGCACCCACAGCGGCTGGTACTTCGCGTTGGAGCGGTAGAGGGACTCCAGCTGCCAGAAGCGGGACGCGAAGACCAGCAACCGGCGGCAGGCCTTGATGACCGGCCCGGCGCCGAGCCGGTCGCCGCGCTCGAAGACCGACCGGAACACCGCGAAGTTCAACGAGATCCGCGTGACGCCGCGCCGTGGTGCAGCGGCCACCAGGTCGTGCACCATGAGCTCGACGACGCCGTTGTCGCACTGCGGTGACCGGCGCATCAGGTCCAGGGAGAGGCCGTCGTCGCCCCACGGCACGAGGTGCAGCAGCGCGCACAACCGGCCCTCGGCGTCCCGGCACCGGACGAGGACGCACTCCGGGTCGTCCGGGTCACCGAGCCGGCCGAGGGCCATCGCGAAGCCGCGTTCGTGGCCGCCCTCGGCCGGCGCGGTGA
>NZ_VOHR01000608.1 GCF_009192725.1 Segeticoccus rhizosphaerae | reverse complement strand
TGCACTGCGGCGTCGAGGCCGACTTCCGGCCCGCCCGCAAGGCGCACCCGTGCCTGCTCGTCCCGGACGTGGACTCCGTGGCCGAGGCCGTGGCACGCGCCGGCGGCGAAGTGCGCTGGGACGACAACGTGCCGGGCGTGCGACGGTTCCACACCGATGACCCGGTGGGCAACCGGATCGAGCTCCAGCAGTCCTGACCAGCAGTCCGGATGAGCGGTCCTGACCAGCGATTCAACGGGCCGGGACACCTCGGCGGCGGAACCCGACGAAGGCGAGAGCCACCAGGCCGACCGCCACGAGGGTGAGCAGCGCCAGCTGCGCGCCGCCGGCCGCTTCGGCGGGCGGGTCGCCGACGTGGCTGGTGGGTGCGAGGTCCGCAAGCCAGGTCGGTAGCTGCAGGGCGTCGCCGAGGAAGGCCACGACCGCGGTGAACCCGAACGCCGCCCACGCCACGACGAAACCCCTCGGCCACGCACCGAACACCGCGAGCGCCACGCCCAGCAGGACGAGAACCGGCGGCAGGTAGGACGAGATGGCCCCCACGAGCCGCCCTGTCTCGCCGTGGCCGGTCGACCAGGCGACGCTCAGCCCGAGCGTGAGCGCGCCGAGGGCCACGATCACGACCAGTCCGGCGAGGATCGTGACGAGGTGGACGGCGAGCCACGACATACGACTCGAGGTGCCGGCCAGCAGCGGCTCGAGCCGCCCTGCCGACTCCTCCGCACGAAGGGTTCCGACGGCCTGCACGACGTAGCCACCGCTGACCAGTGCCACGAGCAGGACTGACATCGCGAGGAACCCGTCGGCTCCACCGGCACCGCCCAACGCGTCACGCAGTGCCGGGTTGCCTGCCATCGCGTCGATGACGTTCTGGGCGAGCAACCCGAACATGCCGCTCACGACGACCGCGCCGGCGGCCCAGCCGATGACCGCGCCGCGGTGCAGCGTCGACGCCAGCCCCCACCTGCTGCGCAGGAAGGCGGAGGCGGCCGGCGCCGAGGCACCACGTCGCAGCAGC
>NZ_VOHR01000607.1 GCF_009192725.1 Segeticoccus rhizosphaerae | reverse complement strand
CGGCCGGCCCGGCGACGGGGGAGACCCCTGCGGCCGCCAGGTCCTGGGGGTCGAAGCCCGCCGCGTGCCGGGCGAGGACCTGCAGCTCGTCGGCGCGGGGCGGCAGTGGCAGGACGGCCTTGAGCAGGAACCGGTCGAGCTGCGCCTCGGGCAGGGGGTAGGTGCCTTCGTACTCCACCGGGTTCTGCGTGGCGGCGACGAGGAACGGCGAGGGGAGGGGCCGGGAGGTCCCGTCGACCGAGACCTGGCGCTCCTGCATCGCCTCGAGCAGCGCGGACTGCGTCTTGGGCGGCGTGCGGTTGATCTCGTCGGCGAGCAGCAGGTTGGTGAAGACCGGGCCGGGCCGGAACGAGAACTCCGAGGTATGCGTGTCGAAGACCACCGAGCCGGTGATGTCGCCGGGCATCAGGTCGGGGGTGAACTGCACTCGCTTGGTCTCCACGTCGAGTGCCGCCGCCAGGGCTCGGACCAGGAGGGTCTTGGCGACCCCCGGCACTCCCTCGAGCAGGATGTGGCCCCGGGCGAGGAGGGCGATGATGATGCCGGAGACGGCTGCCTCCTGGCCGACGACGGCCTTGGCGACCTCCTGCCGCACCCCGAGCAGCGCGTGCCGCGCCGCCTCCGACGGCTCGGTCGCGTCGGGGGAGTCGGTCATGCGGGCGCCCCGCGAAGTACCGAGCGAGGCACGAGCGAGGACTTTGTGGGGTGCTCTTGGTGGGGTGGGGTCATTCTCGTACCTCTTCCTCGAGTGATGCGAGCTGGTCTGCAGTCTGCAGGAGGGCTTCGTCGCCCGCGGGGTCCGGTCCGGCGAGCACGGTGAGGAGCTCGCCGGACGGCCGTCCCGTCACCTGGGCCAGAGCGTGCGCCAGCTCCTCCACGGGAGTGGCCGGAGCCAGTCCGAGGTATGCCGTGAGCCGTCGCCGGGTGGCGCCGCGCAGGATCGCGGCCGCGCGGCCGCGGTCTCCTGCCTTGCGGTAGAGCCGTCCGCGGCTCTCGGCGGTCTCGGTGGCGCGGACCACGACGGGC
>NZ_VOHR01000606.1 GCF_009192725.1 Segeticoccus rhizosphaerae | reverse complement strand
ACCCTTGCGCTGCTGCTGGTGGCGGGCGCGGCCACCTTCGCGGTCGGGACGGGATGGTGGCGCGGACCGGTCGTCGTGGCGGCCGCGCTGCTCGCGGGGGCGGCCGTCATACGACGTGCGGTCAGTCGGTTCGGCGGGATCACCGGCGACGTCCTCGGCGCGACGGTCGAGGTCTCCTTCGCGGTGTCGCTGACCGCCGCGGCCCTGCTGACCTGAGTCGCCTGGTCTGCTCTGTCGCCGGGCCGAGTCCACGAACCCGCGAACTTCGCACGCCACCAGCCGGCCAGACCGGGCCGAGTCCACGAACCCGCGGACTTCGCACGCGGGTGTCCCGGTCAGGGGGCGAGGCGCACCAGGGAGGTGTCGAAGTGGTTGAGCCGGCGCGGTGATCCGTCGTCGTCCACAACCACGATGTCCTCGATGCGGACGCCGAACCGACCGGGCAGGTAGATGCCCGGCTCGACCGAGAACGCCATCCCCGGCTCGAGCGGCCGTTCGTTGCCCGCCACGAGGTAGGGCTCCTCGTGGACCTCCAGACCGATGCCGTGGCCCGTGCGGGTGATGAAGTACTCGCCGTAGCCGGCCTCCTCGATGACCGTGCGGCTGGTCGCGTCGACCGAATCGCAGCTGCTGCCCGCCCGGGCCGCGGCGACGCCGGCCTGCTGGGCCCGGCGCACGACCTCGTGGACGGTCTCGAGCTCGCGGTCGATGGGAGTGCCGACGACGTAGGTGCGGGTGCAGTCGGAGCAGTAGCCGGCCGGCGTCGGGCCGCCGATGTCGACCACCACCGCGTCACCCTCGCGGATCGTGCGCTCCCCGGCTTCGTGGTGGGGACTGGCGCCGCTGGGCCCGGAACCGACGATGACGAAGTCTGCGGTGGCGTGCCCCTCCTGCACGATCGCGGCCGCGATGTCGGCCGCCAAGTCACGCTCGGTGCGACCGGCCCGCAGCCACTCGCCCATCCTCGCCTGCACCCGGTCGATCGCCGCTCCGGCGGCCGCGAGCGCCGCGACCTCGTCGCCGCTCTTGCGCATCCGCA
>NZ_VOHR01000605.1 GCF_009192725.1 Segeticoccus rhizosphaerae | reverse complement strand
CTCGCCAGCCGGCCAGCAGGGGCGCGCAGCGCAGGCGGGCGACCATGGCTTGCGCGGTGCCGGTGGGCACCGGAGCGCACTCGATCGCGATGTCCTGCCAGACCTCGGTCTCGGTGCCGCCCAGGCCGACCACGACGACCGGACCGAGGGCCGGGTCCCTGCGGGCGCCGACGAGCATCTCCACGCAGCCGGGCCGGGTGTCCTGCTGCTCCACCACGTAGTCGCCCTCGCCGAGCCGGGCCCACATCGACGCGAACGCCGCGAGCAGTGCATCCTCGTCGCGGAGGCCGAGCAGCACCGCGTCCGCTTCGCTCTTGTGCTCGATCCACCCGGCCTTGAGGACGAACGGCGGGGTGAGTCGGGAGGCGACCTCGCGCACCTGGTCGGGTGTGCGCGCGAGCCGGGCCGGCGGCATGGCGACCCCGACCGACCGCAGGAGCTCGCGGGCCGCCCAGTAACCGGGGCGGATCGGTGGCTCATCAGCTGGCAGAGGGAGATCCGTCGTCCCGGGCAGCTCGCAGCTCAGCGCCGCCAGGCCCGAGACCATCCGCACCGCGTCCTCGATGCGGCCGGTCGCGGGCACACCCTGACGCCACAGCGCCTCGGCGACCGCCCCGTGCGGAGCCATGGTGTGGACGACGACCGTCTTGTCGCGGCTGCGCGCCGTGGCCGCGATGCGGTCCGCGACCCCGAGCTCGTGGCTGGTCAGCGCCGGGTTGTCCGTGCCGTAGCGGCCGAAGTAGCCGGTGAGGACAGCCGTGTCGATCCCGGGATCGGCGAGGACGTCGTCCAGGACCGTTGCGTAGGTGGTGAGGTCCGCCTCCCCGCGACCGGCCAGATCGACCGGGTTGTCGCGCGCAGCTCCCGCCGGGAGCCTGGACCCGAGCCTCGCGATGGAGGCCGCGCCCAGGTCGGGCACCGAGAGGCCACCAGCGCTCGCGACGTCGGCCGCGACCCCGCACTGGCCACCGCTGTCGCCGACGATCGCCAGGCGGCGCCCCGACCGCGTGCCGACGGCGAGGTACCCCCGTGCCACGTCCAC
>NZ_VOHR01000604.1 GCF_009192725.1 Segeticoccus rhizosphaerae | reverse complement strand
TGCTGCTGGTGGGCCGCCCGGCGCACCGCGAGCGCGGTCTGCACGACGAACGCCTCGGCATACCGCATGCGGCGCATGGCCCGCGCGACGTCGTGCCGGTCGCGCGGGAGATGGGCCAGGCGGTAGGCCTCGAGCTCCCCGGCGAGGCCACGCCGCGAGCGCACCTGCGGGGGCACCGGATCGGGGAGGTCGTCGAGGTGGTGGAAGGCCACCTTCACCGCCTCCGTGACCATCAGCGACGTGACGTTCTTGACGTCGAGGTAGACCGGCACCAGGCCACCGTCATAGACGTCGAGCTCGTCACCGTCCTGACCGATGAGGTGGTAGCTGGGGTGGGTCAGCTGGAAGGTGCCCCGGTAGCGGCCGACCTTGCCGGCGAACATGCCTCGCCGCCCCGGCGTGAGCCTGCCCTCGTGGCCGTAGGGCTTGAAGAAGGTCGTGGTCATGTCGTGCTTGCCGTCGGTGAGGGTGACGGTCAGCATCCGCCCCTTGCGCTGACGCATCGACCGCATGACGGCCGACTTCACCGTCGCGATCACCATGGTGAAGTCGCCCTCGTGCAGAGCCGACAGGTCGCTCACGACGTCGGGGTCGAGGTAGCGGCGGGGCAGGAAGTCGAGCAGGTCCCCCACCGTGCCCACGTCACGAGACTTCTCCAGCTTCTCACCGACGGTGCCGACGATGCTGCGCAGACGGGTCGAGCGGTCGGCCACGTTCACTCCACCCCCAGCAGGAGCGGGTAGACCGGCTGACCACCCTCGATGACGCTGACCTCGAGGTCGAGCCGCCCGGTCCTGGCTGCCGCGGCCACCGCGTCGGCCAGACCGCCAGGCGCCTCGTGCCCGGTGACCACGGTGAGCAGCTCACCACCACCGCCGAGCAACCGCACCGCGACCTCCGCGCCCACCTCGTCGAACCCCGACCCGACGCAGACGATCTCGCCGTCGACCAGGCCGAGCACGTCCCCGGCCCGACACGGCCCCGCGGTGGTGACGGCGTCCCGGTCCGCCGCCGTGATGGCGCCGTGCCGGGTACCCGCGGCCGCGCCGTTCAT
>NZ_VOHR01000603.1 GCF_009192725.1 Segeticoccus rhizosphaerae | reverse complement strand
CCCCACCGCCTGCGCGACGTTCACCGGGCCCCCTCCGGCGCCTGCCGAGGCCGGCCGGCGGCCGTCGAGACCGACCCGTGCCTCATCGCTCGACCAGAGCCAGCACCCGCGCAGGAGAGCCGGATCCGGTCACGATGGGCAGCGGTCCGGCGATCACCACGGCACCCGTGGCCGGCAGCGACGCGAGGTTCTGCAGCTGGGTCAGACCGTACTTGTCGCTGCCCATCAAGTAGGAGTGGCAGGGGAAGGCGGGGTCGAACGAGTGGGCCGCCCCCGCGTCCGTGCCGACGGTCTCGACCCCCATGCCCAGCACCGGCGACTCCTGCGCCACCCAGCGAGCGCATTCCGCCGAGAGGCCGGGGCTGTGCGGACCGGTCTCGTTGGCGTTGATCGCCGACTCCTGCGTGGTCCGCGCGTCCCACCCGGTCCGCACCAGCAGCCAGCCGCCATCGGGCAGCGGCCCGTGCTCCGCCTCCCAGGCCTTGATGTCATCGATCTCGACCAGGAAGTCCGGGTCAGCGGCGACGCGGTCGCTGAAGTCCAGCACCACGGCGGGCGCGATCAGCTTGCCGACGGGCACCGACGCGATGTCTGCGCCGTCCTTGCCGGTCACCCAGTGGTTGGGGGCGTCGAAGTGGGTGCCGGTGTGCTCGCCGGTGTGGAAGTTGTTCCAGTACCACGCGGGCCCCCGGTCGTCATACCGGCTGATCTCCTCGAGCTGGAACTGCTGGGTCTGGCCGAACTCCGGTGGCAGCTCGAGGATCGGGGTGGCTTCCGACAGGGGAGCGGTGAGGTCGATGACGCTGATCGCGCCGCTGGCGAGGGCCGCGGCGAAGTCGGACAGGGCGGACATGTCACTCCTTGGGTTCGGGTCGCCACCGGGCATGGCGCGTTGCGTGCCCGCCCTCGCGGATGAGGGTGAGCCGGGGCTTGGGTCCGTCGCTACGGCCGGTCTGCGGCTTGCGGCGGCCGGCCCGCCACGGCAGCGGCCAGACCGCGCCGGGCCCGTCGTAGTCCTGCTCGACCGCGGCGTGCAGCGTCCAGTTGGGGTCGTAGAGG
>NZ_VOHR01000602.1 GCF_009192725.1 Segeticoccus rhizosphaerae | reverse complement strand
GGCGCAGGGCATCCGCGACCTCGGTCACCTGCGGCAGCAGTGCCGCGTCGTGACGGCCGGCGAGGATGTCGGCGGTGAACGCCACACCGCGGGCTCGCAGCGCCCAGACCTCGCTGCCCCGCGCCGAGAAGAGCCGCGCTGCTCGGCTCGCGACCGCCTTCGCCTCCCTCGGTTCATCTCGCAGGAGCAGCTGCGCCAGGACCAACAGCGCCTCGGCCTGGCGCTGCCGCATCCCCCGCGAGGCGAAGGCGCGGCTCGAGGTCCGCAGGGCCTCCGCCGCGTCTTCAGGCTGCCCGGCTGCGATCAACGCCTCGGACCGGTCCTGGGCGCCGACCGCCTCGGAGACCTTGGACAGTCCCTTGAGCACGGGGCTGGCCTCGTCCATGAGCCGCAACGCGTCCGGGAGGTCGCCCGAGAGCAGCTGCGTGTAGCCCAGGTTGTGCTGGGTCTTGCCCTGGTGCACCTCGAAACCACCGCGGGCGTAGTGCCTGGCTGCGGCTTCGAAGTCGTGCCGTGCCTCGGCCACCTGGCGTCGCTGCAGGTGGATGTTGCCGCGCGTCAGGTGCAGGTTGCCGAGGGCCTCGGCCTGGTCGTCGTCGAGCAATGGCTCCGCACGGGCGAGGGCCGCCAGGGCGGCGTCGCCGTCACCGGCGCGCATGTGGAGCAGGCCCAGCTGACCCCAGATCTTGCCGCGCACGAGGTCCGGGACCTCGGCCAGCCCGAGGGCGTGCTGGCACAGGGCCAGACCGGTGTCGACGGTGCCGAGCTCGGACTCGGTGTAGGCCAGGCTGAGCTCGATCTGGGCCACCGTCTCGTCGTCGGTCGCCCGGTCCAGGGCCGTGCGGAAACTGCGCCGGGCGGCCGCGTGCCGGCCGGCATTGGCCTCGTCCAGGCCACGGCGGTGGAGCGTCGCTGCGCTGAGCACGCGTCCATCATGGCCCGATGCCGGTGACCTTCCTCACCGCACCCCGGGCGCGGGCAACCCGCTGCCCGGCGGGATCCGGCTGCCCCTGGGGGGGCAGCGACCCTGCCAGCGCCCCAGCCAGATCCCGCCGGGCAGCGGGTTG
>NZ_VOHR01000601.1 GCF_009192725.1 Segeticoccus rhizosphaerae | reverse complement strand
TGCCGGCGCCGGCGCGCCGGCCACCCCCCGGCGCAAGCCCGCGACCGCCAAGTCCACCCGGGCCGCCAAGACCACCCGGGCCGCCAAGACCACCAAGGCGGCCAAGGCCGCCAAGACCACCGCAGAAGGAGCATCACGATGACGTTCATCACCGACTTCACCAAGGATTTGACCAAGACGGTCAAGGACGCGACCCCGGTCTACGCCGCCGTCGGCGTGACCGACCTGGCCGCCGAGAAGCTGCGCGCCGCGCGTGAGCGTGCCGCGGCCCGCCGCGCCGACCTGTCCGTGGACGCGCTGCAGAAGCAGGCCGAGCAGGCAGCCGAGCAGGCCCAGCAAGTGCCCGCGCTCGTGCTGAACCGCACCCTCGTCCTGGCCGGCCAGGCCCAGGAGTCCTACGAGGAGCTGGCCGAGCGCGGCCAGCAGCTGGTCACGCGGATCCGCAACCAGAAGGCCACCAAGGACCTGCTCGACCAGGCCGAGACCGCGATCGCCCAGGGCAAAGGCGCCGTCACGACGGTGCGCAAGGCCGCGGAGGACACCCAGCGTGCGGCCAAGGCGACGCTGACGACCGGCCGCCGCCAGGCCGAGAACGTCGTGGAGTCCGTCGTGGACGACGCGGTGACCGAGACCCAGGCCGCCACCAAGGCCACTCGCACCTCGACCAGGCGCACCGCCACCACGGCCAAGAAGCGCGCCGCGGCGAGCAAGCGCGCGACCAAGGCCTCGTCCACGAGTGCGCGCAAGACGGCCTCGAAGGCCGCTCGCGCCACCACGTCGGCTGCCAAGAAGGTCGGCGACTGACCGACCTGCACCACGGCGAGAGTTCGACCGGGCCAGTCCGCCAGCACGATCCGACGTCGCAGCACGACCAGGTATGCCGCCCGCTCACCGCAGCGGGCGGCATCCTGTGTCTGTGAGTCCGTGCTCGGATCGGACCGGTTTCGAGGTGCTCGGAGCTGCCCGAGTCGGGTGCGGGCCGGGCCCGTCCGCGCCCACCCCGCCGGCGGCGACGCCCTAGAGTGCGGAGCGTGACCGACGCACCCGCCTCGCCCGCACCAACCTCGCC
>NZ_VOHR01000600.1 GCF_009192725.1 Segeticoccus rhizosphaerae | reverse complement strand
TGGGCACCGCCGAGCTGCTCGGCGTCGACGCGATCACCGGCGACCACGCGCGCTGGTGCGGGCCGGCACCCGACGGCGTCGTGTCGGTCGGGGCACAGGTGCGCGCGCACGGGGAGGAGATCCCTGCCACGGCCTGGGCGGACGGCGACCAGGTCGAGGTGCGGCTCGAGCGCCGGGTCCGCGGCGTGGCACCCGGACAGTCGGTGGTGCTGTATGACGGCACCCGCGTCGTCGGGTCCGCCACCATCAGCGCGACCGCCACCGCTGCCTCCACCGCCGCCGCCCCCGCCACGGCCCACTGACCCGTGCTCCCTCCGCGCGGCTTTGCTCGGCTCAAGCCGCTTTCGGACGGCCCGGAGCGGTCCGGGCTGAGCAAAGCGGCCCGGAGCGAGCACACTAGGGTCGCGGGGTGAGCAGAGCGAGCGGGATCGGGTCCTGGCCGGGCGAGGACGTCGGTGTGACGTGTCGCGCCGTGCGTGACCTGCTCGCCGACGACGGGATCCCTTACCTCCCAGAGCTTCCCGCCCGCGGCCCGGGCGCCGACATGATCGGACGTACCGCCGCCCTCCTGGTCGACCTGCCGGTCGACCTGCAGCCGTCGGGCTGGCGCTTCGTCGACCGGCCGGGACGCGACCAGCGCCGGGCCGAGGCCTTCCTGCGCGAGGACCTCGACCAGCTGGCCGAGGTCTACGACGGCTACGAGGGCGACCTCAAGCTCCAGGTCACCGGCCCGTGGACGCTCGCGTCGGCGGTCGCGGTCAGCCGCGGCGAACGCTCGGTCGCCGACCCCGGTGCGACCCGCGACCTGGTGGAGTCGCTGGCCGAGGGGTTACGGCAGCACGTCGAGACGGTCCAGCGACTCGTGCCGGGAGCGACGTTGGTGATCCAGGTCGACGAGCCGGGCCTCCCGGCAGCACTGGCCGGTCGGCTCGCCACGGCCTCGGGCTTCGGGCGGCTGCGCCCCGTCGACCCTCAGGAGGCGAGGCAAGGGCTCCACACGGTGCTCGAGGGCGCCGGCGGGCGGACCACCGTCGTGCACTGCTGCGCCCGGGACGCGCCCCTGCCGCTGCTGCGGG
>NZ_VOHR01000060.1 GCF_009192725.1 Segeticoccus rhizosphaerae | reverse complement strand
CCACGCTGCCCGGCGCGGCACCCGACGGCGTGGCCGCGGCTGGGCGCCCGCGTCCGCGCCCGTCTCCACGTGGCGGATGACCAGTGACCAGGCGCCGGCCCTGTGGCCGTTCGTGGCCACGCCGGGGCTTCCTCCCACAGGAGCGCAGATGGGCATCGACCAGCTGTCCGGCGGGTCCTTCTTCGCCGACCCGCTCGGCTGGGTCCTGGCCGATCAGGTCCCGGTCACCAACCCGAACATCTTCTCCTTCGGCAAGCCCGGACGCGGCAAGTCGGGCACCACCAAGGCGTTCTGCCTGCGGATGATGGACTTCGGCTACCGCACCCTGATCTGCGGCGACCCCAAGGACGAGTACGAGCCCCTGTGCCGTGCCCTCGGGGTCGAGCCGTTCGCCATCGGCGTCGGCCTGCCCGCCCGCATCAACCCCCTGGCGTTCGGGCCGCTCGGACAAGGCTGGTCGGAGCTGGCCGCCGCGGAGGCGCAGCGGCGGGCGGCCGTGGTGTTCGGGCGCTGGCTGACCCTGGTCCGCGGCCTGGTCGGGTCGCAACGGATCGGCCAGGACCGGGTCCCGTTCGGCCCCACCGACGAGGTGGTGGTCACCAACGCACTGCGCCAGCTGACCGGCTACGCCCACGGGCACACGCAGCTGGCCGAGACCACCATCCCGGCACTGTGGCACCTACTGGACAACCCCACCGACCAGCTGGTGGCCCAGTGCCGGTACGGATCGGCGCGGCAGTTCTTCGACGAGACCAGACTGCTGCGCGATGCCCTGGGCCAGCTGGTCTCCGGCGCGCTGGCCGGCCTGTTCGATGACCACACCACCATCAAGGTGGACTGGGGTGCCCCGATCCAGTCGTTGAGTCTGTCGCGGCTGGACCCCCTGGGCGATGACGCGGTCGGGATCGCGTTGACCTGCCTCAATTCCTGGAGCCGGGGGATGCGCGAGATGGCCCGGCCGGGCGACCTTCGGATCGTGGTGCGCGACGAGAGCTGGAAGCAGCTGAGGCTGGGCACCGAGGCGGTCAAGTCGTTCGACGCCGACCTGCGTCTGTCGCGCTTCGGCGGCGACATCCAGTTCGCCGTCGCCCACAAGCCCTCCGACCTGCTCGGGGTCGGTGACGCCGGGTCCCAGGCCGTGGCCATCGCCAAGGACCTGCTGCACCTGGCGGACATCAAGATCCTGCTCGGCCAGGACGCCGCCGTCGGCGACGAGCTCGAGCGACTGCTCGGGCTCGGACCGATCGCCCGCAACCTGGTGACCGGCTGGGGCATGGGCGGCAAGGGCCGCGCCCTCTGGTGCGTCGGCGACCAGCCCTACAAGGTGCAGACCGTGCTGCACCCCCTCGAGGCCCAACTCGCCTACACCAACCAGAACATCGAAGCCGCAGGTTAGAAGTTCGGTCGTGAAGAAGGTCGCCATCCTCGGGCTGCTGGTCGCGCCACTGCTGATGGTGCCGCTGGCTGCCGTGCTGCTGCTCGCCACGATTGCGACACCGGCCATCGGGGAGGAGCTGAAAACCCTCGCCTGCCAAAGCCCCACCGTCGCCACCGGCACGTGGCGTCCACCCACGAGGCAGAAGTACACGATCACCAGCGGCTTTGGTCACCGAGCCTCGCCAGGGGGCATCGGCTCGACCTACCACGAAGGTGTCGACCTGGCCATGCTCCCGGTCCCCGGCCCGGTGCTGGCCGCGTCGGCCGGCACCGTCAAAACCGCCGGGCCGCGCGGCGGTCTTGGTAACGCCGTGGTCCTGGACCACGGCTCGGGGATCGAGACCACCTACGGTCACCTGGCGCGCATCGACGCGGCGATCACGCCCGGCGCGAGAGTCGCGATGGGGCAGCGGCTTGGGGTGGAAGGCTCGACCGGGACCTCGACCGGTGCGCACCTGCACTTCGGTGTCTCCGTCGACGGCACGAACATCGACCCGGTGGGGTTCATGGCCAAACACGGGGCGCCGCTGGCGGGTAGGGCCGTCGCCCCGCCACCCAGGCTGGACACCTCCTTCACGCAGTGGCTCCCCGCTGATGGGGAGGGAGGGATCGGATTCCCGCTACCCGCGCCCGGCCGGTCGCGGCAGAACTCCCGACACAACCCGGCGCTGCCGATCCCCGCGCCGGTCAAGGGCTACTACGTCAAGGCCGCTCACCGGTACAAGATCCCGTGGACGCTGCTGGCCGGAATCGGCATGGAGGAGACCGGTCACGGGCGCAACAACCACACCTCCAGCGCCGGAGCCCAGGGTCTGATGCAGTTCATGCCCGCGACCTGGGCCGGCTACGGCGTGGACGGCGACGGCGACGGCCGCGCGGACATCCACAACGACGCCGACTCGGCGATGAGCGCCGCGAACTATCTGACCGTCGCCGGAGCGACCAAAGGCCCGGAAGGGGTCAGGCGGGCGCTCTTCGCCTACAACCACGCCCAGTGGTACGTCGGCGACGTGCTCTGGTACGCCCAGGCGTACGGGGGCGGCACCGTCGCCGGCGACCCCACCGGCTGCGGACCCGGCACCGGGGCTGGCAACCCCGACCTGCCGCCCCTTGCCGACGGCCGCGTGAAAACCGTGCTGTCCTGGGCACACTCCCAGCTCGGCAAGCCCTACCGACTCGGCTCGAACGGACCCGACACCTGGGACTGCTCCTCGTTCACGCAGGCAGCCTTCCGGCAGATCGGCGTCACCACGCCGCGCACCGCCCAAAGCCAACGCGACTGGCTGGCCGCGGGCAACGGACACCGGGTCCGACCCGACCAGGCCCGGCCCGGTGACCTGATCTTCTACGACTCCTACCTCGGCCCCAACGTGGCCGGCCACGTCGAGATCGTCGACGACCCCACCCGCCACCAGGCGATCGGCGCGCAGAACCCACGCGTCGGCGTGACCACCACCGACTACACCCACGCCCGAGACAGCAAGCACCTGTTCGAGATCTGGCGCGTCGGCAACATCTCCGACACCCCCACCAAGGCCGGCGCGCCGTGATCAGGACGACACGCCGACACGGGCGCAGCAACACGATGCGAGAAGCGGTGTGCGTGGTGAGTGAACCTCTGGCCGTCGACCGGAAGCACGAGTGCTTCGACCATCAGAATCCTCGAGGGTGATCACCAGGGTGAGCCCGCCCGCCTTGGGGTGAGAGACGAAGGAGGCGACGATGCCACGCTCCTGCCAAAAAGAGGCCATGCCATGGACCTGGGAGATCCCGGCCCTGATCCTGCTGGCCGTCCTGCTCGTCCTGGTGCCGGGCGTGCACCTGGGCCGTGCGGCCGCGAACCTGCTGGCCGGAGCTGGCTGGACCTGGCCGGCCCGCGACGACCTGTTCGCCAGCCTCCCCGCACTGTTGCGCGGCGACGCCGGGGCTGGTCTCCACGGAGTCTCCGAGACGGCCGGCGCGCACCTGCTGTGGTGGAGCCTCGCCGTCACCGAGGCGGTGCTGCTCGCCGTGACGGTGTGGGCACTCGTGGTGTGCCTGCGCCGCTGGGGGCCCTACCGTCCCCAGGGCATGGCCAGCCGGGCCGAAGCCGAAGCCCTGCTCGGCCGCACCCGGCTGCGGAAGGTCGCGCCCGTGGTCCGCCCAGACCTGTACGGCAGGAGGAGCAAGGCATGAGAGCCCTTCAGAGGATCGACCCGCACCAGGTCGGCTGGTGCCTGGGCGCCGCGCACGAGCCCCGCGGCGGGCAGATGTGGGTGCCGTGGGACCGCACCGCCGGCGTGATCGGACCGCAAGGATCCGGCAAGACCCTCGATCTGCTGATTCCCGCCCTGCTGGGCGCCCCCGGCGCGGCGATGGTCACCCTCACCAAGCTCGACGACCTGCTGCTCACCCTCAGCGCCCGGTCACGCGACGACCGGCCCTGCGTCGTGCTGGACCCGTTCGGGCTCGCCGAGGGGATGGACGAGTTGATCTTCGACCCGATCGCCGGGTGTGTGGACCCGATGGTCGCCGAACGCCGCGCCAAAGCCTTCACCGCCGGCACCGTCAAGGGAGCGGTCCACGGCGGCCACGGCGACGACGCGGCCCGGTTCTACGCCGCCGAAGCGGCGAAGGTCATCCAAAGCTACTTCCACGCCGCCGCGCTCACCGGCCGCTCGCTCGAGGACGTGCTGCGCTGGGTCGCCAGCCCGATGGCCACGACCGACCCCACCGAAATCCTGCGCGAACACCCCCACGCCGCACCCTTCTGGCACGGACTGCTCCACGGCGCCCTCCACGGCGATGACCGCACCGCAGGCAACACCATCACCACCGTGCAGCAGGCGATGTCGCTGTTCTTCCAAGCAGACATCCGCCGCCGCTGTACCCCCGACCGGAGACGGCCGGCCACCGACGTCGACGACGTCATCCGCCGCGGCGGCACCATCTACATGCTCGGACGCGACGACCCCTACGCCTCCGCCTCCCCGCTGATGACCGCGGCCGCCGAGTTCGTCCTGGACACCGCCCTGGCCGCCGGCCAGGCCTCTGCCCACGGCCGGCTATGCCCGCCGTTCCTCGCCTGCCTCGACGAGCTGCCCTCCACCGCGCCGCTGCCCACCCTGCGGACCAGGATGGCCAACGAACGCGCCCTCGGGATCTCCTTCATCTACGCCACCCAGACCTGGCGACAGCTCGCCGCGCTCTACGGCGAACAAGAAGCACGTGCGCTGTTCGGGCTCACCAACGTGATGGTCATGTTCGGCGGCTCCAAAGACGTCGCCTTCAACCAGGAGATCTCCGACCTCGCCGGCACCGTCCGGGTCTTCCGCACCAGCTGGCAGACCGGCCAGTCCGCCGGCCGAACCACCTCCGGCGAGGACATCCCGGTCCTGCGGCCCGAAGAGATCCGCCAACTCAAGGAACGACACGCGCTGGTCGTCGCCGAGAACGGCAAACCCATCATCGCCCGCCTCAACCGCTGCATCGACGGCAACCCGGGCGCGCGCCTCAAGGCCGACCAGGACGAGGTCCGGGAACGACTCTCCGAAGCACGACGCCAAAGTGTCACCCCAGAAGCCCGCACCACCGCTGCACTCGTGGAAGCCAAACGACGGGGCCTCATCCATGACCGGAGCCACCAGTGACCGCCAATGTGGAGGCCGGACGCCAGGAGGAAATGGCCCGGCCCTTCCCCACCGGCGGGAACCTGATCAGGCTCGCCTACCGCGAACTGGCCATCGCCGCCAACGGCGACCAGGAACAAGTCCGCGCCCTCGGAGACATCACCCAGCTCCCGCGGCCCTGGGACCCACCCACCTGCACCCGACCCGATCTGCGAGAACAGGTGTGGGCCTGGTTGGACGACGTCGTCTGTTGGCTCAACCACGAATACACCTGGGACATCACCGGCACCATCCCCGCCTGCTGGCCACGACACCCCCACCTCGTCCACGAGATCGCCGTCATCGCCGACCAACGCCGCCGCGCGGGGCTCGCGCTCACCAGCAACCTCATGGAGGAATGGCACCGCTACGCCCTACCCGCCTTCACCGACCGAATGCGCAGCCGCACCAAAGACCACTGCGAAGAAGGCCACCAACGCTGGCCCGGCAAGAGCCGCTACACCCGGCACACCAGCGAGGGCTCGGCCTCCGACCGCAGCCGAACCTACCGGACAGATGTGGAGACGATCATCACTCGGAACACCATTCCGTCAGTGCGGCCACGCCTGGCATCCGTGAACCTCGACACGGGCGAAGTCACCGAGGAGTAGCCACTGCTGCGCGGCAGTAGACGCCACCGTGCTCCTCAAGGAGCGTGGCGGTACCTTGGGCCGACGATGACCGATCGCCGAGCACCGGCAGGGCAAGGGGGCGCCGAGCTCAAGTCCCGGCCAAGCCCGGCAGTGCCCAACGATGGAAAGCAAGACGAAACCCGTGCCGGCCGGTGCTCGCGGCCGGCGGCGGCCGTGACAAGGCCCTCGAACGCCCGGGTCGAGCCCTGGCCGCCAGAGTGGGAGGGCAGGCGTCGTTCCCCTGCCAGGTCGCCTCCGGCGAACTGATCTCCGGCACACCACCGGTCATCTTCACCTCCAGGTGCTCCACCGCCGCGCGCCCGACCGCGGCCTTCCCTGCCCAGTCCCGGGTGACGCGGTCGATCTCTTCCGTGATCGCCGGGATCCACGCGATCGCCTCGCCGGCCGTCGTCCAGACCGTGACGGCACCCTCTCCTCGGCTTGTCGCTGCGCCTGCCACAGCAGCGAGGTCTTCCCCGATCCCTCTGGGCGCGTGGTCGAGGCGAGTCCTGCCGACCAGGCGCTGCAGCTCGGTCATGTAGGACAGTCGCTCACCGATCTCGACGAGCTGCAGTCACCGCCGGGCACGCCCTTGGCGACTTGTCCCGGGGTCGGCTGGACCGTCGCTGCCTCCCAACCAATGCCGACCGATTCGTTTCATGCGAAGCGAACCGGTTCGTATAGCCTTCGCCCAACCCAGGATTCCTCCCCAAGAGCTCCACAGCGAGCACGGCAGATGAATCGGGGGCGGGTCAACCCCACGCGCCCGCCGCTGGGATCCCTCGAAGAAGTAGCGGACCGCATCCTTCGTCGACGCCCTCGCAGGGAGTTGGTTAGAGAATTAGGGACTTGCCCCGGGCGATTCTTGTCACTGCACGCTTGATCGCTGGTGGTTCTTGGTCACTGATGAACCGCACTACCGACTGCGCGGCGTAGTCCCGGTCGAGCTCGAACGACAGCCAGCGCCGGCCGTGGTCCTCGGCCGCCCGACCGCTGGTGTTCGAGCCACTGAAGAAGTCGACTACGAGGTCGTCGGGGTCGGTGGTCATCTCGATGAAGAAGCCCGGCAGCTTGAGCGGGAACCGTGCTGGGTGGCCGGGTAGGCCGAGCGTCTTGCACGCCCGAAGGTAGGTGTCGTTGGACTGGCTGTTGGGGATGGTCAGGAGATTCGAGGGCAGCGCACCGCCATTGTCGCGACCGAAGGCGCTACCGATGTGGTGTTGTGACGGTCGCCCTTTGGGCTTGTAGTAGCGAGCGGGGTCTTGCAGCAGTCGCCGCATCGACGGTGAGTACGGCACGCGTACCCGACCGACGTCAGCCTTCGGCGCCTCGGTCTTGGAGAGCCACCACACCGTGTTGACAGCGTCCTTGGCGCGGATCTTGCGCTTGTTCACCCACTCGATGGGCGACGGTAGCTTCGACGGGTTGTACCAGTAGAACTCTTCCGCGAGGTAGTAGCCGAGGTCGTCGACGAAGGCCAAAAGCGCCCGGTACTGGTGGAGCGAACGCACTGGCAGCCCGCGCTGATAAGCCCCGCCGATGTCAATGACCAGGCTGCCGCTCGGCTTGAGTGCGTCGCGCGCGAGCTTGACGAAGTCGGTCAGCCAGGCGACGTACCGCTCCTGGTCTTCGTTGCCGTAGGCCTTCTTGCGCAACAACGGAAAGGGAGGGCTCGTGATGAACAGGTCGACGCTGTCGGCCGGCATCTGGGCGAGCAGTTCCAGGCTGTCGCCGCTGAGCTGGGAGCCGAGTGGTGTGGTGTAGCACAGACGGCCCGAACGCAACTGCTCAAGCAGGTCCGGCATGGGCGTCCTCCACGATCCTCATCCCAGTCACTCTACCGGGCCGCGCGCGGACGGCGGCACACCCGGCCGGCAACGCCCCTCTTGACCGCATCGACCAAGATCAGCCCGGAGCACGCGAACGACACGAGCCAGCATGGGAACAGCGTGCCGGGCGCCCGACGGGGCCTGATGAGAGACTCTGACATAACGGGGAGCCGGCGATCGAGCGTCGGCCTCAATTCTCGTGTCAGAAGGGACGGAAGTGGTGACGGCGGTGCCACCGGATTGGGTCACGCTGCCCGACGAGGTGTTCCGAGATCGGTACCGTCCCGCACACCGGCTGACCCGGGGCTATCTTCATCGGGTGTTGTTGCGCGCCCTGGGGCCGGCGGTCGAGCGACTTCCGTCCGACGAGGACTTGGACTGCCAGGCCTTGGTCGTCGACCTGGCCCCGCCACTACCGCCCAGACTGCGCTTTTACGTGTACGAGGCCACGCAACACGCATCGGAGCGCCAGCGAGGTACCTTCAAGGTCCAGCTCACTAAGGGAGTCGCCGGACCTTGCACAAGCGGAAGGCGGCTGCACTTTGACCGTGCCGGAAATATCCGGCCGATCCTGACCGGCTACCACCCGGACTGGCACCTGTTCATTCTGTGGGATGCCGACCTGCACGACCTCGGCGGTGGCTTTGCGTACTCCAAGAACGTCCAGGCGCCGCCTGACGTCGTCTGGGGCGCTATCGCCCACGGGCTGGCGCACGGCGATCGGCGACTAAAGAATCCCGCGGTGACAGAGACAATCGTGGCCGCTCGGCCTCGTCGCCTTGCCGAGGCCCTGGGGCTGCGTATCCGGTTGAGCAACCGGACGCTGTGCGCGGGGGTCTTGTGATGCTCAGAGGCCTGGGGAACCTGCGCACGGAATACACCAGCGACGTCGATGACATCGCCCGCGATTTCTACAACCGGTGCCTTCGCGAATCCTCGGCGTACGACCGGATCACCGGCTTCTTCAGTTCCACAATCTTCCACCTGACTCACCCAGCGCTCGGCACCTTCATCGGTGAGAACGGCGGCACGATGCGGCTGCTGTGCTCCCCGCGGCTGAGCGACTCCGACGCCGACAGCCTGCTGTTCGGTTACGCGGCCCGAGGCGACGCCGACCTGGTCGAGGCGCTGCGCGCCGAGCTGGCCCACCTGCTCGCCTCCAAGCACGCGGCCACCGCCCGCTTGCTGGCCGCACTCATCGCAGCGGAACGGCTCGAAGTCAGGTTGGCGCGTGTGACACCCACCGCCACGATGTCCAACAAGCGCATGTTCCACGACAAGGTGGGTCTATTCACCGACGACGCCGGTGACGTCGTCGGCTTCCGCGGCTCCCTCAACGAGAGCTACCTCGGACTATCCGTCGAGGGCAACGTGGAGTCGGTGGACGTGTGGCCGTCATGGGAAGGCGGCCGTGACGCCGAACGGGTCCGCAACGCCGTCGCCCGCTTCGACCGGCTCTGGACCGGCCAGGTGCCGGGCGTAACGGTCGCGTCACTACCCGGCGAGATCCGGCGGGAGCTGGATCGCGTCGCCGAAGACGCCGACCTGGCGGCCCTGCTGCGCGACCTGGCCGACGGGGAAGCGAGACTCTCGCCGGCGGCGCGGCCCACGGTCGGCGGTATCGAGTTGCGCCGCCATCAGCTCAACGCAGTCCAGGAGTGGCAGGCCCACGACCAGCGTGGGCTGCTGGCGCACGCCACTGGTGCCGGCAAGACGATCACCGGCCTGTACTGCGCCAAACTCGCCCTGCAGACCGGGCTGACCCCCGTCATCCTCGTGCCGTCCCAGTTGCTCTTGGACCAGTGGACCGGGCAGTTACGCGAATTGCTCGGCGCCCGGGTTGTGCCCGCCGGTGGGGGCCACGACCGGTGGAGTCGAGGCGGCTTGCTGCGCGCCGCCGTCGAGTCATCTCGACCCGAACGGCCCTACGCGGTCGTCGCCGTCCTCAACAGCGCGGCAAGCCCCTCCTTCCGAGCCCAGTTGCGCCCGGTCACCCCCCAGACCTTCGTCATCGCGGACGAGGCGCACCGGCTTGGCAGTCCCCAGTTCCGCACGATCCTGGAGTGGCTCGATGCACCGTGGCGGCTGGGTCTGAGCGCCACCCCCGAACGGGCCCACGACCTGGACGGCACCCGAGCCATCACCGACTACTTCGGCGGCATCATCCACCGGTACACCCTCAAGGACGCCCTCGACGACGGCGTCCTCGCCCCGTACGTCTACCAGCCATCCTGGGTCGGGCTTACCGACGAAGAACAAGAACGCTGGGAGCGGTTGACCACCGAGATCCGCCGCCGATCCGCGATTGCGCAAGCCCCCGGAGCCACCCCGCACAGCCAAGACCATCTGCGCTACAAGCTGATCGAACGATCCCGCATCGCCAAGGGCGCCGCCCGTAAGATCCCGAAAGCGGCTGAGCTGATCGTCGACCAGTGGCGCCCGGAGGACGGGCAGAAGTGGCTGGTTTACTGCGACAATCAGAACCAGCTGGCGCTCGTGCGCCAAGCTCTCGACGCCCGCGGGATCCGATCTTGGGAATACCACCGACAGATGGACGGTGACCCGCTCACCACACTCAAACTGTTCAACGTCGCCGGTGGAATCGTGGTGGCCATCAAATGCCTCGACGAGGGCGTCGACATCCCGGCCGCCACTCACGCGCTCATCCTGGCTAGCTCTCGCAATCCCCGAGAGTTCATACAACGCCGCGGACGTGTCCTACGGCGTGCCCCGCACAAGACCATCGCCACGGTCTTGGACGTCCTAGTGCTGCCGGACTCGCTCGACCGAGGCGACCCTACGTGGCCCCTAGCCGTCGGTGAGCTGGCCCGGGCACTAGAGTTCGCGACCTGGAGTATCGGCAGGGACGCCGCCTCACGACTGGAGGACAAATGGGTGTCGATGGGTCTATCGCTGTCGGACATCGACGACCTGCGGCCGGCCGGTGTGGAAGTCGACGACGATGACGAAGGACACCCCTGATGCCTGAAACGGGAACCGAGCTGGCCGATCTCGTCGCGACCGTCGAGGAGCTCCGCGCGCGAGACTACCCCGACCTCGACCCTGACCTCGTCGGCGACATCTTGGTCGCGCACCAGCAATTCGCCGAGGACCGAGCCGAGGCCCGCAAGCGGACCGAGCAACTCATCAACCGATGGGTCTCCGCGCAACCCGCGCCTGAAGGGACCGATTGATGCTCTCACTGCTCCGCCTGACCATCCAGGACTTCGGCCCCTACCGGGGACTACAAGAGATGACATTCCCCCGCGACCACGGCGTATACATCGTGTACGGCCCGAACGGCCGTGGCAAGACAACCCTGCACAACGCGTTCCGCTACGCCCTCTACGGTCAGATACTCGGCCGCCACCACACCGAGCACGCCCGAGAACTCGCGAACTCCGAAGCCCGCAAACAAGCCGGCTACGGCTCCTTCGAGACCACTCTCGACTTCGAACACGACGGCGACCAGTACCGGCTCGTCCGGCGATACGACGAAACCGAACAGCCCCACGAGCTGATGCTCTTGGAGCGCAACGGCATGCCGATGTCACAAGACGACGCCGAGAAGGCCCTCCAGGCCGTCGCGCCGCGCTCAGTGAGCCAGTTCTTCCTCTTCGACGGCGAACTGCTGCGCCAGTACGAGAACCTGCTCGAACCCGACAGCGAAGAAGGAGTAGCCCTCGAACAAGCCATCGAACGAGTCCTGGGCATCCCCATCGTCGGCAACGCCGAAGCCGACGTCACCGAGGTGTGGCACCAAGCCGAAAAGCAAGTCGCCGAGCAGTACGCCGCCCACGACGCCACCAGGCGCATGGGCCTGTCACTCAACGAGGCACAAGACGTCCGCCAACGCATGCAGGACGCGCACGACCAACTCGCGCAGCGGATCGACACCGCCAAGGAACGCGTCGCCGAACTCGAGGCCATGCTGCGTGAACAGCACAAAGCTGAACGCCTACTCGGCAGCCTCGACCAGCTCCGGACCCAAGAATCCGATCTCAAACTGCGCGAGCAGACAGCCGCCACCGCGCTAAACGAACTGATGCCCGAACTTTGGAAGGCCGTGTTGTCGCAGTCGGCCACGGGTCGGTTGACCGCGATCGACGCCGAGGTGCAGGCAGCCGAGGCCGACCTGCGCGGCGCCGCCGCGGCAGCACGTGACTTGACGCACCTGCATCACCAGCCCGACTGCCCGGTCTGTCACCGGGACCTACCCAACGATCTCCGGAAGGAACTTGTCATCAGCCTGGAGACGGCGGCGTCGGGGTCCCACCACGAAGCCATGCAGGAACGGCTGGCCCACGCACGACACAAGCAGGCCACCCTGCAACGCTTGACACGACAAGACGCCCGTCTCGTGACCGAACGTGACCGGGCTCTGCGTTCCTTGCGGCTCGAGCGTCAAGGAGTCAAGGAAGAGATCGCCAGCATCGAACGGCAGCTCTCTGAGATCGGTGAAGACAAAGTGCGCAGCCTGACCAACGAACGCGACGAGCGGCAGGCCCAGATTCTTCGCGACAAGGAGCGCCTGGAGCACAGTTCGATCGAACTGCGCGGGCAGGAAGTCGATATCGAGGCACTCAAACTCCAGCTAAGCAAGCAGTCGGTGCGGCCCGATCACACCGTCGAACTCAAGGATCAGGTGAGCCAAGAGCTCAAGGGCCTGTTCGGTGGCGCCATCGACGCCTACCGGGCCAAGCTGCGCCGCCGCGTCGAAGAACACGCCTCAGCCATCTTCCGCGAGCTCACGGACGAGCCCGACTACGTCGGCCTGCGCATCACCGATCGTTACGGCCTCGAGATCATCGACACCGACGGCGAGACAGTCAGGCGTTCCGCCGGCTACGAGCACCTAGTCGCGCTCTCCCTGATCGCCGCGCTGCAAGACAGCGCGGCCGTGCGTGGACCCGTCGTCATGGACTACCCCTTCGGCCGCCTTGACACTCACAACACTGCGCGCGTGGTGGCAGCCCTGCCACGCATGGCCCGGCAAGTCATCCTGCTGTCCTTCGACGGTGAGTTCGATCGGCAAGCCGCGCTGCGCGCGCTCGGCAGCAACCTGATCGCCGAGTTCGAGCTGGAACGGGTCACATCCAAGCACACCCGCATCCTGCCCCGAAGGACCATCTGATGGCCGATCTCAAGAATATCGCTTTGACCATCGAAGCTGCACAAACAGCCACGGACCTCAAAAGCCGGCTTGGCGTCACCGAACAGATGGACCTCATCCGCCTCGGCTTCGCCTACGCCGTCGCCCACGAACTCGACTTGAACCGTGACAGCGCCTTCGGAACCCGAGGTGGCAGCAACTACGACACTGGCGGGCTAGATCAAGACAGCCTCATGGCAGAAACGGTACGCATCTACTACCCACAGCCTGAAGTCCTGGCGGAGCCCTACCGCGCCGTTGAGACACTTATGAACAAAGGCCTACGGCTACTGGGCGAACACTGGCAGCAAGGAATCGTCGGCAGCGTCGGCGATCTCGTCCCCACCGCCCTCGTGGCGGAGCACCAGCACTCCTGACGCTCGCTGCGCCAGGTGCGCTCCAGGCAATCGATCCACCCTGGATGGCCAAGCCTCTGCTCGCCACGCCAACCGGTATCCGTCCCCAACCACCGCTGATTGTGACTCACAATTCGCCCGACCCCTACGTGTCCACCCTGCGCCGTCACCCGCTGGTGCCGGGGCCTTCCCGATTGGCAACGCGATTGGGCTGAAGTAGCGTGATACGCCTTTAAGGACGAACTCGGCTCTCGGCCCGCAGGGCCGCCGCCCCGGCTGAACCCGGTCCGCCCCGACACCATCACCCGCGTTCTGACCGAACGCCGGCACCGGCGCCGGCGGTGGGCCTGCAGCCAGCGAGACGCGCGGGTCACGATTACAATAGGGCCGTCCAAGACGGCACGATACGACAGCAAGCGGAGTCCTTGGTTGAGACCACTTCTTGGTCGAAATTCGACTCTGGACCGCTGGACCCGCGTGCACCTTCCGACATGCTAGTCACACTCGCATCACAGGAACCTCAGGCCGCGTGCGCCATGCCTGATGAGCAAACCTCATCGTCGTGGGGCACTGCGTCGATCCGTGGCGATCGGCGCTACCCGTCGCTGCTGGGTGGCACCGAAAGATCCGGGCATCGGTGGCGTCGACGTCACATCGCCGGCAGTGACGTCGAAAGCGGCGACGAGTCGGTATCGCAGGTCCTGAGCCGGTGCGCTGTCGAGCTGCCGGTCAGCCACGAGCTGCCGGGAGAGGCTGGCCACGTCGTGACCGTCCTGCCGGGCCCGCTCCATGATGATGGCCAGCGCGGGCCAGTCGGGCGCGGCGAGAAGTCGTGAGTCGAGGTCGCGCGCAAGGGGAGCCCAGCGTTCGTGTGCGGGTAGTTGGTCCGCCTGTCGCATGCGGGTCCGCACGTCGCTGACCTTGTCCAGCTGAGCTGTGGCGGTCTTGGCGGGGTCGGTGTTCCATGCCCGGGCGGCGGGCAGCAGGTCCTGGTCTGCGATCGCAGTGCTGATCCGGAGCCTAGAGGCGACTGTGGCGGCATCGGTAGGCCAGAACTGTGAGGGTCGGGCGGCGATGACACGAGCGGCTTCGACGCGGGCCCTGTCTGGGTGGAGGTTGGTGAGGTGCTCCTCGATCAGGGAGTTGGCCAGCGGGGTAGAGCGGCTGAGAGCGTCGCGCAGTGCCGCAGGCCCGCGGAGCGTGAGCATGTCGGCGGGGTCCTGCCCCTCGGGCCAGTTCGCGTGTCCGGGGTCGAGGCCGTGTTGGGCGAGCAGCCAGTAGTCGCGTACGGCGGCGACCTGTCCGGGTAGGTCGGCGTCGGTGGCGACCACGATCCACGGGTCGTACTCGGCATGTGCATGGTCGGTGGGCGACGTATCGGTGGTGCGGCCGTCGTGGAGGGTGGCGAGCTGTCCGGCTTGTTCCTGGGTCAGGGAGGTGCCCAGCGGCGCGACCCCGACGCGTTGTCCGTTGGTCGCGAGGGTGACGGCGATGGCGTCCATGGGGCCTTCGACCAGGACCGGTCGAGCGCTGGTCGCGAGGAGGTCGGGTCCGGCGGCATAGAGCTGGGCTCCCTTGTGGAACAGCACGGTCTGGGGTGTGTTGAGGTACTTCGGGCCGGCGCTGTCGTGGTCGGTTTGGTCGGGGTGGCGGCGTCCGACGAAGCCGAGCACCTGGTCGTGGTGGACGATCGGCAGGACGACGCGGTCGCGGAACCGGTCGATGAGGCGGCCGGTGCGCGCGGTCGTGGCCACGCCGGCGGCCAGCATCTCTTCGTCGCTGACGCCGCGGCGCCGCAGGTGACCCACCAGGGTGGTCCAGCCCTGCGGCGCGAAGCCGGGACGGAAGCGGGGGTCGCCGGCGAGGTCGGTGCCGAATCGGGTGGTGAGGTGGTCGGCTGCCCATGAGCCGGGCAGGCAGGCCTCGTAGAACGACAGGGTCATCTCGTTGATGCCCGCGATCTGTTCGGGTGCGACCGGGCTGAGGTCCATCTCGGCGGCCCTGTCGAGCATCTGCTCCAGCTCGGCGTCGGAGGGCTCGAGCGGGCCCATCGTGTCGCGGACCAGCGCCGCCCGTTGGAGCTGCAGGTCGAGGGAATCGTGATCGTCCGCGTCGAGCCTGGCCGGCCCGCCGAGAGAGTCCTGCGGATCCTCCGGATGCTTTTCCATCCCGTCGCGAGCTGGGAGAGTGGTGGGTCCGGGCTCCTCGGTTAGTGTCTCGGGGGAGTCGGGCGAGACCTCGAGCTCGTCCCACATGTCCGGGGTGGCGGCGTCCGGGTCGGCGTAGTCGTACTCGTCCGGGACGGGGCTCAGGAGAAGGGAGACCCGCCAGGTGAGGGCTTGGCAGGTGTCGTCGCCGGGGTCCAGGTGGATGCCCTGGCCAAGCAGGCCTTCGAGGGTCCAGCCACGGGCGAGGGCTTGGTCGACGGCGGTGACCAGGCTGGGCCAGGACGGGCTGGCTTGCACCTGTTCGGCGCGTTGTTCACCCAGGAGCTGGGGAAGCTGTGGGGTCCAGGCGGTGGCGATGGCATGGTCGTGGTGGACCTGTTCGGCGGCAGCGGGTGACAGGCTCGCGTTGATCCGCCACCAGAGTGCGGCCGCGGCGTGGTCGTCGGGTGGTGGCCCGGCTGCGGCGGCGCGGCGTAGGACGGCGGGAGCGTCGACGCCAGACCGGGCCATCGCGGCCAGGCGTTCGGCCAGGGCTGGCGCGAAGGGGTCGC
>NZ_VOHR01000006.1 GCF_009192725.1 Segeticoccus rhizosphaerae | reverse complement strand
AGCAGGCCGGGCATGATCGGCGCGGCGGCGCGCAGCTCGTCGCGCTCGCCGGCCAGGTAGCGGACGGCGAGCGCGAGACCGGCGACCAGCCCGGCCGCGAAACCGCCGCCGGGGTGGTTGTGGCCGGAGAAGAGCAGGTAGAGGGACCACAGGATGATGGTGTGGAAGATCAGCCGGGTGACCACCTCGAAGAGCACCGAGCGCCGTTCCGGAGGCATCGCCGAACCCTCGGCGAGCCAGGGGCTGCCCTCGTTGCCGCCGAGCGAGGCGTGCGTGCGACGCAGGGACCGGGCGTTGGCAACGAGGCGCCGGCTCACCGAGAGGGCGTCCTCGCGCAGGAAGATCAGGCTTGCCACCCCGGTCGCGGCGACCAGGACCACGGACAGCTCCCCCATGGTGTCCCAGGCCCGGATGTCCACGAGGGTCACGTTGACGATGTTGTTGCCACCGCCGAACTCCACTGCGCCCTTGGCAAACTCGGCCGTCATGGGCTCGGCGGTGCGCGCCGCCACCGCGACGAGGGCCATGCAGGTCGTGACCACGCCGACGCCGACGCCGAGCAGGCCCCGCAGCCGCCGGGTCCGCAGGCTGGGGTCGTCGTTGAACTTGCCCGACAGTCGCCGGAGCACCAGGACGAAGACCACGATGGACACGGTCTCGACGAGCACCTGGGTGAGCGCGAGGTCCGGGGCGCCGTGCAGCAGGAACAGCATCGCGGTGCCGTAGCCGGTCACGCTCACGAGGAAGACCGCGCGCAGCCGGCGCCGGGCCCGGGTGGTGAAGAAGGCGGCCGCCGCGATGACGACCGCCACGGCCACCTGAACCGGGCTGTCCCCCCAGCGGATCTGATCGGGCCAGGCGGCGCCGGCCAGGCCCACGGCCGGAAGGACGACCAGCACCAGCAGGATCAGGCCGAGAGAGAGCGGGAGCGAGCCGCGCTGGAACGCCCCGGTGACCTCCAGTGAGGCCCGGTCGAGTCCACGCATCAGACCGCGGTAGGCGGCGTCCGCGCTGGGAACCGCAGGCGCGGTCCGTTGCAGCACCTCGACGCGTGACCGCTGCCAGAACAGCGCAGCCCCGAGCGCGACGGTGACGGCGGACAGCAGCAGCTGCGTCGACAGTCCGTGCCACAGGCCCAGGTGCACCGTGTGCCGGGCCTGCGGCCACGCCTCGGTGTAGGCGTGCAGGTAGCGTTCGCCGAGCCCGGACAGGGCGCCGGCCACCACACCGGCGGCCGCGAGCAGCACCGGCACTCCCACCAGGAGCCCGGCCGGCCGGTGCAGCGGGGTCGGCGCCCGGCCGCGCACCGACCGGAAGGCGCCCCAGCAAAATCGCGCGCCGTAGGCGAAGGTGAGCACGGACCCCGCCACCAGGACCACGAGGACCGGCCAGTCGCCATCCGGTCCGGCCCCGTGCCCGGGCAGCATGGAGGTGTATGCGGTCTCCTTGCCCACGAAGCCGATCATCGGGGGCAACCCGACCATGGACGCGGCAGCGACCACCGCGGTCCCGGCGAGCCAAGGCATACGGCGCCCGAGCCCCGACAGCTCCCGCACGTCACGCGTGTGCGCACTGTGGTCGATCGTGCCGACGACCAGGAACAGGCATGACTTGAACAACGCGTGGCCCACCAGGACGGTCAGCGCCGCCAGCGCGGCTACCCGGGTGCCGTAACCGGCCAGGATGGTCAGGTAGCCCAGCTGGCTGACGGTGCCGTAGGCGAGCAGCAGCTTGAGGTCGTGCTGGCGCAGCGACCGCCAGCCGCCGATCAGCATGGTGGCACCGCCGAGCACGAGCACCACCAGGCGCCAGAGCGGCACGTCGCTGAAGGCCGGGGCCAGGCGTGCCACGAGGTAGACCCCGGCCTTGACCATCGCGGCGGCGTGCAGGTAGGCGCTCACGGGAGTCGGCGCGGCCATCGCACCGGGCAGCCAGAAGTGGAACGGCACCAGCGCGGACTTGCTCACCGCGCCGAGGAGCAGCAGGACCACCGCGGCGGTCGCCAGCGGTCCTGTGGGCGGGTCGGCGACCAGCTCGGAGATCCGGTAGGTGCCGGCGTCCTGGCCGAGCAGCACGATGCCCACGAGCATGGCGAGCCCACCGGCGGTCGTGACGACGAGGGCCTGGGTGGCCGCCGACCTGCTGACCGAGCTGCCCGCCCGGTGGCCGATCAGCAGGTAGGACAGGACCGTGGTCAGCTCCCAGAACACGTAGAGCACCAGCAGGTCGTCGCTGGTCACCAGCCCGAGCATGGCCCCGGCGAAACCGGTCAGCGATGCCGCGAAGCCGCCGAGGCCCGGCTCGTCGTCCTCGAAGTAGTGCGCGCAGTAGAGCAGGACCAGCGCCCCGATCGCGCCGACCACGAGGGTGAGCAGCCAGGACAGGGTGTCCAGCCGGAAGGACAGCTGCATGCCGAGCGATGGCACCCAGTCGGCGCGGAAGGTCGGTGGGCGTCCGGCCAGGACGGTCGACGTCTGGGTGAGCGCCCATACTGCGGCCGCGGCAGGCGGCGCCGCCAGGACGATGAACGCCCGGCTCCCCCACCAGCGGACGAGAGCTGGTGCCGCCGCGGCGAGGACGACGTGGGCGACGAGGAGCGTGATCATCTCCACTCCTCGTGTTCGTCGTGGCCGAGCGGCGTCGGATTCGCGGCGTCACCCACCGACAAACAACACGAGGCGCTACCGGGGGTAGCGCCGATCATACGGGGGTGTCGGCGCGTCACAGTGCGGCGGGAACGTCGGCCCGGGGCTCAGCCCACGGCCCCCAGCGATCGCCAGTAGGCGTTGAGGGCCTTGTTGGTCTTGACGAACCAGACGATCGGACCGATCACGAGGAACACACCGGGGAAGTACCAGAGGCCGGTCAAACCGCTCACCGGCGGGTGCTGCCCGCGGCGGGCGTAGAGCTCGCCGACCTCGTTGGAGGTGAGGTAGGGCATCACGATGCCGATGAAGAACGCGATGACGAGGGCGAGCGGGCCGCCGAGGCCCTGGCCGCTGTGCCGCTTCATCTCCTCGTGGGTGACGTAGAACCAGTAGAGGCTGTAGATGCCGAGGGTGACGAAGCACAGCAGGATGCACAGGCCGGTGCCCCGCACGTGTCCCACCTGGCCGGACGGCGCCGCGTAGCCCGAGGGCATGACCGGCGCCGCGCCGTAGCCGGGCGGCGGGGGCGGGTAGCCCTGGGCCGTTGGGTAGGCCGGAACGGGCGGGTGGCCCTGGGCCGGCGGATAGCCCTGGGAGTAAGGGTCACCCGCTGCCGGCTCATCCGGCGGGTCGGGGGGTCGGTTCGGCACATCGGTCATGGCGGCACCTTGCTCGGTCTGGTCCTCGAAGGAGGCAGCCTACCGATGCATCCCGGGAATCCTGGAGAGCCACTCCAGGACGGGCAGCGCGCTGCCGGGCTCGAGCGGGACCCGCCAGCGGCCGCCCGGGTTCGCCGCAGCCATGAAGCTCTCGTGCGGGTGCGCGAGCGGGACGGCGGGGTTGGCCGCTGAGGCGGGGTTGCGCAGGTCGTGCACGAGGACGGCTGCGGCCAGTGCGCGGGAGGTGTCGGCGTCGAAGGTCTCGATGCCGAGCCGAGCGGTCAGCCGCTGGCGCTGCTCCATGACAGGGTTCGAGTGCACGGACGCCGTGCGGGTCGGCGGGGCCACGTGCACCGACGTCAGCATCCCGTCGGCCCGAGCCAGCATCAGCCGCCAGCGCTGCAACCGCTTGGCCAGCGCGTAGTTCTGTCCCTGGTCGGTGATCATGGCGTTGACCAGCCCGTATCGGCCGGCCGCGGTCTCCAGGACGGCTTCGCTGGTGAAGTTGGGTCGCAGCACCCGTCCCCCGGAAGCCCTGTGCACCGCCCGCGCCGCCAAGGGGGACGGCCGCAGCGCCCGGTGGCGGCGCTGCGACTCCTGCACCGCGGCCAACGGCACGAGAAAGACGTCCGACGGGGTCGCGAGGTAGGCGAGCGACAGATCGTCGCGCCGCGCCGCCAACTCCGTCAGGACCGTGTCGAAGGCCATGGTGAGGCGCACGAAGAGCGCCCCGTCGGCATACCCGTAGTTGCCCACCGTCAACGGGCCCGGCAACCCCGTCAGCCAGTCGACCACCGCCCCGGCCTCGGTCAGCAGGTCGGCTCCCGCATGCTCGACGAGGGCGTCGCCTGATGGGGCGCCGCCCCCGCGCACCGGAACCGACAGCCGCCCGGCCGAGGCGCGTGCGGTGCGGACGATCCGCTCCCAGACCCGCGGACGAGGCAGGTCGATCGCGGCGACGTGCGCACCCCAGGCCAGCAGGTCGGACAACGGCCCCATGGCGGATCCGGCGCCCACCAGCGCGAAGGTGCGATCGGACAGGTCCAGCCACTCCGGGTGGCGCACGACCGATCCGACCGCCTCTCGGAAGGACGGCTCGGTGATGCCGCGCCCGACCCAGTCGTCCAGCTGGCGGAGCAACCTGTGGCCGGTGAGCAGCTCGCCGCGATAGGGCACCTCGAGGACGGGACGTCGGATCCCCCCTCCCACCACCTCCACCGTGGACAGTCGCGGCTCGCGGACCGACACCGCGTGTCCGAGTGGGTGCTCCTGCTCGCCGGTCACGTGGACGAAGCTCTGCGCGGCCTCGGCGAGACCGGCCCGCGCCACGGTCATCGCCGTCTCCGCGGAGCCCGCCTCGAGGACGGTGAGCGCCTCGAAGTGGCGGGGATACCCGCGGCGCCAGTTCTCTTCGCTCGCGAATCGGTCGGCGAGCGAGTCGTCGACCGGGGTCACCGCCGCCCGCAGGACCCGCTTCCCGGTCTCCGTGCTGCTCCGACCGTGCCGGCCGCCGGGGAAGTTGACGCCGTCCTCACCCATGGTTGTGTCTCCTTGTCCTCCGCCGCCGGGCGGCCGTGTTGTCGAGTTCGTGCCGTCGATCTCGTGCTGTCCTGTCTCATGTCCGGCAGGTCGACTGCAGGGCGTCCGCCGGCCGCGCCCACGATGCCGGTAGGTTGAGGACCCTCTCCGCAGATGGGAGGGCCGCCGTGCCCACCGCCCCCTCGATGCAGCGCGTGCTCTCGCACCCGTGGCTGCTGGCTCCGTTCGAGCCTTACCGGGCGAGCATCGAGCTGGCGTCGGTGCCGTTCATGGCTCCCTTCCTCCTGGGGGCCACGCGGGCCCATGGCCAGCCGGTTCTGGCCGTTCCCGGTCTGTGCGGCGGCAACGGGTGGACGCTGGCCATGCGCTCGCACCTGCGGGCCCTGGGCCACTCCCCGCACCGCATGCACCGGGGCACGATGCTGGGAAAGCCCGCGACGGTGGTCCAGACCCTCATCGACCGCGTCGACCAGATCTCCCACGAGGAGGGCCCGGTGGGGCTCGTCGGCTGGAGCGTGGGCGGTGCGTTCGCCCGCCAGGTCGCTCTGGCCCGCCCCGACCGGGTGCGCCTGCTGGTCACGCTCGGCGCCCCGCTCGACGGCGCGTGGTACGCCACCCGGTGGGCCGCCGCGATGAGACCGTTGCCCGTCCCCGTCACCGCCGTCTACTCGCGCAGCGACGGGGTCTTCGACTGGCACCGCTGCCTGCAGCCCCGAGGCCCCCGCGCCGAGAACGTCGAGATCATCTCGAGCCACCTCGGCATGGGAGTCCACCCGGCCGCACTGCACGTGGTCGCCGACCGGCTGGGGCAGGCACCCCACATCTGGCACGCCTATCGGCAACCGTTCTCCCGGCCGGAGCGGGGGCAGTACCCCGACCCGGCCAGGAGCGCCTGACCCGGTGTGTGCAGCACTCAGGCGGTCTGCAGGTCGGGCTTCCCGTCCGACGTCTTGGTCGCCGGCGACTGCTCTGCGGCGCCCAGGTCGAGCTTGGTGCCCTCCTGGGTGATCTTGACGATGAACACACCCACGAGGAACAGTGCCGCGACGTAGAGAGCGACCGGGGTGAATCCACCGACTGCGGCGAGGCTGGCCGCGACCAGCGGGGACACGCCGCCACCGAGAGTGGATGCGATCTGGTAGCCGAGTGACGCTCCGGTGTAACGGTACTGGGTGTGGAACATCTCGGAGATGAAGGCTGCCGACGGGCCGTACACGGCGGCCTGCACGACCGGCATACCGAGGATCATGCCGAGGTAGAGCAGGAACGTCGAGCCATCCTGGATCATCCAGAAGATGGGGTAGGCCAGGACGATGCCGGCGACAGAGCCGAAGATCATCACCGGACGCCGGCCGAACCGGTCGGACAGGTTGGCGTAGAAGGCCAGGGCACCCACTTGCAGCACGGAGGCGACCGAGAAGGCCACGAGCACCGCGGTGCGGCTGTGGCCGCCCTCGGTGGTGCCGAGGGTGAGAGCGTAAGAGGCAAGGAGCCCCTGCAGCGCAAAGCAGCTCACCGTGCCGAGTGCGGCGAGGATGATCGCTTTCCCCTGGTTCTTGACGACGGCGACGAGCGGAGTCTCCTTCTTCTCCTGCTCATCCGCCTTGGCCTGCATCTCCTCGAAGAGCGGGGACTCGCTCATCCTCCACCGGATCCACAGACCGATGAGGACCAGGACACCGCTGAGCAGGAAGGGAATCCGCCAGCCCCAGTGCAGGAAGGCGGAGTTGTCCATCATGGCGAACAGAGCGAGCACCAGGGAGCCGAGCACGGCACCGCTCGGCGCCCCCATGTTGACGAACGCGGCCGTCAGGCCACGTTTGCCGTCCTCGGCCGCCTCGACGCTGATGGTGGCGGAGCCGCCCCAGTCACCGCCGACCGCGATCCCCTGCACGATGCGCAGCAGCACGAGGGTGGCGGGTGCCCACTCGCCCCAGGTGCCGTATGACGGGACGCACCCGATCAGGAAGCTGGCCGCCCCCATGAGCCCCATCGTGATGAGCAGCATCTTGCGACGGCCGAGCCGGTCGCCGAAGTGGCCGAAGATGATGCCGCCGATCGGCCGCGCCAGGTAGCCGGCCAACAGGGTCACGAACGACAGGATGGTGCCCGTCGCCGCAGAGAGGTTGCTGAAGAAGACATGGGCGAAGACCAGGCTGGCGGCCGAGGTGTAGAGAAGGAAGTCGTAGTACTCGATCGTCGTCCCGAAGTAGCTCGAGAGGATGACCTTGCGCACCTCCTTGCGCCGACTCTCGGCAGAGATGACCTGTGACATGAGGACTCCAAAGGGTGAGGGGTGCTGCCGGATCGGCGCGGGTGCCGTCCGTTGGCGGTGGGTGGGGGGTGTCGAGCTGTGGTGAAGTGACGCGTGCTCTGTTGTGGCAGAGGGTTATCGAGTGCCGATGAGGCTCTTGCGGCGGTTCGGGCCGCCCTTCAGGCCTTGCGCCCAGGCACCAGCTGGCGCTTGAGGATCTTGCCGGTGGGGCTCTTGGGCAGGTCGGGGAGGATCTCGACCGTCCTCGGGTACTTGTAGGCGGCCACACGGTCCTTGACGAAGTCGATGATCTCCTCGGTCTCGGCCGAGGCGCCGATCTTGAGCGACACGAAGGCTCCGACCTCCTCGCCGAGCCGGTCGTCGGGCAGGCCGACGACCGCCGCCTCGAAGATCGCGGGGTGCTGGTAGAGCACCTCCTCGACCTCCCGCGGGTAGACGTTGTAGCCGCCCCGGATGATCATCTCCTTCTTGCGGTCCACGATGAAGAAGAAGCCGTCCTCGTCGCGGTAACCCAGGTCGCCACTGTGCAGCCAGCCGCCGGCGAAGGCCTGCTCGGTCGCCTCCGGGTTGTCCAGGTAGCCGCCCATGGTGTTGTGTCCGCGGATCACCAGCTCGCCGACGTGGTCGCGGCCCGCCGGCAGCTCGGTGTTCTCGTCGTCCCAAACCTGCATCTCGGTGCCCCAGATGGGCGTGCCGATGCTGTACGGCTTGCGGTGGTCCGGTCGGTTGTAGCTGGCCAGTGGTCCGCTCTCGGTCAGTCCGTACATCTCGAGGATCTGCACACCCATCTCGCGCTCGAAGGTGTCCAGCAGCTCTGCGGCGATGGGCGCGCCCGCGGAACCGCAGTAGCGCAGCGAGGAGACGTCGTAGTCGGACCGCTCCGGCTGGTGCTCGATCGCGTGGTACATCGTCGGGACGCCGTGCAAGATCGTGGCGTGGTGGTCCTGGATCGCCTGCAGGACGTCGAGCGGCTTGAACTTCTCCAGGAGCACCACTGCGCCGCCAGCGCGCAGAGTGGCGTTGAGCAGGCCCGACAGGCCGAGAGCGTGGAACAGCGGCATGACCGCGATGGTGACGCTGTCGCGGTCCATCTCGAAGGCCTCGACGTGTGCCTCGGCGTTCATCAGGAGCTGGAAGTGGGTCAGCTGGACCCCCTTGGGGTGACCGGTGGTGCCCGACGTGTAGAGCAGGACGGCCGTGTCAGAGGGCTGTCGCTGGACGAATGGCGCGGGGATCTCCTGACCACCGGCGGTGAGCTCCTCGAAGCGCCGCGCACAGGCGGGCAGCTGGGCGTCGCCGACGATGAACAGGTGTTCCGCGCCGGCTTCGTTCACGCCCCGGGCAGCCTCGCTCGCGACACCCGCCGCCGAGATCAACAGATTTGCCTGAGAGTTCTTCAGGAAGTAGGCGATCTCCGGGCCCTTGTTGAGGACGTTCATCGGGATGGCGACAGCCCCGGCCTTGAGGACGCCGTAGAAGACCGCCGCGAACTCGGGAACGTTGGGCAGCTGGACCCCGACGCTGTCTCCCGGCGTGACCCCCAGTCGCACGAGCCCCCTCGCGACGCGGTCGCTCCACTCGTCGAGCTGACGGTGGGAGATGGTGCCACCACGGTGGATGATGGCCGGGCGGTCGGGGCCGGACTGCGCCGACTCGCGAACGATGACTGAGAGGTTGAACGACACGGGTTCTCCTACGTTCTGGCTGGGACCGACCCCCTGACGGGTCAGTCGTCAGTGGGGGTGGGTTTGGCAGCCGACTTCTTCGCTGCCGGGGACTTCCTGGCGGCCGACTTTCCCGGGGCCGGGGACTTCTTTGCCGCCGACTTTCTCGGGGCCGGCGACTTCTTTGCCGCCGACTTTCTCGGGGCCGGCGACTTCTTTGCGGCCAACTTTCTCGGGGCCGGGGACTTCGCCGCGGACTCGGCGCGGTCGGCGGCCTCCATCAGCTCCTCGAGCGCGTCCTTCATGTGCCCGGGCAGCTCCCAGAGGTCACCGGTGAGGTCGCCGGCTCCCATGAAACCGAAGTCCACCCGGTCGAGGTAGCTCTGCAGCGTGATGTTGAGTCCGACGCCGGTGGTGAGGAACGCGGCCGGCCAGTAGCCCGCCATACGGGCCCCGGTGACCTCCACGACCTGCGACGGGCCGCGGACGTTGGAGACCACGACGTTCCACATCGAGCCCGACACCCAGTCGGGCGCGCGGCTCAGCAGCTGCTGGTGGACCCAGAAGAGCGACTGCGGGATGAAACGGCTTGCGGAACGGAGCAGTCCGGTGGGCAGGGCGTCGAAGTTGCTCCTGGCCGCCTTGAGGTCGCCGTGGACCGCCTTGAGTCGCTCGACCGGGTCGGCGAGGTGGGTCGGGAGCGGCGCGAAGAACATGCTGATGTGGTTGGCCCACCGGTCCTTCTCCTCCCCGGTGCGCAACGAGTAGGGGATGCACACGACCAGCGGCTCCTCAGGGGCGCCGCCCCGCTCCTCCATCCATCGCCGAAGAGCCCCCGCCACGACGGCGACGACGGCGTCGTTCATGGTGCCGTCGAAGGCCTTGCCGACCCGCTTGAAGTCGGCGAGCGACAGGTCCGAGAAGGCGTAGGTCCGGGCGTCGGTGATCGTCCTGTTGAAGGGGGTGGCTGGTTTCGTGACCTGCGGGAGCACCGGGAGGACCTCTGGCTGCCCCTTGGCACGCTGTCGCCGGTTGACGACGCCCCGGACCGGTGCCCCCACCTTGCCCGGGATCATCCGCGCGATGAAGGCGGGCAGGGCCATCACGCCATCCTCGGAACGTCGTCCCACGAGGTACTTGACCGTCTGCGCCTGCAGCCCGACGAACTGGACGGGCTTGAGGGCCCTCCCCACGACCCCCCGCGCCAGCATCTCGACCGGCCCTCCCCAGGGCTCGCGCCGGCCCGGGGCCGCGCTGGCCGGGTCGGCGGGCGTCGTCGGGTGGTCCGACAGGAGATCGAGGATCGTGGGGATGGTCCCGCCGTCGACCGCGCCGTGGTGCACCCGCAGCAGGTGTGCGAGACGGCCGCCGTGCAGGCCCTCGATGATCCACAGTTCCCAGAGGGGCCGGTGGGGGTCGAGGCGGATGCTCATGATGCGGGAGATCTCTGCCGCGAGGTCCTGGTCGGTCCCGCCTTCGGCCAGGGTGATCGTCCGGACGTGCGCAGCGACGTCGACCTCGGTCTCGGCCCAGTACTCCTTGTCGAGCCCGAGCGGCACCTTGGCGCGCACCCGGCGGAACGGCGGGATCTGGTCGAGCCGTTCGGTGATCCGCTCGATCATGCGCTCCGCTCGGCCGGCCGCCGGGTCGTCGAAGGCGTCGTAGATGATCAGCCCGCCCATCACGCCGGTCGAGGTCGCGGTGTCGACGCTGAAGAACATCCCGTCCATCGCGGTGAGCTGCTGCATGTGTGGTCCTGTCGTTCGTGCCGGTGACGAGCGTCGGGGTGCGACGGCCCGCGCCGGAGGGCGGGTGCGTAAGGGTGGAGCGGCGCACGGTGGTGCGCAGTTCCGAGAGCTCTTCGTCGAACAGCGCGGTTGCGGACCCGATGAAGCAGCGCTTCTGAAGCCATGGTATTGACTCCCGCGCGACCGAGACCGTTCATGTTCTCAACGTTCCGGTGTGCGGAATTCGAAGTCTGCGCCGGGCCGAAGAGCGTGAACCACGTCACCTGACTACGCAACTGCTTGACAAACTACGCATAATGAATGTTCAATGATGGCAAGCGATTCACAGCCAGCACGGCACGGAATCACCGTCACAGGAGGAAACATGTCCACCGTCATCGCTCTCGTCACCAAGGTTCACGAGCGTCAGGTCGAGGCCGCGAACAAGGGCCAGCACGCCGTCCTCGGCCTGCTCGGTCGCGCCTCGGAGATCCTGGACAAGGCCCCCAGGCCGCCGGAGCGCTTCCAGACCGGCCTGAAGCCCCTTGCCTCGCTCGTCGGCAGCCCGTCCGACTACGTGCGCTACGCCACCGCGAGCAGCAAGGACTGGACCCAGGCCCGCGAGTCCTTCCAGAGCGGTCTGCTCGATCTCTTCACGCCCGCTCCAGCGGCCTCCACGTCGAACACGACACAGAAGTCGCAGAAGTCGAGCTCCAAGGGGAGCCGCAGCGCGACGGATTGAGCCCCGCGACACGACCCGTCATGCCCCACCCGGGCAGCAGGCGGCACCAGCCACGACGTGGTTCCCACCCGATCGGTGGGCCCGCGTCGTGGCATGTCCGGCCCGACCTTGGGAGGATGGGCCCCATGAGCTCCTGTGCGCCTGTTCGAGGCCGAAGTCCTGCTCGGTCGTGGTGTCAGGTGCCGAGGCCCGCCACGGGGGCTCGCTCGCGGTGAGGATGCAACGACTGAGCAGCCTCGACGCATCGTTCCTCGCCCTCGACGGCCCCCACGGTGCCGGGCACATCTGCCTCACCGCCCTCGTCGCCGGACGGCTCGATCTCGACGAGCTGCGTGACCTGGTCGAGGCGCGACTGCCCTTCGCCCCCATCCTGCGGCGTCGGCTGCGCAACGTCCCGCTCGGCATCGACCGGCCCTGGTGGGTCGACGACCCGGACTTCGACCTCACCCAGCACCTCTTCGGGTCGGTCGTCATCGGTGACGAGTGGCGCCGTGAGCTCGCCCGGACGGTGGCTCAGATCGCGGAGCAACCGCTGGACCGGTCTCGCCCGCTCTGGGAGATCCACCTCGTGCAGGGCTCCGCACCGGACCAGACCGCCGTCATCACCAAGATCCACCACGCCGCAGTGGACGGCATTGCCGGAAGGGACCTGCTCACCACCCTGCTCGACGACCGGCCCCCGGAGACCGACCCGTCGTCCGACGGCGCATGGCATCCTGCGTCCCTGCCCGGCACCGGCGAGATGCTCGCCCGGGGGATGCTCGGGGTCGCCGACCTCGCAGGCACGGCGCTGCGGCTCGAGGCCGCACTGATGGGTCGGCTGCCACAGGTGCCCACCCTCGCGATCACCTCGGCCGCACGCGTTTCCAGCGGCACGGTCGAGTGGCTCACAGGGACCGCCGGCGATGCCGTGCCGGTGCGCTCTCGTCCACGCATCAGCGCACCGAGGACCCCGTTCAACAAGGCCATCACGCGCGACCGGGCGTGGGCCTTCGGTGAGTTGTCGCTGGACGACTCCAAGGCCGTGCGCACGGCCGCGGGTGCCACGGTCAACGACGTGCTGCTCAGCACGGTCGCAGGGGCCCTGCGCGAATGGCTCCTGCGGGCCGAAGCCCTGCCCGAGGAGCCGCTCCGGGCGCTCGTGCCGATCTCGGTGCGCACGGACGAGGACAAGGTCACCGGCAACAAGATCGACCTGATGACCTGCCCCCTGCCGACCGACGTGGCCGACCCGCTCGTGCGGCTCACCAGCGTGCGCGAAACCACCGCGGTGGCCAAGGCACACCGCGCGATCGGTGCCGACACCCTGCAGGACGTCGCCTCCTTCGCGCCACCGGCCCTGGCGACACGAGCCGTGCGCGTCGTCGCGGCGGCCCGCCTCGCCGACCGGGTGCGCCTACCGTTCAACGTCCTGGTCTCCAACGTGCCCGGCACGCGCGAGGTGCTGCACCTGCACGGACAGCCCATCGAGGGCCTCTACCCCCTTCCGGCCCTCAGCGACGGGCTCGGCCTGAACATCACCATCCAGGGATACCGTGGACGCCTGCACGTGGGAGTCGTGACGTGCCCGGCCCTGATCCCGGACCCCTGGGAGGTGCTCGACCTCCTTGTGGCCGCGCACGACGAACTGGTCGAGCAGGGGCGCCTGCGGGCCACCCACCCGAGCCAGTCCTGACTTCGACAGGTGCTCACCGGAGCTCGGCGTTGGCGGCGTCTGTGGCGAGGTGCAGCACCCGCACGATCTCCCGGACCCGCGCCGCCGAGTAGCGGATGGTGGGGACCGAGACGGACATCGCGGCAACGACCCGACCGTCTGCCCCTCGCAGGGCCGTCGCGATCCCCGCGATCCCACGCTCCGTGCGGCCGACGTTCAGCCCGTAGCCGCGCTGGTGGATCGTCCGCAGCTCGCGGTGCAGTCGCTTGACTCCGGCGGCATCGAGGTCGAGCTCGGGCACTCCTTCCGGCGGGTAGAGCTCGTCCAACTCCGCCGCACCCAAGCCCGCCAGCACGACAACCCCACCGGAGACCAGGTGCGCCGGAAAGACGGCGCCGGTGCGGGACCCGACGCGGAGGGGTTGCCGGGCCTCGACCGTGGCGAGGATCCGCGCCTCCCGCCCGGAGCAGACCATGAGGTGACAGGTCTCGTCCAGCTGCTCCCGGATGCGCTCGAGGTGGGGCAGGACCACGGCCTCGAGGCCTCCCCCTCGTGACTCACCGACCGACAGCGACGCGAACGCAGGACCAGGCTGGTATCCACGGCCGCTCCCCTGCACCGCGAAACCCCGGTAGCGCAGGGTGGACAACAACCGGTGTGCGGTCGACGGTGCGACGCCCAGCTCGGAGGCGGCCGCCGTGACACCGACGTCGCCCTGCCGGGCCAGGAGCACCAGCAACCGCAAGGCGTTGTCCACCGACTCCAGGTATGCCACCTCGGGGCCTCCGTTCCGCTCTGGGGAACTCACCTTCCGGGATGATGACACACCGAGAACGGTTGTGGGAGGGCGATCCGGGACCGGCACCGTGCCTGCGCCGAGGCAGGGGGTCTCACCGCCTCCCGGCAGGGAGGTCCATCACCTCACTGTCCAGGAGTCGCAGCGAGCGCAGCGCGGCGGACGTCCTCGGGAGCACCTGACGGGCATACCACCGGGCGGCGGCGGCGCGACCCGCGAGATCCCCGTCGGCGGGCTCTCCTGCGGCGGCGCACCTTTCGTCCGCGACCACGGCAGAGCGCAGCAACAGCCAGCCCACCACGACGTCGCCCACGGCCAGCAGCAGCGCCCGGGCGCCCAGTGCGGCCACCTGCGGATCCGAGTGCGCACGGTCCAGGCTCAACCCGGCCATCCGCGTGACGTCGTCGGCGCTGTCCCGCAGCAACCCGGCCTCCATCTGGAGGGCCCCGCTGTCGGCGAGCGAGTCGGCGAGGGCGGTGACCTCGGCGAGCAGCTCGCCCAGCGCCTTGCCCCGGTCGGGGGCCACCCGCCGCTGCAGCAGGTCCATGGACTGGATGCCGCTCGTCCCCTCGTAGATGCTGTCGATCTTCGTGTCACGGACGTATTGCTCGAGCGGGTGGTCCTCGAGGAACCCGGAGCCCCCGAACACTTGCAGGCACTCCGACCCGAGCACCTGCCAGGCGGTCTCCGCACACCACGTCTTGACCACGGGCAGCAGCAGGCGGTGGCGCACGACGGCGACATCGTCCGGGATACCCGACGCCTCGGCCACCTCCATCCGGTCGAAGAGGGTTGCGGTGTACAGCACCAGCGCGCGGGCACCCTCGGCGAAGGCCCGTTGGGACATCAGCGATCGACGCACGTCCGGATGCTCGACGATCGGGACCGGCTCCGGGCCCGCCGAATCGAAGGTGATCAGCGGCCGGCCCTGCACGCGCGTGCGCGCCTGCTCGAGCGCGCCCAGGTAACCGGTGGACAGCGCGGCGGCCGACTTGAGGCCGACCAGGAGACGGACGTAGGTGATGATCTCGAACATCTGCCGCAGCCCACGGTGCTCGTCACCGAGGAGCGTGCCCACCGCTGGTTCCCCGTCGCCGAAGGTGAGTCCGACCGTCGGTGTGGCCCGCACCCCCATCTTGTGCTCGAGCCCTGTGGCCATGACGCCATTGCGCCGTCCGACCTCACCGGTGTCCGGGTCGTAGTGGTGCGCGGGCACGACAAACAGCGACAGGCCCCTGCTGCCCGGACCGCCCGCGCCCTCGACGCCGACGGGCCGGGCCAGGACGAGGTGGACGATGTTGTCGGTCGCGTCGTGCTCGCCCCACGTGATGAAGTGCTTGGTGCCCTCGAGGTGCCAGGTGCCGTCGGGCTGTGGGAACGCCCGGGTCCGGGCCGCGCCCACGTCCGAACCGGCGTCCGGTTCGGTCAGGACCATGGTGACCGTCCACTGCCGTTCGAGGATCAGCTCGGCGAGCCGGCGCTGGGCTGGCGTACCAGCGGTGTCGAGGAGGCGGACCACCTGCGGGACCAGCTGGGTGCACATGCCGACGGCCGGGTTGGCACCCATCGCGAACTCCGTGGCGGCCCAGCGTAGGGAGGCGGGCACCCGCACCTCACACCTGCCCGGGGGAAGGTCCAGCCCGAGCCAGTCGGACGCGAGGTGCTCGCGCAGAGCAGTCGCCACCTCGCCCGGGATCGCGACCTCATGGGTGACGGGGTCGAGCACCGGTGGGCATCGATCCCCGACGACGAAGCTCGGCGCCAGCCGCTCGGTCGCGAAGCGCTCGGCCTGCTCGAGGACGTCCCTGGCGGCGTCGACGTCCACGTCCTCGAAGGGCGCCCGGCCGTAGGCGTCCGCAACCCCCAGCACGTCGAAGAGGAGAAACTCGCTGTGGTTCCGGTCGGTGCGATAGTGCGTCACGATCACTCCTGGTCGGTTGGTCCTGGGAGCTGGAGCGGGAGCTCCAGCCCGGCACGGCGCCGTCAGGCGTAGAAGCGGAAGACCGGCTGTGCCACACAGGCCGGCTTCTCGGAGCCCTCGATCTCCACGGTGGCGTCGAAGGTCAGCTGCCGGCCGCCACCGCCCACCTCGGTGACCTCGCGCACGACTGCGCCCAGGCGGATCCTCGACCCGACCTTCACCGGAGCGGGGAAGCGCACCTTGTTCAGGCCGTAGTTGAGCTTCGTGCCGACGCCCTCGACCTCGAGCAGCTCGGTGAACAGCGGGATCACCAGGGCCAGCGTGAGGTAGCCGTGCGCGATCGTGGTGCCGAAGGGGCCGCTCCGGGCCCGCTCGGGATCGACGTGGATCCACTGCGGGTCGTCGGTGGCGTCGGCGAAGGTGTTGACGCGGTCCTGAGTGACCTCCATCCACTCCGTGACGCCAAGATCCGATCCGACGAGGTCGGTCAGGTCGGCGAACTGCGTGTTCGTGGGCATGGCAGTACCTCTCATCGTGGGTGCAGCAGGGGGGAGGCCGTCAGGGCAGGCGCAGGACGCGGATCGCGTTCTCCTTGAGGACCTTCGGCTTGACCTCGGGCTTGATCTCGAGCTTGTCGAAGTCGGCCAGCCAGCGGTCGGGGTCGATCACGGGATAGTCGGAGCCGAAGAGGACCTTGCTGCGCAGCGGCCCGTTGATGGCACGGACCAGCTCCTGGGGAAAATACTTGGGCGACCACCCGGACAGGTCGATGGCCACGTTGGGCTTGTGCGTCGCGACCGAGATCGCCTCGCTCTGCCACGGCACCGACGGGTGCGCCATGATGATGGTCAGCTCCGGGAAGTCGGCGGCGACATCATCGAGCAGCATCGGGTCGGAGAAGCGCAGTTTGATGCCTCCGCCGCCGGGCATGCCGGCGCCGATGCCGGTCTGGCCCGTGTGGAAGATGGCCGGCAGTCCACGGGCAGCCAGGGCCTCGAACAGCGGGTATGCCGTGCCGTCGTTGGGCGCGAACTCCTGCAGACTCGGGTGAAACTTGAGTCCGCGGACACCGTGGTCGGCCACCAGCCGCTCCAGCTCGGCGACGCCGTCGGCGCCCTTGGCCGGGTCGATGCTGCCGAACGGGATCAGCACGTCGGGGTGCCGGGCCGCGCCGGCGGCGACCTCCTCGTTGGAGATCCGGCCGTGTCCCAGTGCCTTCTCGGCGTCGACCGTGAAGATCACCGCGGCGATCCGGCGCTCGCGGTACTTCTCGGCGATCTGGTCGATCGTCGGCGTCCGCTCCCCCGCCTTGAAGTACTTGGCCGAGGCGTCCAGGAAGGGCTGGGGCAACGCCGTGTGCCCGTGGTCATCGATCTCGACGTGGACGTGCGTGTCGATCGCGACGAGGTTCTCCAGGTCGAGGCTCATGTGGTCAGCCCTCCTTCTGCGCGGGGTCTTCGGGCAGCTGCTCGCCGACGGTCTGCAGGTGCGGGGCGAACGCGCCCGGCCACACCTTCGCGATGTCGTCGGCGTCCCAACCGCCGGCGTGGTACTCCTGCACGATCTGTTCGGGGTGGGAGTAGAGCGACAACCGGTCGCCGCCGATGCCGACGGCCTGCCCGGTCACGTCCGCCGCGTCGTCGGAGGCCAGGAAGGCGACCAGCCCGGCGACGTCCTCCGGTGAGCCGAAGGCCAGTTCCCGGCGCGCGAACGGTGGCAACGGCTCGCCGGCTGCCAGCGCCTCGACATACGGCTTGAGGAAGGGGACGGTCGCCGTCATGGCGGTCGCGGCGACCGGGACGACCGCGTTGGCGGTGATCCGGTCACGGGCGAGCTCCATGGCCCAGGTGCGGGCGAAGCCGACGATCCCGGCCTTGGCCGCCGAGTAGTTGGTCTGACCGAAGTTGCCGTACTGCCCGGCCGGCGAGCCGATGAGGATGATCCGGCCGCCCTCCCCCTGCTCCTTCATCTGCACGACGGCAGCGCGGGCACAGGTGAAGGTGCCGCGCAGGTGCACGCGGGTCACCAGGTCGAAGTCCTCGTCGGTCATCTTCCAGAGCACCTTGTCCCGCAGGACCCCTGCGTTCGACACCAGCACGTCCAGCCGGCCGAACGTCTCCACGGCGTGGTCCACCAGGGCCTGCGCGACCTCGGAGTCCCCCACCGCCGCAGTGACCGCCGAGGCCTTGCCGCCGTCCCGTCGGATGGCCTCCACGGCAGCCTCTGCCACCTCGGCGTCGACGTCGTTGACCACGACGGCCGCGCCGGATCCGGCCAGCCTCCTGGCGTAGGCCAGGCCCAGGCCACGGCCGCTCCCGGTGACGATCGCCACCTTGCCGGTCAGGTCCATCGGATTCTCCTCGCGTCGATGTCTGCTCTTGCAATGGTGCACTCGTTATAATTCACTATCATTGATGAAGTCAACAACCTAGGAGCGCCGATGTCCTCACCCGCCCTCTCTGTCGTGCCGGCGGCACTGGCCGACGACCTCGGATTCCTGCTCGCTCGTGCCTCGGCGACTGCGCTGAGGGCCACCAACGACGCCCTCCGCGACACCGGCCTGCGCTCCCGGCACTACGTCCTCCTCAAGCTCGCCGCCGAGGGGGACGGAGTGCCCCAGCGCAGGGTCGTGGACGATCTCGGCCTGGACCCGAGCGCCGTCGTCGTGCTCGTGGACGACCTCGAGCGGCGAGACCTCGTGGAGCGGGTGCAGGATCCCGGCGATCGCCGCACGCGGATCATCGCGATCACCTCCGCGGGACGCCGGCTGTTGCGACAGGCCCGTCCGTTGGCGGACACGACGATGGACACCCTTTTGCGCCACCTCGGGGCCGAGCAGCGTCAGGAGCTGGCCGCCCTGCTCGGCGAGATGCTCGAGGCGGCGGACCCGAAGTACCACTGAGCGCTGTCCTTTCCTCTCTGCGGAAGACTGCGATCCCATTTCTCGGGGCCGACCTACCGTGGAGGGACACACGTCCCGCTGCCGTCGGCGGCGTCGGCGCCACCCAGGAGGTCTGCGGCATGTCCATCAGCAACGTCACCTCGCCCGTACAGCTGCGCGCCGAGGAAGGCCCGGGCCAGCCGGTGCCGACACCGGAGCTCGAGGAGCTCTACCGCGGTTTCGAGCGCGAGCTGCTCGTGCCGTTGTGGACCGAGATCGGTGACCTCATGCCGCTGCACCCCCAGTCCAAGGCACGCCCGCACCTGTGGCGGTGGCGGCACCTGCTCGAGCTGGCGGACCGGGCCGGACAGCTCGTGCCGGTCGGACGCGGAGGCGAGCGTCGGGCGATCGCGCTGGCGAACCCCGGCCTCGGCGGCAAGCCCTACGCCACGCCGACCCTCTGGGCCGCCATCCAGTACCTCATGCCCGGGGAGGACGCCCCCGAGCACCGGCACACCCAGAACGCCTTCCGGTTCGTCGTCGAGGGTGAGGGCGTCTGGACGGTCGTCGGGCGCGACCCGGTCCCCATGAACCGCGGCGACTTCCTGCCCCAGGCGGGCTGGAACTGGCACGCGCACCACAACGCGACCGACCGGCCGATGGCGTGGATCGACGGACTGGACATCCCGTTCCAGTACGCGAACGAGAGCCAGTTCTTCGAGTTCGGCCGCGACGCGATCAGCGACGCGGAGAAGACCACGCCGCAGCGGTCCCGCTCGCAACGCCTCTGGGGACACCCGGGGCTGCGCCCGGTGTCACAGCCCGGTCCGCGACAGGGCAGTCCGCTGCTCGCCTACCGGTGGGCCGATACCGACGCCGCGCTGACCGACCAGCTCGAGCTGGACCACGAGGGATTCCCCGGCGTGGTGGAGCCCGGCCACGCCGCGGTCCGCTACACGAACCCGTCCGACGCCGGTGACGTGCTGCCCACGATCCGCACCGAGATGCACCGGGTCGCGCGCGGCACGCAGACCACGCCCACGCGCGAGGTCGGCTCGTCGGTCTACCAGGTCTTCGACGGGTCCGGTGTCGTGTCCGTGGGAGACAGCTCGTGGAGCGTCACGCGCGGTGACCTCTTCGTCGTGCCGTCCTGGCACAGCCTGTCGGTGAAGTCCGAGGCAGGAGGGTCCGACTCCGACTCCGGCGCCCTCGACCTGTTCCGGTTCAGCGACGCCCCGGTCTTCGAGAAGCTCGGTCTGCACCGCGTCGAGACGACCGCCTGAGTCGTCTGCCCGAGGGACCGCGCCGCGACGATGGAGCCCAGCTCAGTCGTCCCCGAGGTAGGAGCGGTAGACGCGGATCAGCGCCTCCTTCTGCGGTTGCCCGAGACGGGGGTCGTCGATGATCGCCTCCTCGACCCCCGGCCGAGTCGCGTCGTCGTCCTCCGGCAGCAGCCCGAGCTTGGCGTAGAGCGCCTTGGGCGCGAGCCCGAACGCGTCCGCGAGCGCCGTGACGACCTGTGCCGAAGGACGGTAGCGTCCTCGCTCGAGCTGGCTGAGGTAGGAGTCGGAGACGCCCGACAGCCTGGCCAGGTGCCGTTGCGAGACGCGGGCCAGTTGCCGCTGCGTCTTGACGAACTGACCGAAGGCCTTCAGCACCGGGTCGTCCGCCCCGTCGGGTGCGCTCATGGCGTGAGTGTAGACAGGCACAGGGTCACAGCAGCACGTCCACCGCCTGGATGGCCAGGCCCACGAGCGCGCCGACCACGGTGCCGTTGATCCGGATGAACTGCAGGTCCTTGCCAACGTGCAGCTCGATCCGCTCGGCGGCCTCCTTGCCGTCCCAGCGGTCGACGGTCTGCGAGATCACCGTGGCGATCTCGCCGCCGTAGGTCGTGACGAGGTGCCCGACCGCGTCGGCGAGGTGCGCGTCCACGCGAGTGCGCAGCCGGTCGTCGGAGACGAGCCGCTCCCCCAGCGACACCACCGCGCCGGACGCGCGCCGCCGCAGGATGCTGTCCGGCGTGTCCAGGGCGTCCACCACGACGGTGCGTATGGCGTCCCACACGGCCACGAGCCCGTCCGCCACTCCCGGGTGGGCCAGCATCCGCTCCTTGAACCGCTCCGCACGCCGACGCGTCGCGTCGTCGTGCTGCAGGTCGTCGCCCAGCTGGGCCAGCAGGGCGTCCAGCGCGTGCCGGGCCGGATGGGCGGGGTCGTCGCGCACGTCCGCGACCCACGCCACTGCCTCGTGGTGGACGCGTTCGACGACCTTGTCGTCCAGCCACTGCGGAGACCACCACGGTGCCCTGGCGGCAACGACGGCAGCCACCGTGTCGTAGTTGGCGCGCAGCCACTGGTGACCCTCGACCAGAGCCAGGTCGACCAGTCCGTGGTGGGCCCCGTCCACCACCACGGACTCGAGCAGGTGCCCGGCGACCGGGCTGAGCTGTTCCTCCCCCAGCCGCGGCAGGAGCGCCTCGTCCAGGAAGGAGCGCACCTCCTCGTCGCGCACCGACCGCAGCGCCCGGCCCAGCGGGGGCGCTGCCTCGGCCACCACCCGCTGGGCATTCGGCTCCCTGGAGAGCCAGCGGCCGATCCGGCGGGTCACGTCAGCCGAACCCAGTCGGCTCCTGGCATTCTCCTCGGTGAGGAAGTTCTCGGTGACGAAGGCCTCGAGACTCGCTCCCAGCGCGGCCTTGCGCTCCGGGATGATCGCGGTGTGCGGGACCGGCAGCCCCAGAGGGTGCCGGAAGAGGGCGGTCACCGCGAACCAGTCCGCGATGGCGCCCACCATCGCGGCCTCGGCGGCGGCGGCGACGAACCCCCAGCCTCCACCGCGCCCGCGTGTGAGCAGGAAAACCACCGCGGCGATGACGAGCAGCGACAGCGCCAGCAGTCGCATCCGTCGGAGCCCGCGGCGACGGGTCGTGTCCGTGGCCTCGGCCGTGAGCGTCATACGACGATCCTGCCCGGCCCGGCAGGACGCCGGTCAGTCGGCCGCGAGGTCCCGTTCGATGCGGCCAGCGGCGACGGTGAGTGCGCCGACCCACCGAGGCAGCTGCTCCGGCCCGAATCGTGCTGTGGGAACGGCCAGCCCGACAGAGGCGAGCGCCTCGCCCTCCGGACCACGCACCAACCTGCTCACGGCGGTGACCCCCTGCTCGGTCTGCTGGTCGTTGATCGCGAAGGACTGGCGGCGGATGTGTGCGAGCTCGGTGAGCAAGGCCTCGACCTCACCGGGGCGAAGCGGTGCCTGCGTGTGGTCCCCGGAGGCCTCCCCCAACCGGCTGCGCACCTCGTCGTCGCCCAGCGTGGCGAGCAGGACCTTGCCGCCGGACACCAGGTGGGCCGGCAGGGAGCGCCCCTCCCGGTCGCCCACCCGAAGGATCTGGGAGCACTCCACGGTCGCCGCGAACCGCGCCTGGACGCCGGCCAACACGATGAGGTTCGCGGTCTCCCTTGCCTGCTCGACGAGCTCACGCAGGTGCGGCAGTGCCACGTTGCGCAGCCGCCCGACATCGACGCTCGCCGACGGCGCGTCGCCCATGACCGGCCCTACCGCGTAGCGCTTGTCCGGGAGCTGCACGGCGAACGAGCGATAGACCAGCATGGCGAGCAACCGGTGCGCGGTCGAGCGTGCGATGCCGAGCCGCGCCGCCACCTCGGAGACGCCCAGGGGTCCTTCCTGCTGGAGCAGCACTGCAAGGCGCAGGGCGTGGTCGACGGACGCGACGGCATACTGCGGCTTGTTCCTCACAACAGAATTGTATATCCCACAAGACAGAACCGCGCCTAATGTGGTGCTCCATGAGCCCCCGCACACCAGGTGACCTGGCCGGCCGGATCGGTCAGCGCCGGGCGACCGGACCGCGGCCCCGCAACCAGCCCGCCCGCACCACCCACAAACCCCTGCACAATCTGCAGGTGGAAGGACGATCCTGATGAAGCTCGCCACGATCCGCACCACCGACGGCAACCTGGCGGTCCGCGTCGACAACGACCGCTGCGTCGGCCTCGGCGTGCCCGACGTCGGCGCCCTGCTCGCCCGGCCCGACTGGGAGCAGCTGGCTTCCGGTGACGGAGACGGCACGAGCCACCCCCTCGAGGGCGCCGACTTCGCGCCGGTCGTCCCTCGCCCGGGCAAGATCGTCTGCGTCGGCCTGAACTACCGCAACCACATCCTGGAGATGGGTCGCGAGCTCCCCGAGCACCCCACGCTGTTCGCGAAGTACCCCGAAGCGCTGATCGGGGCCGCCGACGACATCCAGCTTGCACCCGAGTCCGACCAGGTCGACTGGGAGGCCGAACTCGCGATCGTCATCGGCCGCCCGGTGCGGCGCGCGTCGGAGGACGAGGCAAGGGAGGCGATTGCCGGGTTCAGCGTGCTCAACGACGTGACGATGCGCGACTGGCAGTACCGCACCAAGATGTGGCTGCAGGGCAAGACGTTCGAGGGCAGCACTCCCTTCGGCCCGGTGCTGGTCACCCCCGACGAGCTGCCCGGGGGCACACGCCCCGCTCTGGACATCAGCGGACTCGTGGACGGCGAGAAGGTCCAGCACGCCAACACGTCCGACCTGGTCTTCGACCCGGTCACCCTCGTGCAGTACGTCTCCACGATCCTCACCCTGCAGCCTGGCGACGTCATCGCGTCCGGCACGCCCGGGGGCGTCGGTCACGCGCGCAAGCCCGCCCGATACCTCTCGCCGGGCGCGTCCCTGGTCACCGAGATCGAGTCGATCGGCCGGTTGGAGAACACCGCCGTGGCAGAGGGCGCGGCGTGACGAGCGAACACCACCGGCGGCTTGCCTCCTCCTGGGTCAGCTCGGGCACCGTGAACCTGCTGTCCGCCGTCCACGAGCTCTCCGACAGCGAGCTCGACGACGCGACAGCGCTGCCAGGCTGGACCCGGCGACACCTGTTGGCCCACCTGGCCTCCAATGCCGAGGCGTTGCAACGCCTTGCATCCTGGGCCGCCACCGGCGTGGAGTCACGGATGTACGCCTCGAGCGAGCAGCGCAACAAGGACATCGAGTCGGGCAGCCAGCGTCCGGCGGCCAGCCTGCGCGAGTGGGTGCGGTCCTCAGCGCACGGCCTGGCTGCAGACCTCGATTCGCTCGGCCAAGAGGCCTGGCAGGCCGAGGTGGTCACCGCCCAGGGCCGCACCGTGCCGGCGACCGAGATCCCCTGGATGCGGGCCCGCGAGGTCCTGGTGCACGGCGTCGACCTGGGCGCGGGCCTGACCTTCGCCGACCTGCCGCAGGACTTCCTCGTCGCCCTGCTGGACGACGTGACGGCCAAGCGCTCGAAGGCCGGCACCGGCCCCGCGCTGATCCTCCGGACGGACGGCGCCACCCTGCAGTGGACCGTGAGCGGCAGTGGTCAGCCGGTCGAGGTGACAGCGCCGCTGCCCGAGCTGGCGGCCTGGCTGTCGGGGCGACCTCACTCGATCAAGGCCACAGGGCTGCCGCAACTGCCCCCGTGGCTGTGACCACCACCACGAACCACTCTGCGAACGGATCGAAAGATGACCAATGACACCGCCCCCACCGCCGTCGACGTCGTCGTCGTCGGAGGAGGAATCGGAGGACTCGGCAACGCCCTGGCACTGACCCGGGCCGGGCAACGGGTGCGCGTGCTCGAGCGCGCCGACGAGTTCGGCGAGGTGGGTGCCGGCCTGCAGATGGCACCCAACGCCACTCGCATCCTGCGGGACTGGGGCGTCCTCGACCAGGTGATCGCCGAGGGCGTGCTGCCAAAGCACCTGGTCATGCGTGACGCCCTCGACGGCAGCGAGCTGACCCGGCTGGACCTCCAGCGCACCCAGGAGCGCTACGGCGCGCCCTACGTGGTCATCCACCGCAGCGACCTGCACCGCATCCTGCTCGATGCCTGCCGGGCGGCCGGCGTCGACCTGGTCACCAGCTGCGGGGTCAAGGACGTCGTCGACGTCGACGGCGGGGTGGAGGTGCACAGCCCGGGTCGCACCGACCACGCTCGCGTGGCGCTGGGCGCCGACGGTCTCGGCTCGTTGCTGCGCTCCCAGCTCAGCAACGACGAGCAGGTCAGCTCGGCCTACGTCGCCTACCGCGGCGCCGTGCCGGTCGAGGAGGTCGCCGAGCAGCAGGGTATCGCGATGACCGACGTCGTGGTCTACATCGGACCGCGCCGCCACCTCGTGCAGTACCCGTTGCGGCACGGCGAGATCTTCAACCAGGTGGCGGTCTTCGAGTCGCCCAAGGCCCTGCGCGGCGAGGAGGACTGGGGCACCCCGGACGAGCTCGACGCCGCCTTCGCCGGATCCTGCCCGGCAGTGCTGTCCGCGCTGCCCCGGCTCTGGCGGGACCGCTGGTGGCGGATGTACGACCGGGAGCCGATCACGAACTGGCGCCGAGGCAGCCTGGTGCTGACCGGGGACGCCGCGCACCCGATGCTGCAGTACCTCGCACAGGGTGCCTGCCAGGCGATCGAGGACGCCGGCGTGCTGGCCGGGCTGGTCTCCGGCGAGCACGCACGCTCCGGCCCCGGCTCCGGTCCCGACTGGGACGCCGCACTGGGCTCCTACGTCGAGCTGCGCCGGCCGCGCACTGCCGAGGTCCAGACGACCGCCCGCTGGTGGGGCAGCTTCTGGCACCGTGACGGCGCCGAGCGCGAGGCCCGCAACGAGGTCCTGCGGTCGCGCGAGGTGGACGACTACCAGCACCTCGACTGGCTCTACGCCGCGCGCTGACCGCCCACCCCCCAACCCCGACACCGGACCCCTCAGCCCAGCGGGGGGTCAGGCGTCCCGCAGCAGGGGGATCTGACCTCCCGCCAGGACCATCGCGACCTGCCGAGGCGACAGCCGGTGCCGCAGCTCGTAGGTCTTGCCGCTGCGTTCGTTCTTGGCCTGCATCCGGTCGCCCTGCGCCACGGCGTCGCGGACCCCGTCCAGCGCCAGGGTGTCACCCTGCTCGACGTCGTCGTAGTCGCCGGCCTCGGTGAACTCCAGCGCGAGGATGCCGAAGTTGGCGAGGTTCTGCCAGTGGATGCGGGCGAACGACTTGGCGATCACGACGCGCAGGCCGAGGTAGCGGGGCGCGATGACCGCGTGCTCACGGGACGAGCCCTGGCCGTAGTTCTCGCCCCCGACCACGAGGTGGCCGGTGCCGTCCTTGAGCGCGGCGACGCGCTCGGCATACTCCTCGTCCACCTGAGCGAAGGTGAACTCCGAGATCTTCTCGATGTTGCTGCGGTAGGGCAGGACTCGTGCTCCGGCCGGCAGGATCTCGTCGGTCGAGACGTTGTCGCCGACCTTGAGGCCGACCGGCGCCTCGATGTGGTCGGGCAGCTCGTCGAGCTCGGGCAGGCCGGAGATGTTCGGGCCCTTGACGAGCTCGACGCGTTGCGCCTCGTCCTCCGGCAGCGGCGACTCGAGCATTGCCGTGTTGACGCTCGAGGAGTCGGGCAGCTGCAGCTTCGGGTAGTCGATGTCGAGCAGGTCGGGCAGCTCACGCGGATCGGTGATCTTGCCGGTCAGGGCCGCCGCGGCAAGCGTCTCGGGTGAGCACAGCCACACCGCGTCCTCCCTGGTGCCCGACCGGCCCGGGAAGTTGCGCGGCATGGTGCGCAGGCTGTTGCGGCCGGTCGCCGGCGCCTGGCCCATGCCGATGCAGCCCATGCACCCGGACTGGTGGATCCGCGCACCAGCCTTGATCAGGTCGAACAGCCACCCACCCTTCGTGAGGTCCTCGAGGATCTGGCGCGAGCTCGGGTTGACGTCGAAGGAGAGCTCGGCCTCGGACTGGTGGTCGCGGACGATCTCGGCGACGATCGCGAAGTCGCGCAGCCCCGGGTTGGCCGAGGAGCCGAGCACGACCTGCGAAACCGGTTCTCCGGCAACCTCGCTCACCGGCACCACGTTGCCCGGCGAGGACGGCTTGGCGATGAGGGGCACGAGCGTGGACAGCTCGATCTCGTCCTCGACGTCGTAGGTCGCGTCCTCGTCGGCGAGGATCTCGGTCCAGTCCTCCTCGCGGCCCTCGCCACGCAGGAAGGTGCGCACGGCGTCGTCCGAGGGGAAGACGGAGGTGGTCGCGCCCAGCTCGGCGCCCATGTTGGCGATGACGTGGCGGTCCATCGCGGACAGACCTGCGAGTCCCGGCCCGTGGTATTCGATGATCCGGCCGACGCCGCCCTTGACTCCGTGCCGGCGCAGCATCTCGAGGATCACGTCCTTGGCCGAGACCCACGCCGGCAGCTCACCGGTCAGCCGCACGCCCCAGATCTCGGGCATCCGCAGGTAGAGCGGCTCACCGGCGATCGCCATGGCGACCTCGAGCCCACCGACCCCGATCGACAGCATGCCGATGGCGCCGGCTGCGCAGGTGTGTGAGTCCGACCCGGCCATCGTGGCGCCCGGCCTGCCGAACCGTTGCTGGTGCGTCGGGTGGGAGACGCCGTTGCCCGGCTTGGAGTACCACAGGCCGAAGCGCTGCGCCGCCGAGCGGAGGAACAGGTGGTCGTCGGGGTTGCGTGCGTCGGCCTGCAGCAGGTTGTGGTCGACGTACTGCACCGACACGTCGGTCTGGGCGCGGACCAGGTCCATCGCCTCGAGCTCGAGCATCACCATGGTGCCGGTGGCGTCCTGGGTGAGGGTCTGGTCGATCCGCAGTCCGATCTCGTCCCCAGGATTCATCTCCCCCGAGACCAGGTGGTCGCAGATCAGCTTCTGAGCCACGTTCATCGACACGGTGTGCCTCCCAAGGTGCAGCGGTGATCGGAACCCTTCTCGCCACCATACCCACGGGCCTCAGTCCAACACCGCCCGCAACCGGTCGCCATACTCCTTGGCTTCCACGTCATCGGCGTACTTCGTTCGAGGCCAGAAGAACCCGCGCAGCCCGTCACCCTTGGTGCGCGGCACCACGTGGACGTGGAGGTGCGGGACGCTCTGGCTCACCACGTTGTTGACGGCGACGAACGACCCCTGGGCGCCGAGCGTCCCGACCATCGCGGCCGCCACCCGTTGCACATCGTGCATCAGCGGGGCCATCAGCTCCGCCGGCAGCTGCGGCAGCGTCACCACGTGGTCGCGCGGCACCACCAGGGTGTGCCCCTTGAAGACCGGCCGCTTGTCGAGGAAGCCGACGACGTGCTCGCTGTCCAGCACGACCTGCGCCGCCACCTCACCGGCCACGATCTCGCAGAAGAGACAGCCGTCCCCACGGACGCTCACGAGATCAGCGAACGCGGGTCGTCGGGCACGTCGACCGCGTTGGCCTGCAGGGCCTCCAGTGGTATGACGTCCAGGGCGCGTTCGTGCGTCGAGGCCAGCACCACCGGTGGAGCCACCCCGTCCTGGAACGCTTCGAGCCAGCGCACCGCGACCACGCACCACCGGTCCCCCGGCTGCAGGCCGGGGAAGCCCAGCTCCACCCGCGGCGTCGACAGGTCGTTGCCGACCTGCATCTGCTGCACCAGGAACTCGGTGGTCACGACCGCGCAGACCGTGTGGCTGCCCAGGTCCTGCGGGCCGGAGCTGCAGCACCCGTCGCGGTAGAAGCCGGTCATCGGGTCGGTGCCGCATTCCTGCAGCTCGCCACCGAGGACGTTGCGCTCCGTCATGCCTTCCATGATGACGGCCCCTGCCTGGTGTGCGCACGCATCTCGCGGCGATCTGCCGACGTGGACGGCGTCATCGGCCCTCCTGGTCGCCCCGGAGCCTGTCGCGCAGCGCCTGGCGACGGGCCTGCTGCGCCTCCCTCTCACGGGCCTTGCGCTCGAAGTGGGCCTCGATCATCGTCCTGCTGATCACCCTGATCAGGAGCATCGCACCGGCAAGAGCGACGACCGCCACGACCAGGAAGATCCAGTCGCTCGTGTGCATGTGCTCGGGCGGCCTCTCGCTGATGGGTTCTCGCTCTTGTCAGCCTATCCTCGACCCACCGAGATGCGGCTGAGGTGGGAGCATGGCGGCATGACCTACTACCTGCTCGAGTACCGCTACGCAGACCCCGAGGCCCGCGCGCGGGTGCGCCCCGAGCACCTCGCCTACATGGGCTCGTTGCACGAGGCTGGCGCCGTCGTGCTGGCGGGCCCGACGGCGGATTCCCGGGGCGCCGTGGTGGTGCTCGACGTGGCCGACGAGTCCGCGGCGCGCGAGGTGCTCGCGGCCGACCCCTACACGCGAGAGGGCGTCTCGGCAGACGCCACGCTGCGCGAGTGGAACGTGGTCATCCCGGCGCCCGAGTGAACCCGGTTGCTCAGTCGGACGAGACGAGCAGCTGGTCCGCGACGAGGCGGACCCGCACCGGGGTGTGGACGGTCAGCCGGGCCGCCTCGGCCCCGTTCGCCTGCGAGAGCAGCTCGTGGCCGTCGGCCGTGCGGACCCGCACGTGGGTCACCGAGCCCAGGAAGCTCACCTGCAGCACCTCCGCGCTCCCGGCGTCGGAGGCCTCCACGACCAGCTGCTCGGGGCGCACCATCGCGATTCCCTCACCGGAGGTCACGGAGCGGTCGGTCACGCGGACCGTGGCGCCGAGAACCGACGCGCGCCCTGCCTCGACACGGCACGGGATCCGGTTCATCAGCCCCACGAAGGCGGCCACGAATGCCGTCGAGGGTGCGGTGTAGAGCTCCTCGGGCGGGGCGAGCTGCTCGAGCCTGCCCTGGTTCATCACCCCGACCCGGTCGGAGATGGACAGGGCCTCCTCCTGGTCGTGGGTGACGAAGAGGGTGGTCGTGCCCACCTCGAGCTGGACGCGCCGGATCTCGTCGCGCAGCTGGGCTCGCACCTTCGCGTCGAGCGCAGACAACGGCTCGTCCAGCAGCAACACCGCCGGCTGGATCGCGAGCGCCCGCGCCAGGGCGACCCGTTGCTGCTGCCCTCCGGACAGCTGGCTGGCGAAGCGGTCGGCCTGCGAGGCGAGGCCCACCAGCTCGAGCATCTGCCTGGCCCGGCCTGCCCGTTTGGACCGGTCGACGCGGCGCAGCTTCAGGCCGAACTCGACGTTTTGTTGCGCGGTGAGGTGCGGAAAGAGGCTGTAGGCCTGGAACACCATGCCCATGTCCCGCCGGTTGGCAGGCACATGGGTGACGTCCCGGTCGCCCACGACGACGCGGCCGCTGTCGGGGTCGTCCAGTCCGGCGACGAGACGCAGGGCGGTCGTCTTGCCACAACCGGACGGACCGAGCAGGGCGACCAGCTCACCGGGGCGCAGGGTCAGGTCCAGCCCGTCGAGGGCACGCACTCCGGAGAACTCCCGGTGCAGGCCCTCCAGCCGGACCTCCACCCCTTCCCGGGTCTCGAGGGCGGACGCGCTCATCCCTTCACTTCCTTCCCGGCGGGCGTGGTGACCGCCAGCGGCTCGATGGCGGTGGTGCGCCTGCCCTTGCGCCCGCGGCCGAGCAGGGACAGCAGGAGCAGCAGCACGAACCCGAAGATCAGCGCGGCCAGTGACGCCGACACCGAGACCTTCGCGTTGCTCTTGCCGAAGAACGCGATCACGACCTGCAGGTTGTCGTAGTGCAGCAGGGAGGCGAAGGTGAACTCACCCAGCACCAGGGCGACGGAGATGAACGCGGCCGACAGCAGCGCCGACACGATGTTGGGGACGACGACGCGCGCGATGACCGTGAACCACCCGGCACCAAGGCTTCGAGCCGCCTCCGACAGCGTCGTGAGGTCGATCGCGGACAGGCCGGCGTCGAGGGACCGGAAGGCGTAGGGCAGGACCAGCACGACATACGCGAAGGTCAGCGTGAGCGCGGAGCCGCCGAGGAAGTAGGTGACCCAGGCGTAGACGGGCGCGATGCCCACGACGATGACCAGCGCAGGGATGGTGAGCGGCAGCAGGCAGAGGAACTCGACCATCCGGGCGGCCCACTGCACCCGCAAGCGGACCCAGACCATGGTGGGGACGAGCAGGAGGACCATGCCGATGACGGTGAGCGCGGCCAGCTCGAGCGAGGTGATGATCGCGGCGGTCAGCTCCGGATCGTGCAGCAGGGCACCCCAGGCCTCTCCCGTGCGACCGCTGCCGGCTGTCCCACGCGTGCTGAAGTCGACCATCGAGACGAGGGGGATGAGGAAGAAGGCGCCCAGGACGACGAACGTCACGATCCGGAAGGCGCGCTGCCGGCGGGCACGGCGCTGGCGTGGCAGGGTCACCGCAGCCACCTCGAGGTGCGTCGGACCAGCAGCGCATAGCCGGTCATGACGATCGCCACGACCACGATCATCTCCAGCGCGAGGGCGTAGCCGAGATTCGCTCTCCCGAGCAGGATCTCGCTGGTCAGGGCCGAGCGGATGAACAGCGGCAGGATCGGGTTGCCCTGGCTGACCAGGGCCGCCGCCGTCGCGTAGGACGCGAAGGCGTTGGCGAACAGCAGCAGGGTCGAGCCCAGGAACGCCGGCAGCAGCAGCGGCCCGGCGACCTGACGCCAGTACTGCCAGGTCGAGGCCCCGAGGTTCTCGGCAGCCTCACGCCACTGCACCTTGATGCCGTCCAGCGCGGGCAGGAACACGATCACCATGAGCGGGATCTGGAAGTAGGAGTAGACCAGGATGATCCCCGGCACGTCGAAGAGCCACCCGCTGCCGTAGAGGTTCACGCCGACCGAGTCCTTGACCAAGGTGGTGACGGCACCGGAGAAGCCGAGCGTCGCGATGAACGCGAACGCGAGCATCACGCCACCGAACTGGGCCAGCACTCCGCACGCGCTGGTGACTGCGCGCCGCACGGCCCCGTCCGGTTTGCAGGTCACCACGGCATACGCCAGGAGGCCCCCGACGACGGCCCCGATGACGGCGGTGCTGGCGGACACCACGAGGCTCTGCCGCAGGGCGTGCAGGACCGGGCCGCTCCCGAGGGCGCGGACGTTGTCCAGTGTCGGCCTGCCGTCGTCCTGGAACGCGCCGACCACGACGATCACCGTCGGGATGAACAGGAACACCGTCAGGTAGCCGAGGAAGGGCACCATCCCCAGCGACGGCAGGGCTCGCCTCGCGGCTTTGATCAACTGGTGACCTTCGACCAGTTCTTGGACAGGTACTTCGCCGCCTTCTCGGTCTGGGCCTGGGTCGGTACGACGGGGCTGCCCTGGACCGGCGGCAGCTTCTTGAAGGCGGCCTTGTCGATCGTGCCCTTCTTGACCATGTCATCGGCGCGCACCGGGCGGGCGCCGCCGCCCAGGAAGAGGTTCTGCCCCTCGTCGGAGTAGAGGAACTCCTCCCAGAGCCGCGCCGCCGCCGGGTGCGGCGCGTCGGCGTTGATGGCCTGGTAGTAGTAGCCGCCGACGACGGCGTTCTTTGGCACCATGACCTTCCAGCTGGGCAGCTTGGCGGTCTCGGCGGCGTTGGTGTAGTCCCAGTCGATGACGACCGGGGTCTGGCCGGACTCGATGGTCGCGGGCGTCGGGTCGAGCGGCAGGAAGTTGCCCGCCTTCTTGAGCTTGACGAAGAAGTCGACGCCGGGCGCCACGTCGTCGGGGCTGCCGCCGTTCGCGACCGCGGCCATCACGACACCGCTGAAGGCGGCGCCGGCCTGGGTGGGGTCACCGTTGAGGGCGACACTGCCCTTGTAGGCCGGCTTGAGCAGGTCGGCCAGGCTCGTGACGTCGGGCACCTTGGAGGAGTCGTAGCCGATCGAGATGATGCCGCCGTAGTCGTTGACCCAGGTGCCCTTCGGGTCCTTGAACTGCTGGGGCACCGTGTCGAAGTTCGCCACCGTGTAGGGCGCGAACATGTCGGTGTTGACCAGTGCCACCGACTGACCGAGGTCGAAGACGTCGGGAGCCCGGTCGGTGCCCTTGAGCTGTTTGGCCGCGTTGATCTCGTCCTGGCTGGCGCCGTCGGGCTGGGCGGACTTGATCGTGATGCCGTACTTCTTCTCGAAGGCCTTGATGATCTTGCCGTAGTTGGCCCAGTCGGGGGGCAGGGCGATGACGTTGAGGGTGCCCTCCGCCTTCGCGGCCTTGACCAGCGCGTCCATACCGCCGAAGTCCTTGGCCGAGGTGGCCGTGGCCGCATCGGTGCCGCCGCTGGAGCTCTGGCTGCTGCTGTTCTTGCTCGGCGGCGAGCAAGCAGCCGCGGCAACTGCGGCCAACGCCAGGGTTGCGGTCAGCGTCACTGCTCTGGTGCACAACGTCTTCATTTTTGACCTCCGGGTGGGCCGTCCCGTGACGGCCCACGCCACACTTTAGGGGTGCCGACGCCGGCTGGAGGTCTCTCCACACCGATTCGGCATGTCATTGTGACCTTGTCGCGCCAGCTCGGCACTGGTGACGCGACAGCACCTGCAGACGATCGACGGGAGTGCTGATGTCCGACCTGTTCATCAACGGGGTATGGCGTGACGCCTCCGACCAGGGCACACGCACCATCGTGTGCCCTGCAGACGGCAGCACCGTCGGCACGGTCGACGAGGCCGCGGCGGAGGATGCAGGTGCCGCGGTCGCCGCCGCACGCGCCGCCTTCGACTCCGGGCCGTGGGTGGACACCCCCGGCCCTGACCGGGCTGCCCTGCTGCACCGCCTGGCAGACCGCCTGGCACAGGAGAAGGACGAGGTCGCGCGCCTCGAAGCGCTAGACACGGGAAAGCGATTCGTCGAGGCCCAGCTCGACATGGACGACGTCATCGCGGTGTTCCGCCACTTCGCGAGCCTGGTGCAGGTCGACGCCGGGCGAGTGGTGGACACCGGGGTCGCGGCCGTCTCCAGCCGGGTGGTGCACGAACCGGTCGGCGTGTGCGCCCTGATCACACCGTGGAACTACCCGTTGTTGCAGACGTCGTGGAAGGTCGCCCCGGCCCTCGCCGCAGGCAACACCTTCGTGCTCAAGCCCAGCGAGCTCACCCCGCACACGGCCATCTGGCTGGTGCGCACCCTCGCGGAGCTCGGGCTGCCGGAGGGCGTGGGGGGGCTCGTCCTCGGATCGGGTGCCACGGTCGGCGCGGCCCTCACCGAGCACCCGGGCGTCGACCTCGTGTCGTTCACCGGTGGCCTCGCGACGGGACGACGCATCATGGCGGCAGCGGCAGCCACCGTCAAGCGTGTGGCGCTCGAGCTCGGTGGCAAGAACCCCAACATCGTCTTCGCCGACGCCGACCTGCCCGCCGCGATCGACAACGCCCTGACCGCGGTCTTCCTCGACTCCGGCCAGGTGTGCTCGGCCGGGTCCCGGCTGGTCGTCGAGGAGTCGGTGCACGACCAGGTCGTAGCCGAGCTGGTCCGGCGGGCGCACGACATCCGGCTGGGTGGGCCGTTCGACGAGGACGCCGAGGCCGGCCCTTTGATCAGCGCCGAGCACCGCGACAAGGTGCAGTCGTACGTCGAGGCGGCCGTGGCCGAGGGCGCGCAGCTGCTCGTCGGCGGCGGACCACCTGCCGATCCCGCTCTGGCCCAGGGAAGCTACTTCCTGCCCACCGTCCTCGACCACTGCCACACCGGGATGCGGTGCGTCCAGGACGAGTCCTTCGGCCCGGTGCTGACCGTCGAGACCTTCTCCGGCGGCACCGCGGACGCGGCCGAGGACGCCGCGGTGGCGATCGCCAACGACACCATCTACGGCCTCGCCGGCGCGGTCTGGACCGAGAACGCGGGCCGGGCCGAACGGGTCGCCCGACGCCTGCGCCACGGCACCATCTGGATCAACGACTTCCATCCCTACGTGCCCCAGGCCGAGTGGGGCGGGTTCAAGCAGTCCGGGGTGGGGCGAGAGCTCGGGCTGGCCGGGCTCGAGGAGTATCGCGAGACCAAGCACATCTGGCACAACACCAGACCCGGCCCGGCCGGATGGTTCGAGGACCGAGCCACGAAGGAGGGGGACGCATGACCGAGCGGGCCTGGGACGTCGTGATCGTCGGGGGCGGCTCGGCGGGGTCCGCGCTGGCGAACCGGTTGAGCGCCGACCCGAGCACGTCCGTGCTGGTGCTCGAGGCCGGGCGCAGTGACTTCCGCGTCGACCCGTTCATCCACATGCCGGCCGCGTTGTCCTACCCGATCGGCAACCGGTTCTACGACTGGAGGTACGAGTCGGAGCCGGAGCCCTTCATGGGCGGTCGGCGGATCTACCACGCCCGGGGCAAGGTCCTCGGCGGCTCGAGCAGCATCAACGGGATGATCTTCCAGCGCGGCAACCCGCTCGACTTCGAGCGCTGGTCACGCGACGCGGGCATGGAGCAGTGGGACTACGCGCACTGTCTCCCCTACTTCAAGCGCATGGAGACGTGCCTCGCCGGTGCCGACGACTGGCGGGGCGGCTCCGGTCCCCTGGTGCTCGAACGCGGCCCCGCCGACTCGCCGTTGTTCGGCGCGTTCTTCGAGGCGGTCCAGGAGGCTGGCTACCCCCTCACCGACGACGTCAACGGTTACCGGCAGGAGGGTTTCGCCAAGTTCGACCGCAACGTGCACCGGGGGCGTCGCCTCAGCGCGGCCCGCGCCTACCTGCACCCCGTGCAGGGCCGCAAGAACCTCTCCATAGAGACGCTGGCGCAGGTCTCGGGGCTACGCACCCGGGGCAACCGGGTGACGGGAGTCGACTACGTCCGGGCCGGCAAGTGGCGCCGGACGGCGCGGGCCGCCGAGGTGATCCTCTGCGGCGGCGCGTTCAACTCCCCGCAGCTGCTGCAGCTCGCCGGCATCGGCAACGCGGAGGAGCTGCGAGCGCTCGGAATCGAGCCGGTGGCAGACCTGCCGGGAGTCGGCGAGAGCCTGCAGGACCACCTCGAGGTCTACATCCAGCACGCCAGCAAGCAGCCGGTCTCGATCGCTCCGTGGCTGAAGCACCGGCACAAGGCGCGGGTCGGCGCCGAGTGGATGCTCCTGCGCCGCGGGGTGGGTGCGAGCAACCACTTCGAGGCCGGAGGGTTCATCCGCAGCAACGACCGGGTCCGCTACCCCAACGAGATGTTCCACTTCCTGCCGATCGCCATCCGGTATGACGGGACGCGGCCGGCCGCCGAGCACGGCTACCAGGTGCACATCGGACCGATGTACTCCGACTGCCGCGGAAGCGTGAAGGTCACGAGCACCGACCCGTTCAGCCATCCGGCCGTGCGGTTCAACTACCTGTCGACCGAGGACGACCGGCGCGAGTGGGTCGAGATGGTCAGGGCAGCGCGCAACATCCTGGAGCAGCCCGCCTTTTCCGCCTTCAGCGCCGGTGAGATCTCACCCGGCCCCGCGGTGCGGACCGACCAGGAGATCCTGGACTGGGTCGCCCGGGACGCCGAGACCGCCTTGCACCCCTCGTGCACCGCCCGGATGGGCACCGATGAACGCAGCGTCGTCGACCCGCGCTCGATGCGCGTGCACGGTGTCGAGGGCCTGCGGGTGGTCGACGCGTCGGTGTTCCCCTACGTGCCCAACGGCAACATCTACGCCCCGGTCATGATGGTCGCGGAGAAGGCCGCCGACCTGATCCTCGGGACGACGCCGCTGCCGCCCGCGCAGGTGCCGTTCTACCGTCACGGCGAGGGCATGCCGCTCTACCCCGAGGGCGACCCGCGCAACCACGCGTGGAACGCGCGCACCGACCCGCCGAGCGCAGCCGGAGCCAACCCGGCGCCGGCGCGAGGTCAGCTGGGTGGGGTGTAGCGGCCGTCGATGGCGGTCCAGCCGCCGTCGACGAACAGTTGGCTGCCGGTGACGAAGCTCGAGGCGTCGGAGGCGAGGTAGACCACGGCGCCGGCGAGTTCCTCGGCGTGTGACCAGCGCCCGAGCGCGCTCTTGCTGGCGTAGGCCTCGGACCACTCCGGCACGGCCCGGATCTGGGCGGTCAGTGGCGTGTCCACGATGCCCGGGGCGATCGCGTTGAGGCGGACGCCGTCCGGGCCGAGCTCGGCGGCCGCGGTGCGCAGCAGCTGCACCAGACCGGCCTTGGTCGCGGCGTAGACGCCCTGACCCGGTTCGACCGCGACCGCGCGGATGGAGCTGAACCCGATGATGCTGCCCCGGCCCCGCTGCGCCATGCCCGCACCGAAGGCCCGCACCAGATCGAACGACGCGCGCAGGTTGAGCGAGACCACCCGGTCGAACTCCTCGGCCGTGTAGTCCAGCAGCCGCTTGCGCACGTTGGTCGCGGCGGTGAACACGAGCACGTCGACCGGGCCGAGCTCGTCCGCCGCGCGCGAGACCGCCTCGGAGTCCAGGACATCCAGCTCATATGCCGTGTCCCCGCCACCGGCGGCGACGGTCTCCTTCGCGGCCGTCAGGTCCCGGTCGGCGCACACCACCTGCGCCCCGTGCGCGGAAAGCGCCAACGCGCTCTCCCGACCGATGCCGCTCCCCGCGCCGACCACCACCGCGCGCCGCCCGTCGAGCCGGAACAGCCTGCTGTAGTCCACCCGGCCGGGAGCCTGCTCGACCGTCGTGCCGTCGGTCGCCGGGTGCCCCGCCTGTTCATTCGTCGTCTGCTGGTCCACGCCTCAGCCCCTCCTCGTGCTCGTCGTGCTGGTGGATGGCCGGATGACCGCCATCCGGGTCACCGTCAGCTCCTCGATCGCGAACCGCGGTCCCTCCCGGCCCGCGCCGGAGTCCTTCACCCCGCCATAGGGCATCACGTCCGAACGGAACCCGGGCACCTCGTTGACGATCACCCCGCCCGCCTCGATCCGGTCCACCGCCTCGAACGCCGTCTCCAGCGACGCGGTGAACACACTCGCGTGCAACCCGTAGCGGGAGTGGTTGACCACCTCGAACGCCGCGTCCAGGTCCGGCACCGACCGCACCGCGACCACCGGCCCGAAGATCTCCTCGTCCCACGCCGACACGCCATCGGGCACGTCCAGCAACACGGTGGGCTCGACCACCCCGCCGCTGGCCGTGCCGCCGGCCACCAACCGGGCACCGGCCGCCACCGCGGCCTCCACCCACGCCACGACCCGGTC
>NZ_VOHR01000599.1 GCF_009192725.1 Segeticoccus rhizosphaerae | reverse complement strand
CAGGGCCGCCGGGCGGCTCGAGGAGTGCGTGGACCTCGACCGGGTCTCGGCCCGGCGGCGGCTGCGGGCGGTGCCGGGCGTCGGGGTGTGGACGACCGCCGAGGTGGCCCAACGGGCGCTCGGTGACGCCGACGCGGTCAGCTTCGGCGACTACCACGTGGCCAAGGACGTCGGGTGGGCACTCACCGGGCAGGAAGTGGACGACGACGGGCTGGCCGAATTGCTCGAACCCTATGCCGGACACCGTTATCGGGTGCAGCGACTGCTCGAGCTCAGCGGCGCGATGCGGCCCAGACGTGGGCCGCGGATGCCGCCGCGCCGCCATCTGCCCGTCGGGCGGTCCGGGTCCCGTCTCCGCTGACCGGAGGTCCCGCCAGACGGATCATCGTGGCGGTTCCCGTGCGAGCGGCATACGGACTGCGACAAGGATCGGCACGGGGCGCTGGGAGACCGGTGCGCGGAGGCCACGCGACGCCGACGGAAGGGCCGTGGCGGGTCAGTCGCGTTCGCGCACCTCGACGGTGACCCGCGTCCGCGGACCCGGCTCGCCGGGACGGCCCGACGGGAGCTCGATGGTGCCGGAGAGCCGCTCGGCCCAGAGAGCGGGCGACAAGCGGCCGAGGACCACGCCGAGCGCGACCGGGTCGTCCGAGGCGAGCTCGAGGTGACCGCCCGAGACCTTGGTGGTGACGGCCTCCAGCCCCAGCACCGCCAGCGCGGCGGCCCGGGCCAGCCGGGCTCCGACCTGATCTGCGTCCGTGGAGGGTATGCCGATCCGCTCGGCCTCCGGGCTCGCCGGTTCGACCCCGAGCGCGGCCCGGACCGCCTCGTAGGTGCCGTGCGAGAACCAGTCGCCCGGCCCCGTGCGCACCAAGGCGCGGGCACCCGTCATACCGCCGACCGCTTCCGTGCGGTGGGAATTGCTCTCGAGGCCGCGCACGTGGGCGAGTGCGACGTGCCGGTCCTTACCCTTGACCAGGTCGGCCGCGCTGGCCAGCTCGTCGGCCAGGCACCGCATCGTGACCGACAGCGGCCGCCCGTCTGCGTCGGTCGCACCCCGCAGGTCGTCCAGCACGG
>NZ_VOHR01000598.1 GCF_009192725.1 Segeticoccus rhizosphaerae | reverse complement strand
TGTCCAGCACGACGGCCGCGCCCGTGTCGGCGGCGTCACCCGGCTGCTTCTTGCCGCGCGCGTCCGTGGTGGCCTGGCGGGCCTGCGCCACGGCGCCGGCGAGCGCCTTCTCGGTGGCCGCCTGGAGCCGGGCGTCCAGATGGGTGACCAGGTCGTTGCCGGGCACCGGGTCGGTGTGCGAGAGCCGGCGGGTGACCACTCCCCTGCGGTCGATCGCGACGGTGGTGGTGCCGCGCTCGCCACGCAGGACGCTGTCGTACTCCTGCTCCAGACCGGCGCGTCCGACCAGGTCCTGGTCGCCCAGTCCCTTCGAGACCTCCTCGGGCGTGGTCCGTCCCAGGTAGCCGACCAGCTGCGCCGCGTTGACGCCGTCCGGGTGGGGGTAGTGACGCACCGGCGCGGCCTCCACCCCGATCCCGGGGAAGTTCTCGGGCTGCTCCAGCAGGCTCAACGCCCGGCGGGTGTCGACCCCGGTGGCGATGGCGATCGGCTGGTAGGGGGAGCCGGGAGCGCAGGCCGGCGGCGGTGGTGCGCCGGGACTTCCGCACAGGTGCGTCTTGTCCCAGAGGCGCGCGGACGGCATACCGAGGACGGCAGCCACCTTGTCGATCAGCGCCCGGCCGCCGTCCCGGTGGGACAGCAGCGCGGCGGGTTCGACCGTGACGACCGTCTTGGCGGCGTTGTCGACCAGGGGCGAGCCGTCCGCGGTGAGGATCCGGCCGCGGACCGCGGGCTCGTGCACGAGGCGGGTGTTGACCAGGGAGGAGTCGCGGGCGTAGGCGCCCTGCTGGGTCAGCTGCACCATGGCGAGCCGGCCCACGAGGGTGGTCATGAGCAGCACCACGACACCGACGAACGCCCACAGCCGGGTCCGCGTGCGATGGGCGTGGCCGCTCTGCCCGGTCCTCATCCCAGTCTCCTGCGGACCAGGGCTCGTTCGACGGCGAGCAGCAGCGGGACGACGAAGAGCCCGACCGCCGTGGTCAGGGCGACGGTCCAGGCAGCACGCCCGACCAGCAGCGGGTCGGCGGTCGCGGCCGCCACCAGCAACCCGGCGCCCTGCACCACGACCGCGCCGGCCACG
>NZ_VOHR01000597.1 GCF_009192725.1 Segeticoccus rhizosphaerae | reverse complement strand
CTGCTGATCGCGGCCGCCGCGGGCCACGGCTACCGCCGCAGGCCGGCGCGGCGCGGCCAGGGTCACTGGGTGGCTCTCCTCGGTGCCCTGACGGTGGGGGTGCTGGTGGTTTTCGCCGGCATCCGGCCGAGCGGGTCGCCCGGCTCACTCGACCTGGTCGTGGGTGCGCTGTCCCTCATCGGCCTGGCCTGCGCCCTCGCGGTGGGCTGGATGTCGCACGTCGCACGCCACCTGGACTGACCGTGCTCGCTCCAGACTGCTTCGCGGGGGTCGGGAACCGGCCCGGGGTGAGCACAGGGGCGCGTGGGGACGGCCCGTGCTCGTTCCAGACCGCTTCGCGGCGGTCGGCAACCGGCCCGGGGTGAGCAAAGCCGCCCGGGGTGAGCACGGGCGCCACGGGCGAGGTGGAAGTGCGGCGGCCCGTCGTGCTATCTGTGGACCAGGTGGCCCGAGTCCGCGGCGCCGCCCCGGACGAGAGCACGCCGTACCCGGACCCGACGACGGCCTGCAGGAGGAGATCCATGTCCGACCCCTCGCAGATCGTGCAGGTCCTGGGTGCCCTGCTCATCCTTGCCGCCTTCGCCGGCGTGCAGCTCGGGCGGCTGCGCCCCGACACCTGGTCCTACCTGTGGCTCAACCTCGGGGGCTCGGCCGTCCTCGCCGTGCTTGCCTGGCAGGGCCGTAACTGGGGGTTCCTGCTGCTGGAGGGCGTCTGGGCCCTGGTCTCGGCGTGGTCCCTCGTGCGCAAGGCCCAGGGAGTGGAGACCGTCGCCCACTGAGGGCGGCGGACACCGGCCGCTCACCGAGCACGCCGCCCGCTCACAAGGTGGGACCGACCGCGCGCCACGTCGCACCGACGCCGCCGGTCTGCCTAGGGTGTCCCGGTGACACAGCGCTCAGCCCGTCCTTCCTGGTCCACCCGCACCCGCACCCGGGCACTCGCGGTCGGCGGCGTGTGTCTCTGCCTCGCGGCCGCGGGCTGCTCCGGCGATTCCTCGTCGGAGGCTGACAGCCCCAGCCCGAGCACCACCACCAGCGACGCCCCCGCGCCGAGCCCCGCCGCGCCCACGGCGTCTCGCGAGACGCCGAGGC
>NZ_VOHR01000596.1 GCF_009192725.1 Segeticoccus rhizosphaerae | reverse complement strand
CAGGCCACCAGCACCGGCACGTCGGACGGCAGCCCCGCGAGGCACTCGCGCACGGCCACACGCGCCGCGGCGACGGGGGCGGGCGGACCGGTCACGGGATCAGGGGATCAGCCGTGGACACGGGCGACCCAGGCACCCGGGTCCTCGATCTCCTCGGGCAGCGGGAGCGTCTCGGGGGAGGTCCAGACGGCATTGAAGCCGTCGACCCCGACCCGGTCGGTGACCCCGCGCACGAAGGCCGCACCGTCGCGGTACTGCCGCATCTTCGCCTCCAGGCCGAGCAGCCGCCGCAGCAGGCGGTCGACCGCACCCCCGCCGCGCCGCCGTTGCTGGAACTTGGCCCTGATCTGCGCGACCGACGGAATCACCTGCGGGCCGACGTCGTCCATCACGACGTCGGCATGCCCCTCGAGCAGCGACATGACCGCGGTGATCCGGGCCATCCGCGCCCGCTGCTCCGGCGTCGCGAAGACGTCCGCGAGTCCCGTGCCACCGCTGCGGAAGGCATCCGGCAGGCTGGAGGCGATCTGCGCCAGCTTGGCCCCGAGCTGGTCGGGGTCGGGGACCAGCTCGGAGGTCAGCGACCGGGCGCTGCCGATCAGGTGCTCGCGCAGCCAGGGCACCGCGGTGAACTGGACCCGGTGGGTCTCCTCGTGCAGGCACACCCACAGCCGGAAGTCGGCGGGATCGACGGCGAGCTGGGTCTCCGCGTGCAGGATGTTCGGCGCCACGAGCAGGAGGCGGGGCTTCCCCTCCGGCGCGAGGTCGTACTGACCGAGCACCTTGCCGGCGAGGAACGCCATCAGCGCTCCTGCCTCCCCGCCGGTCACCTTGCCGCCGACCGATCGGGTCAGTTGCCCGGGCTCACGGCGTCGCTTGGCGGCCATCGTGTCGAAAACCGGGCCCAGCATCGAGCGCATCGAGCTCACGTTGGCGTCGATCCAGCCGGGCCGGTCGACGATGAGGGGCGCGTGCGCGTCCGGGGGCGTGTGCAGCCGCGCGGTCTCCGCCACCGGGGTGCGGGCCCGTTCCGCGTCGGCGCGCAGCTCCTCGACCACGGAGGACGCCTCCGCTGCCGTCACCTTGGGGCCG
>NZ_VOHR01000595.1 GCF_009192725.1 Segeticoccus rhizosphaerae | reverse complement strand
TGCCGCGGCCGTGGGCGTCGCTGCCGACCGGCTGCTGCGCGCCCGTGGCACCGCCATCGCCCTGGGGACAGCGCAGGAGTATGACGACGTGCCCGACGAGGAACGCGTCGTGATGGCCGACGACGGCGTGCCGCTGCACGTCGAGATCGACCACCCACAGGATCGGCCCGCGGGCGCCGGACCGGACGACGCCGTGCCGACCGTCGTGTTCAGCCACGGTTACACGCTCAACCTGCGCAGCTGGGTGTTCCAGCGGCGGGCGCTCCGCGCGGCCGGCTACCCCGTGGTCCTGTGGGACCAGCGCGGGCACGGGAGGTCCGGGACCGGTGAGCGGACGTCATACGACGTGGACCAGCTCGGTCGCGACCTCGCCCGGGTGATCGAGGAGGCCGTGCCGGAGGGGCCGATCGTGCTGGTGGGGCACTCGATGGGAGGGATGACGATGATGGCCCTGGCCGTGGACCACCACGAGCTCATCCGCAAGCGCTGCGTGGGCGCCGCCTTCATCGCCACCAGCCCCGGCGGACTTGCCGACGTGTCCTGGGGACTCGGCAAGCTTCTCGGCAAGGTCATCCACCGGGTCGGGCCGCAGGCCGTCGACCGGCTGTCGTCGCGACAGGCCCTGATCGACTCGGCCCGACGGGCGGGCCGGGACGTCGAGGAGTTCTTCGTCAACCGGTACTCGTTCGCGTCCCCAGTGCCGCTGGCGGTCGTGCGGTTGACCGCCGACATGATCTTCGGCACGAGCATGGACGTGATCGCGGCGTTCATGCCGTCGCTGGAGGGCCACGACAAGCGCGAGGCGCTCGCACAGTTCCACGGCACGGAAGTGCTGGTGCTGAACGGATCCGGAGACCTGCTCACGCCTCCGGAGCACAGCGAGGAGATCGTGCGGCTGGTGCCGGGCGCCGAGCACGTCGTGCTCAACGACGCCGGGCACATCGTGATGCTCGAGCACCCCGAGCTGGTGAACGAGCAGCTCCTGGAGCTGCTCGAGCGGGCGCGACGTGGGCAGGCAGGGCCGCGCGACGGCACGCCGGCACCGCGTGTCCGCAGCACCATCACCGACCTGGCCAAGCGGCGCCGCGACCGG
>NZ_VOHR01000594.1 GCF_009192725.1 Segeticoccus rhizosphaerae | reverse complement strand
CCCACCCCGATGCGAGCTCCGGCCTGCGCCGGACGCTGGCCGAGGCCCGCGACGACGTCAGCCGCGCGCTCGTGGCGCAGGAGTGCGACGCCCGTCGCGGCTGAGCCACCCGGGTATGGCGGTGGGCCGGCAGATCTGCCGGCCCACCGTCATACCCGCTCGTCCGTGGCGTCCACTCACCTCGACGGGGCCGTGAGCGGCTCTCGGAGCCGGACCGACAGGCACGTCACGCTCGCCTCGAGCTTCTCGAGCTCGCTGACGTCGACCTGGACCGGTTCGAAGCCGCGGTCGGCGATCAGCTGCGCGGTCCGGGGCGCGCTGGTGGACATGAGCAGCTTGTCGCCACCCAGCAGGATCGCCCGCCAGCCGTGCCGCTCGGGCACCGGGGTGAGCTCCGGCAACAGGTCGGGTCGGTCGAGGCCCGGCAGGTAGGCGAGCAGCGTGCCGTCCGGGAGGGCAGTCACCGCGCTCTTCAGGTGCAGCACCTGCGAGATGGGCACCGCGACGACCTCGACGCCCTCGGGCGCGACGATGTCGGCGAGCTGACGGATCCCCTCGACATTGGTGCGCTGGCCCGAGCCGACGTACATCGTCGAACCCAGCTTGAGCACGTCCCCGCCATCGAGCGTGCCGGGCGCCGTGATCCGCGCGATGCGGTAGCCGAGGGACGCGACGGCGAGCTCGGCGCCGTCGGTCTCGGGCCGGCGTTCCGGTGCACCCGGCCGGGCGATCACGGCCAGGTCGCCGAAGACCACCATCGTGTCCTCGACGAAGGTCGCGTCGGGGCAGTCGTCGGCCGGGTCGACCTCGATGGTGGGCCAGCCGTGCTCCTGGAACGCGGCCACGTAGGCGTGCCACTGGGCGAGCGCGAGGTCGGCGTCGACCGGGCGGCGCTCCAGGTGGGTGAGCAGACCTCGGGCCAGGTGAGGGCCGGGTCGCCGGACCAGCACCCGGCCGCGCCGGGCGTCGGGGAGCAATGTTTTGGTCACGGGCCGAGTCTGGCAGCACCCGGTCAAAACGCGTGTCCCCACGGCGCCGGCCATCCGGCTCTGCGCCGCACCGTCCGGCTCAGCGGCCGCCCAGGCTGCGGGCGAG
>NZ_VOHR01000593.1 GCF_009192725.1 Segeticoccus rhizosphaerae | reverse complement strand
CCCGGGGGTGCAGCTCACCGTCGTCGACGTCGACCCGTCCCGGAGGGCGCTGGTCACCGGGCTCGGCGCCCGGTTCGCCGCGCCCGGCGAGGCCCCGGGTGGCCAGGACCTGGTGGTGCACACCAGCGCCAGCGCGGCCGGGCTGCAGCTCTCCTTGGACCTGCTGACACGGGAGGGCCTGGTCTGCGAGATGTCCTGGTATGGCGACGCTCCCGTCGAGCTGTCCCTCGGAGGCACCTTCCACTCCGGCCGGCTGAGCGTGCGGGCGAGCCAGGTGGGGATGGTGGCGCCGGCCCGGCGCGGCACCCGCAGCACCCGCGATCGGCTGACCCTGGCGCTCGACCTCCTGCGCGACGCTGCCTTCGACGCCCTGTTGACCGGACCGGTCAGGTTCGAGGACCTGCCCGAGGTGATGCCGCGGCTGGTCGACGGCCGCGAGCGCGCTGTGTGTCACCTTGTTGACTACGGACGGGAGTGAGGAAATGTTCAACGTCACGGTGCGCGACCGGATGATGGTCGCCCACAGCTTCACCGGAGCGCAGTTCGGTCCCGCGCAGCGACTGCACGGCGCCACCTTCGTGGTCGACGCCAGCTTCCGGCGCACCGAGCTCGACGGCGCCGGCCTGGTCGTGGACATCGCCGCGGCCGCGCAGCAGCTCCGCGCCGTGCTCGACGAGCTCGACTACCGCAACCTGGACGAGCTGCCCCGGTTCGCCGGTCACAACACGACCACCGAAGTGCTCGCCCGGGAGGTCGCGGACCGCCTGGCCGACCGCATCGCGGCGGGCGAGCTGGGGCCGGCCGGTCAGGACCTCGAGGGTCTCGAGGTGACCCTGCACGAGTCGGACCTCGCCCGGGCGAGCTACCAACGGACGTTGTGATCTCCAGCGTCGCCGAGGGGCTGGCGTGAACCGGGTCGAGGTGGTGGTCCCCGGCGACGTCGACGACCCTCGGCGCCCCAGCGGCGGGAACGTCTACGACCGGCGACTGTGCCGGGAGCTGGGGGCAACCGGGTGGACCGTGCACGAGCACGCGGTGCCGGGCCGCTGGCCGCGGCCCCGCCCCGGTGACCTGGCCGCGCTGCGTGCGGTCGTCGCGGGTCTGCCCG
>NZ_VOHR01000592.1 GCF_009192725.1 Segeticoccus rhizosphaerae | reverse complement strand
CGCCGCCGCCTGAGCCGGGGCCGCGGTTTCGGGATCAACCGCCGGGTCGGCCACGGTCGGTGACTCAGCCACCGCCGACCTCGCGCAGCCGGGCGGCCACGGCCTCGGGCGCCACGTCGTTGATCCAGGCGCCCACCCCCGACTCCGAGCCGGCGAGGTACTTCAGCTTGCCGGGGGCGCGCATCACCGACATCACCTGCAGGTGCAGGCGCGACACGTCCCGCCCCTCGTGGACCGGCGCCTGGTGCCAGCCCGCGATGTAGGGCAGCGGGATCGGCGCGCCGTCCCGGGCGACGAAGTAGCGGTCGAGTCGGCGCAGCAGGTCGAGGTAGACCGCGGCCAGCTCCCCGCGCTCCTCGTCGTCCAGCGCGACCAGGTCGGGCACGTCACGGTGGGGGACGAGGTGGACCTCGACCGGCCACCGGGCGGCATACGGGACATAGGCGGTCCAGTGCTCGCCGGACAGCACGACGCGCGAACCGGTGGCCCGCTCGGCGGCCAGCACGTCGGCACCGAGGAGGCGACCGGTCCTGCGGTGGTGGTCGGTGGCGCGCTCGAGCAGCAGCCGGCTGCGCGTCGGCACGAAGGGGTAGGCGTAGATCTGTCCGTGCGGGTGGTGCAGCGTCACGCCGATCTCGGGTCCGCGGTTCTCGAAGCAGAAGACGTGCGCGACCCCGCGCATCGCGGAGAGCTCGCGGGTGCGGTCGACCCAGGCCTCGACGAGGGTGCGCGCGCGAGAGGGGGTGAGGGACGAAAAGCTCGCGTCATGCTCGGAGGTGAAGCAGACCACCTCACATCGGCCGTATGCCGGTGACTCACCCTCCGGGGGATGCTCGGCGCCCGACGGGTCACCCGCCACGGTGGAGAAGGAGGGGAAACGGTTCTCGAAGACCACGACGTCGTAGTCGTGCGCAGGGATCTCGCTGGGCACCGTCCCTCGCCCCGTCGGGCACAGCGGGCACTCGTCCTTGGGCGGCAGGAAGGTCCGCCCCTGCCGGTGCCCGGCGATGGCCACCCAGTCGCCGGTGAGCGCGTCGCGGCGCATCGTGCCTGCGGCAGCCCGCGGGCCCAGGGCGCGCTCGTCCGGCTGAGAGCGCTCGGCGGCTCCGGACAGCCA
>NZ_VOHR01000591.1 GCF_009192725.1 Segeticoccus rhizosphaerae | reverse complement strand
GCGGGAGCCCAAGGAGGGCGACGGCTGCGCCTCGGACTGCGTCGAGGTGCCGCTGGCCGGAGCGTCGTGAGCCCCGCGTCGCCACCCGGGGTGGGCGCGGCAGCGCCCCCGCTCGCGCTGCAGGACGAACACGGTCAGCAGGTGTCCCTGGCCGACTACCGCGGCCGCAAGCACGTCCTGCTCGTCTTCTACCCCTTCGCGTTCTCCGGGATCTGCACCGAGGAGCTGGGCAGCGTGCGGGACGACCTCGGCCGCTACCAGAACGACCGCGTCCAGGTGCTCGCGATCTCCTGTGACCCCATGTTCACGCTCCGGGCGTGGGCCGAGCGGGAGGAGTTCGAGTTCCCCCTGCTCAGTGACTTCTGGCCGCACGGTGGGGCGGCCCGTGCCTACGGGGTCTTTCACGACCGGGGCGGCTTCGCCACCCGGGGGACCTTCCTGCTCGACCGGGACGGTGTGATCCGGTGGACCCTGGTCCACGAACCGGGTGAGGCGCGGGACCTCGCGAGCTGTCATCAGGCGCTGGCGGATCTGGGTTAGCCTGTGCCGCCGGACTTCCGATCCGCCGGATCGGTGCGCCAGGGCCTGTAGCTCAGTTGGTAGAGCACCGCGTTTACACCGCGGGTGTCGTCGGTTCGAACCCGGCCGGGCCCACGTGGACGATCTGACCCTGCGCGACTTCGTCGCCGCCCTCGAGGAGCTGTACCCACCGGACACGGCCCAGTCGTGGGACCGTGTCGGGCTCGTCAGCGGTGACCTCGACCAACCGGTGCGGCGGATCCACCTGGCCGTCGACCCGACGCTGGCCGTCATCGAGGAGGCGCGCGCCGAGGCCGCCGACCTGCTGATCACCCACCACCCGCTGTTGTTGCGCGGCGTGCACAGCGTCGCGACCACCAGCGCCAAGGGCGCGTCCGTCACCTCCCTGGTTGTGGGCGATGTGGCGCTGTATGTCGCGCACACCAACGCCGACGTCGCCTCACCCGGGGTGTCGGACGCCCTGGCCGCCGCCGCCGGCCTGGACGGCACGGAGCCCCTGGTGATGGAGGAGGGCCGCCCGCTCGGACGGGTCGGAGAGCTGGCCGCGCCCGTCACCCTGCGTCGCTTCGCCGAGCTGCT
>NZ_VOHR01000590.1 GCF_009192725.1 Segeticoccus rhizosphaerae | reverse complement strand
CGCCCGGCCGGAGCTCGCGGCGCGCATGGCCGGCGGCTTCACGGCCCCCACGGGAGGAGTCCCGGTGGGCTGGCGCGGTGGGCTCGACCTGCATCCAGTGGACCTGGCCGACCGCGACCAGGTCGCCTGGTTGGAGACGTTGGTCTGGCCGGAGCAGGACGACCGCCGCGCGCGGTTGGCGCAGGGCGTACGCATCGCCCGCCACGATCCCCCGGTCGTGGTGCGCGGCGACCTCCGCTCCGATCTGCCCGCCCTGCTCGACCGGGCCTCCCGGCACGGGGCGGTCATCGTGTTCCACACGGCCGTGCTCGCCTACCTCGAGGCGCCCGAGCGCGAGGCGTTCCAGGACCGTATGACGGAGCTCGTCGCCGCTGGTGCGTGTCACTGGGTGAGCAACGAGGGCCTGCCGGTGCTGCCACGGGTCACGGCCTCCGCGTCCGGATCGCCCGGTCCCGGCCTCGATTTCGTCCTCGGCGTCGACGGAGAGGCGGTTGCCTGGACGCACGGCCACGGCATCGCCGCGACCTGGTTCTGAGGGCCAGGGGACTCCGCCCGGCCGCACCTCGACCTCGTCGTGGCCCAGGACCTGACCTCGTCGCGGCTCAGGCCGCCCCGAGCAGGCCTCGCAGCACCGCCTCCACCTCGGCCGCGGCCGGCGCCCGGCCGGTCACGTGCCCCTGGATCAGCATGCCGTCGACATAGGCACAGACCACCCGGACCGTCTGCGGGTCGGCGCCCCATCCCTGCGCGAGCGAGCCCAGGTCGGTCAGCCACCGGGTGGCCGCCGGGCGCAACGCCGGGGTACGAGCGGCCAGCAGGTAGAGCTCGTACTCGGCGAGGCACGCCGCCTGGTCCGGGCCGAAGTCGTCGGCCAACCAGCGCGCCAGCTCCGCGACCGGGTCGGCAGCGGCCTCGATGCGCGCCAGCTCTGTCGAGTTGCGCTCGTCGGCGGCCAGCAGTGCCGCCTCGAGCAGGTCGGTGATGGACGGGAAGTGGTAGGCCGCCGAGCTGGCGGGCTGGCCGGCCTCCTGGCAGACCCGCCGGTGCGTCACGGCGCCGATCCCGTCGGCGGCGACGACCCGCAGCGTCGCCTCCATGAGGGCATGCCGGGTCCGCTCGCCCC
>NZ_VOHR01000059.1 GCF_009192725.1 Segeticoccus rhizosphaerae | reverse complement strand
CAGCGCGGCGGCCGCCAGCGGCGCGGTGCGCCCGATCCGACCGGCGAGCAGCAGCTCGAGGCGCCCGGACTCCTCGTCGCGGCGGGTGCTGCGGGCGATCAGGCTGATCCCCATCAGTGGCACCGCGAACGACGCCACGAACCCGAACTCGTTGGCGATCACACCGCCGAGGGTGTCGAGCCCGTGCACCTTGCCGTTGAGCAGCATCAGTGCGTCGCCACCGCCGATCGCCTCGGCGTAGCTGTCGATCTTCGCCTGCGTGTCGTAGAGGCCGCTGACCGACTCCGTCGTGAGCACCATCAGCGCGGCGATGCCGACGACCCAGGCCAGGATCGCCTTCCAGCCGATGCGCAGTGAGATGCCGACCATGGGGACAAGGCTTGTCGAGCCGAGACGGGTGGTGCTCATCGACGCGCACCCCGTATGCCGTGCCGGTGGCCACGTCGACCCCGATTGCCGTGCGGGCCAGACGGGTCGACCGAGTCGCCGCCGCCATCGCCGCGGTTCCCGCGGCCGCCCGCGAGCGCCGGGTCGGCGGCGTAGTTGCTCAGGAACAGCTCGTCCAGGCTCGGCGGCTCGCTGGTGAGCGTGTGGATGCCGGCCCCGTGGACCAGGCCGATCGCCTCGTCGAGGTGCTCGGCGTCGACCGTGAAGGACGAGGCGTGCCGGCCGTCCACCTCGCGCTGGTCGAGCTCGCCGACGCCGGGCAGCGTCGCCAGACCGGACGAACGGCCCCGCGTGACGGCGTGGACGCTCGTGCGGGTGTGCCGGCGCAGCTCGGCCAGGCTGCCGGAGCTGACGTTGCGGCCCGCGCGGATGATGCTCACCCGGTCTGCCAGCGCCTCGACCTCTCCCAGAATGTGACTGGACAGCAGGACGGTCACTCCCTGTGCCTGGCGTTCTCGGACGGCCTGCTGAAACACCTGCTCCATCAACGGGTCGAGGCCGGAGGTGGGCTCATCGAGCACGAGCAGTTCGACGTCGGCGGCGAGGGCTGCGATCAGGGCGACCTTCTGCCGGTTGCCCTTGGAGTAGTCGCGGGCACGTTTGGCCGGGTCGAGGTCGAACCGCTCGATCAGCTCCGCCCGCGCCCCGGATCGCAGGCCGCCGTGGGTGTCGCCGAGCAGGTCGAGACACTGTCCGCCGGTCAGTCCCGGCCACAGCGCGACGTCACCCGGCACGTAGGCGAGCCGCCGGTGCAGCGTGGCAGCGTCCTCCCACGGGTCCTGGCCGAAGACCTCGATCCGGCCGGCGCTTGCACGCATCAGCCCCAGCAGGACCCGGATGGTGGTCGACTTGCCGGCACCGTTGGGTCCGAGGAAGCCGTGCACCTCGCCTCGGGCGACGCGCAGGTCCAGGCCGTCGAGGGCGCGGAACCGGCCGAAGGTCTTGACCAGGCCATCGGCCCTGACCAGGTCGTCCAGGTCGTTCCCGTGGTTGCCTCGCTCGCGGGTTGTCGCCGTGGCGTCGGGTGTGGCGTGCATCCTCGTCTCACTTTCTCGCGGACGGTGTCGCAGCGGCGCCCCACAACCCGTCGCGGTAGACGGCCGTCACCTCACGGGCCCAACGGTCGATGCCGGCGGGTGTCAAGGGGTCGAAGCCGAGGACGTGCTCGAGTGGTCCGCGCAGCAGGATCAGCGCCAGGTCGTTGGCCAACGCGAAGGCCGAACGCACCGCCGGGTCGCGGCCGGGGGTGGCCAGCCCCTCCCGGACCATCTGGTTGAAGACGGCTTGCGTCGCGTCATACCAGCTCTGGAACAGCCGCGTCCCGGCCGGATCGCCGGAGAGCAGGAGGCGCCGCAGGTAGGCAGGCAGCGGGGACTCGGGCGGGAAGGCCTCGGCGAAGAGCTGGGCGATCGAGCCGGCGTCGCCGTCCGCCAGCGCCGGGAGGGCGTCGTCCGTGCTGCCCGCGTCGAACAACTCGTCGAAGACCCCTGCGACGTGCTCGTCGACGGCCTCGCGCAGGCCGGCCTTGCTGCCGAAGTGGTGCAGCACCAGCGCCGGCGAGACCCCGGCCGTCGTCGCGATCTGGCGCACGCTGACCGCGCCCGGCCCGTGCTCGGCGAACAGCGCCAGTGCGGCGTTGCGGATGCTGGCGCGGGCAGTGAGGTCGGACTCCCTTGAACGCATGATCAGTATGCTAAACGTGCGTTCAGCTCGCACGCAACCTTTTACTCACCGGTGAGGCGGGCAGGTCGCCGAGGTCAGGGGTCGAGGCGCAGGCGGGGTTTGGCCTCGAGGCCGGCCAGCCCGTTCCACGACAGGTTGACCAGGTGCGCCGCCACGTCGGCCTTCTTGAACTTGCGCGAGTCGAGCCACCACTGACCGGTCAGTGCCACCATGCCGACGAGCATCTGCGCATAGATGGGCGCGGCCTTCGGGTCCAGCTTCTTGCGCTTGAACTCGTCCGCGAGGATGTGCTCGACCTGCGTGGCGATGTCGCTGATCAGGCTGGCGAAGGAGCCGGTCGCCTGGCCGGGCGGCGAGTCGCGGACCAGGATGCGGAACCCGTCGGTCGATCCCTCGATGTAGTCGAGGAGAGCGAGGGCGGCCCGCTCGACCAGGCCGCGGGCCGTGGCCTCGGCGGTCAGCGCCGTGGTGATGCCGTCGAGAAGCATGCGGATCTCGCGGTCGACGACGACGGCATACAGGCCCTCCTTGCCGCCGAAGTGCTCGTAGACCACCGGCTTGGAGACGTCGGCCTTGTGCGCGATCTCCTCGACAGTGGTCCCCTCGAACCCCTTCTCGGCGAAGAGCTTGCGGCCCACCTCGATGAGCTGCTCGCGTCGTTGCTCACCCGTCATCCGAGCGCGGACGGAGGGTGCGTCGGCCTTGACCCTGGGGGCGTTCACCCGGCCATCATGTCAAGTGCCTCCGTCATGCCGATCGCGTATTCGTGCGCCGTTCCATCGAACCTACGCACCGTAACCCACGACCGTCGAGGCGCCGGGCCTCACGCGGTTCGGCCGAGGCCGTCCGGTCCACTACCCTTGCCACGATCCCGCCCGCGGGACGTTCCCCGGTTGCTCTGCTGGTAGGGGCCGCCTGACTTTGAATCAGGATTAGCGACGTAGGTTCGATTCCTACCCGGGGAGCTCCGTGCCCGGCCGGAGAGCCACTGCCAGTGCCAGGTATGCCGTCCGATCGCCGCCGCGGAAAATCAACTCGATCTCACCGGCCCGTCGGTGCTTGACTATTCCGCGTGGAATATTTCGGGCGGTTCAGTGTTGGGACCCTCGTGACGTGTCGCCTGACCCCGCTCGCGATCTCGGTCCTCGCGCTGCTGCGTGAGCGGCCGATGCATCCCTACGAGATGTACCAGCTGCTCGTCGAGCGCGAGGAGACCCGCATCGTCAAGGTGCGTCCGGGATCCCTCTACCACGCGGTCGAGCGGCTCGCCTCCGACGAGCTGGTCGTCGCCACCGGCACCGAGCGCGAGGGCAACCGGCCCGAGCGCACCACCTACGAGCTCACCGACCGCGGGCGCGCCGCGCTGCGTGCCCGCATCCAGGAGCTGCTCGCGGAGCCGGTCAACGAGTTCCCGATCTTCCCCGTCGCGCTGGCCGAGTCCCACAACCTCACGCGTGACGAGGTGCTCGAGGCCCTCGCCCGGCGCCGCGCCGGGCTCGAGGCCTCCGTCACGGAGCTCACGGACCTCCTCGAGGTCGCCCGACGCCTGGAGGTCGCGGAAGCCTACTGGTTCCAGCTCGACTACCTGCGCGCCATCACCACCACCGAGCTCGACTGGATCAGCCGGCTCATCACCCGCATCGACTCCAAGGACCTCACATGGCCGACGCCCTGAACGACCGACCACCCGGACGCCACGAGGCGCCGGTCAGCCCCTGGCCAGCCCTGTGGGCCCTGTGCCTCGGCTTCTTCATGATCCTGGTCGACAGCACGATCGTGTCGGTCGCGACTCCCGCGATCATGACCGACCTGGATGCCGGGGTGAACTCGGTGGTCTGGGTCACCAGCGCCTACCTGCTCGCGTATGCCGTGCCGTTGCTGATCACGGGCCGGCTCGGCGACCGCTTCGGGCCCAAGAACCTCTACCTGGTCGGGCTCGCCGTCTTCACGCTCAGCTCGCTGTGGTGCGGCTTCACCGGCACCATCGACCACCTGGTCATCGCGCGGGTGTTCCAGGGCTTCGGCGCCGCGATGATGACCCCACAGACCATGTCGGTCATCACCCGCACCTTCCCGGCCACCAAGCGCGGCCAGGCGATGGGCCTGTGGGGCGCGGTCGCCGGTGTCGCCACCCTGGTCGGCCCGATCGTCGGTGGGGTGCTGATCGACAGCCTGGGGTGGGAATGGATCTTCTTCATCAACGTGCCGGTCGGCGTGGTCGGGTTCGTGCTGGCGATGATCTTCGTCCCCGTGCTGCCCACCCACAGCCACCGCTTCGACATGGTCGGCGTGATGCTGTCGGCCATCGGCCTGTTCTGCCTGGTCTTCGGGATCCAGGAGGGCCAGAACTATGACTGGGGTCAGATCACCGGGCCGGTCTCGGTCTGGTCCCTCATCGGGGTGGGCGTGCTCGTCCTGGTGGTCTTCGTGGTGTGGCAGGGACGCAACCGGCGGGAGCCGCTGGTGCCGCTGAGCCTGTTCCGCGACCGCAACTTCTCACTGGCCAACGTGTCGATCACGACGGTTGGTTTCGCCATCACCGCGATGGCCTTCCCGATCATGCTCTACGCGCAGAGCGTGCGCGGCCTCAGCCCGACCCGCTCGGCGCTGCTGCTGGTGCCGATGGCCGTCATCTCCGGCGTGCTCGCGCCCTTCGTCGGCAAGCTGGCCGACCGGTTCCACCCGCGCTACATCGCGGGGGTAGGGCTGGCGGCCTTCCCCATCTCGATGGTGTGGCTGAGCCAGATCATGACGCCAGAGGTGCCGATCTGGCAGTTGCTGCTGCCGATCGCCCTGCTCGGCGTGGCCAACGGTTTCATGTGGTCGCCGCTGTCGACGACCGCGACCCGCAACCTGCCGATGAGCCAGGCCGGTGCCGGCTCGGGGGTCTACAACACGACCCGCCAGTTCGGCGCGGTGCTCGGGAGCGCAGCGATCGGTGTGCTCATGGAGTCGCAGCTGGCCTCGCACCTGCCGGCGATGCCCGGTGGAGGTTCGGCCGAGGCCGCTGCGGGCACCGGCCCGTTGCCCGCAGCGCTGCACGACGGGTTCTCCCAGGCGATGGCCAACTCGCTGCTGCTGCCCGCAGCCGTGCTGGTGGTCGGTTTCCTGGCCGCGATGGTCTTCGAGCGGCCGGCACACATGCGGCGTGCACCCGCTGTAGCCGACCGGTCCGGCTCCGAGCAGGCCGACGCACAGCCGGAGCCGTCCGCGGTCTGACCACCACCGGCTCCCCCGAGGGCGGGGCAGGCGGGTGGGTCAGACGGTCTCGAAGAGGCCTTCGGCGTACTCGCCGGCCGCCTTCTCGCGCGCGACGTAGTGCATCTTCTTGCCGGTCGCGGTCAGCGGCAGCTCGTCGACGAACCGGTAGGCACGCGGGCGCTTGTAGTTCGCCAGCATCGGGTGCTCGCGGCAGTGCCGCTCGCAGTCGGCGACGGTGAGCGACTCTCCGGCCGGCACCACGTAGGCGACGACCATCTGACCCCACTTCTCGTCCGGCACGGAGACGACGAGGGAGTCGGCGATGCCGACGTGCCCGTTGAGGGCCTCCTCGACCTGCACCGGGTGGACGTTCTCCCCGCCGGAGATGACCATGTCGTCCTTGCGGCCCACGATGGTGACGTACTCCCCGGCGTCCCACGTGGCGAGGTCGCCGATGTAGAGCCAGCCCTGGTGGTACTTCGCGTCCTGCTCCTCGGTCGAGTTGGCATAGCCGAAGCCGCACTTCGGCGATCGCACGATCACTTCGCCGACCTCTCCGCCACCCTTGGCCACATAGTCGGTGGGGTCCGCCAGCCGGTCGTCGTAGACCTTGACGACGGCCACGTCGTCGTCGGTGCAGGCTCGTCCGGCCGTGCCCGCGTGCTCCGGCAGGTCGCTGGGCCGCAGGAAGGTGTTCCAGAAGGCCTCGGTAGTGCCGTAGCCGTTGAAGATTCGGGCGCTCAGCAGCTCCTGGTAGTGCAGGCACGCCTCGCGTTCCAGCGGCGCGCCCATCGTGACGATCCCGTGCAGAGTGGTCAGGTCACGCGCGCGAGCCTGCTGCTCTCGCGCCAGCATGGCCAGGTTCGGAGGTGCTCCGATGAGGAAGGTGATGCCCTCCTGCTCGACCAGGTCGAGGCACCGTGCGGCGTCGAAAGCGCGCATCGGCACGACCGAACCGCCCAGGTAGAACACGGGGTTCGGCCCGCCGGAGTAGAGCCCGCCGCGGTGGAACCACGGCGACATGTTGAGCGTGCGGTCCTCGGGGGCGAGGGGGAAGTGCATGATCACGTCGTGCGCGGTGAAGACCTCGACCATGCTCGGCAGCGGGACACCCTTGGGCATCCCCGTCGTGCCCGAGGTGTAGAGCCGGGTCGTCTCGTCGTAGCTCGAGGCGGTGCCGGGCAGCTCGCGCGGCGAGTCCGCGACCAGCTCCTCGAACCGCACCACGCCTGAAGGTGTTTCGCCACCGCCCACCATCGCCACCACGGCGGGACGGTGCTGGGCGTGCTCGACCGCCGCCACGGCGTCGTCGCGGAGCGACTCGTCGAAGATGAAGACGACCGGAGTGGAGTCGTCCAGCACGTAGGCGGTCTCGCCGGGTGCCAGCCGGAAGTTGATCGGTGACCCGACCGCCCCGCACGCCTGCGTCGCCAGGTAGAGCAGCGCGAACTCGAGCGAGTTGAACAGCTGGTAGACCACGACGTCGCCGGGCTTCACGCCGGCATCGGCCAGGCCGGTCGCGAGCCGGTCGACCCGTGCGCCGAGCTCGGCGTAGGTGAGCGTCGTGTCGGTGGAGGGATCGCGGAAGGCGACGCGGTCGGCATACCGGTGCGTGTTGCGCCGGAAACCGGACAGATAGCTGAACTCGTGCTCGATGTAGTCGCGGTAGGCGGTGGGGTCGTAGGCGGTCATGTCGCTCACTCTCTGGTCAGGGCACCTCAGGCGGTCGGTCCCTCCGCGGAGGGGAAGTGGGGCGGGCGCTTCTCGGTGATGGCGGCGGCTCCCTCGCGGACGTCGGGTCCCATGAAGCAGAGCATCTCGTAGGCCGCGGACTGGTCGAAGATCGGGCCGGCCAGCTTGAGCCAGTTGTTCAGTGCGCGCTTGGTGAGGCGGATCGCGGGCTGTGAGCCGGTGGCCAGCAGGTCGGCGACCCGGAGCGCCTCGCCCAGGACCTGGTCGCGGGGCAGCGCCTTGCTGACCATGCCCATCCGCTCGGCCTCGGCACCGGTGATCATCTCGCCGGTGAGCAGGTGGTAGCGGGCCTTGGCCATTCCGCACAGGAGCGGCCACAGCATGGCGGCGTGGTCGCCGGCGGCCACGCCCAGCTTGACGTGGCCGTCCCCGATCCTGGCGTCCTCGGCGCAGATCGAGATGTCGGCCATCAGGGCGACCACCGTGCCGGCGCCGACGGCGACACCGTTGATGGCGCTGATGATCGGCTTCTCGCAGTTCACGATGTTGTAGACCATGTCGGACATCTCGCCGAGCATGTGCGAGACCGCGTCGTAGTCGCCCGCCTGGCGCTGCACCATCGCGAGGTCGCCACCCGCGGAGAACGCCCTCCCCGCGCCGGTCACCACCGCCACCCGCGTCCTCGGGTCCCGCGAGACGTCGGCCCACACGCGGGCCAGCTCGCCGTGCATCTGCTCGTCGGCCGCGTTGAGCTTCTCCGGCCGGTCCAGGGTGATCAGCAGGACCCCGTTGTCGCGTCGCTCGAACTTCAGCTGGTGGTAGTCGGCCTCGTCCACGTCCGGCAGTCTCCTCGAAATCGGTGAGGACTGCAGGCTATCCCTCGACCTGGTGCGCGGCTCCGGGTGTGCGGACAGGGGCGAGCCGGTCGGCTCTGGTCTCGACCGACCGGCTCTTGCGCCAGGCACACGCCCGGGGAACGCCCGGCGCCTGTGGACTGCCTACCCGCGATCCCACGGCTCACACCCGTTCCCCGGATCCGTTCGAGAGTCCGTGGCTCGCTGCGTGCAAGGATCCACCGTGTCCACCCCCCTTCTCGTGCACGGCGACCAGTTCCTCCGCGACGGTCGGCCGCACCGGATCGTCTCCGGCGCCTACTTCCGGGTCCACCCGGATCTGTGGGCCGACCGGCTCGCTCGGCTGAGCGCCTTGGGACTCAACACGATCGAGACGTATGTCGCGTGGAACGTCCACGAGCGACGTCGCGGTGAGCACGACTTCCGCGGATGGAACGACCTGCCCCGGTTCCTCGAGCTGGCGGGCGCGGCCGGGCTGGACGTGATCGTGCGGCCCGGTCCCTACATCTGCGCCGAGTGGGACTTCGGGGGGTTGCCGGCCTGGCTGCTGGCAGACGGCGTGCTGCCGGGTGGCGCCCGCACACTGCGGACCAGCGACCCGGCATACCTCTCGGCGGTCGACGAGTGGTTCGACGTGCTGCTGCCCAGGGTCCTGCCGCTGCTGGCCACGCGCGGCGGTCCGGTCGTGGCCGTGCAGGTGGAGAACGAATACGGCAGCTTCGGCGACGACGCTGCCTATCTCGAGCACCTCCGGGCCGGCCTGGTCTCCCGTGGGGTCGACGTGCTGCTGGTCACCTCGGACGGGCCGACGCCCGACATGCTCCGGTGCGGCAGCGTGCCGGGAGTGCTGGCGACGGTCAACTTCGGGTCGCGGACGGCAGAGTCGTTGGACGCTCTGCGAGCGGAGCAGCCGGTCGGGCCGCAGATGTGCATGGAGTACTGGGACGGCTGGTTCGACCACTGGGGCGAGCCGCACCACGTGCGCTCGGTCGACTCCGCCGCGGGCGTGCTGGACGAGCTGCTCGCGGCGGGCGCCAGCCTCAACCTCTACATGGCGCACGGCGGCACCAACGTCGGGCTGTGGAGCGGCGCCAACGTCAGCGAGGGCCGGCACCAGCCCACAGTCACGAGCTACGACTACGACGCGGCGGTCGGAGAGGCGGGCGAGCTGACCGCCAAGTTCCACGCCTTCCGCGAGGTGATCGGGCGACACCGCGAGCTGCCACCGCTGACGCGTGTGCCCGAGCTGCCCCGTCTCGCCACGCAGCGGGTGCCGACGACCGCCGGGCCGGGTCTGCTCGAGGTCGCCGAGGAGCTCGGGGAGGCGGCGGCGTCACCGATGCCGCTGACCATGGAACAGCTGGGCCAGGACCACGGCCTGGTGCACTACCGCGGCCGGGTGCTGGCGCCTGCGGGTGAGCATCCTTTGTCCGTCGTGGGGCTGCACGACCGAGCGACCGTGCTGGCCGACGGCCGGCCGCTCGGCGCGCTGGACGGCAACGAGACCGAGGCTGCGTTGACGGTGCGAGGCAGCGGCGCCGTGGTCCGGCTCGACCTGTTCGTGGAGAACCAGGGCCGGGTCAACTACGGCACGCAGCTGGGTGAACGCAAGGGCATCACCGGCGGTGTTCGGCTGGGGCGCCGCTGGATCCACGGGTGGGCGAGCCGCCCGGTCCGGCTGGACGACCCGGGCTTCCTCACCGCCGTCACCCGGTTCGCCGAGCGGGCGGGGGCCGGGCCAGGAGCGGACCGGAGCGGCGCGCCCGAGGGGAGCGGCGCGGCATACGGCGGCGGGGGTGCACTGGCGCCCGTTGCGGCGGAGGCTCCCATGTTCCACCGGGGCGAGATCTCCGTGCCGGCACCCGGCGATGGCTTCCTGGCGCTGCCCGGTTGGGGCAAGGGATTCGTGTGGCTGAACGGGTTCCTGCTCGGTCGCTACTGGCACGTCGGGCCGCAGCGCACGCTCTACGCACCGGCACCGCTCTGGCGCAGCGGCAGCAACATCGTGTGGGTGCTCGAGATGGAGACCGCTGGTGGCCCGCTCGAGCTGCGCGACCGCCCCGACCTCGGCCCGGTGACCGACCCGGCGAAGCCGGATTGAGCGGGCCGGACGCGGGTACCGTGAGGCCATGCGCGCATTCGAGGTGGACGACATCCGTGACTGGCGCGGCCACGACGTGGTCGACGAGGGCGGCTCCAAGGTGGGGGTCCTCGAGGCGGTCTACTTCGACACCGCCAGCGAGGAGCCGACCTTCGCCAGCGTGCGGATCGGCTTGGCCGGCCGGCGCCGGCTGGTCTTCGTGCCGCTGGAGGGGGCGCGCGTGGCTCCCGACCACGTCCGGGTGATGCGGGCCAAGAAGCTCGTCAAGGACGGCCCCTCGATCGACACCGACGGCGAGCTCACCGCGGAGGCCGAGGCCGACGTCTTCGCCCACTTCGGGCTCGACTACCGGCCGGGCGCGAGCGGTGAGCGCCGCCTCGGCCGCCGCTGACGCCGGTTGCCGCTCGTGGGGAATGATCGTGGGGTCTGCGACAGCCCGCTGTCGCAAACCCCACGATCACTTCCCGCGGGGATCCATCAGGCGTGGTCGGTATGACGTCCGCTCACCGGTGCACGGTCGTCTCGGCGCCAACGGTGTCACCTGTGCCATCTCGGCCTCGTGTGCCTGCTGCCTCGAGCGGCGCAGGGCGCAGGTCCAGACGGCGCAGCAGCTGTGCGTTGGCGGCGACCACGATGGTAGACAGCGACATCAGCACCGCTCCGACGGCGGGTGACAGCACGACCCCGGCGAAGGCCAGCACGCCGGCGGCCAGCGGCACGGACACCAGGTTGTAGCCGCTCGCCCACACCAGGTTCTGCCACATCTTGCGATAGCTCGCGCGCGACAGGTCGATCACCGACAGCACTGATCGCGGGTCGTCGGAGGCCAGCACCACGCCGGCCGACTCGATCGCCACGTCGGTGCCGGCGCCGATGGCGATGCCGACCTCGGACCGCGCCAGCGCCGGGGCGTCGTTGACGCCGTCGCCGACCATGGCCACGCGGTGTCCTCGCCGCTGCAGTTCGGCGACCTTGGCGTCCTTGTCCTTCGGCAGCACCTCGGCGAAGACCTCGTCGATGCCGAGCCGTGCGGCGACCGCGTCGGCGACCGGCCGTGCGTCGCCGGTGACCATGGCCACCTTGACCCCGCGCTCGTGCAGCGCGTCCACCGCGTGCCGTGACTCCTCACGCACCTCGTCCTCCAGGGCCACGGCACCCACGACCGCGCCTTCGCGCAGCACGTGCAGCACGGTTGCCCCGCGGGCGCTCCACGAGTCGGTGGTCGCCACCAGCTCAGCCGGTATGTCGACCCTCGCCTCCCGCAGGAGCGCCGGCCCACCGACGGCGACCCTCGCGCCGCCGACGGTCGCCTCGACACCGCGGCCGGTCGAGGAACGGAAGTCCTCGGCGGCAGGGGCCGCGCGACCGGTCTCGGACCGGTGTCGGGCCACGATGGCGCGGGCCAGTGGATGCTCGCTGTCGGACTCGACCGCAGCGGCGAGGGCGAGCAGCGCGCCCTGGTCGAGGCCGGCGTCCGCGACCACAGCGAGGTCGGTCACGAGCGGTTGCCCCTTGGTCAGGGTCCCGGTCTTGTCGAAGAGCACCACATCGACCTGCCGCATCCGCTCCAACGCGAGCCGGTCCTTGACCAGCACACCAGAGGCCGCGGCGCGCTCGGTGGAGATCGCGATGACCAACGGGATCGCGAGGCCCAGGGCGTGCGGGCAGGCGATGACCAGCACGGTCACCGTGCGGGTGACGGCGTCGTCGAGGTCGCCGAGCAGCGCCCACGCGATGAAGGTCAGCACGCCCGCGGTGGTCGCGAAGTAGAACAGAAGGGCCGCGGCGCGATCCGCCAGGGCCTGCGCCCGCGACGACGACGACTGCGCCTCGCTCACCAGCCGGCCGATGCCGGCGAGGGCGGTGTCCTCGCCCACGGCCGTCACCCGCACCCGGAGGGCGTTGTCGGTCGCGACCGTCCCGGCCACCACCGCGTCCCCGTCGCCGCGGTCCACCGGTGCCGACTCCCCGGTGATCATCGACTCGTCCACCGCGGCCCGGCCCTGCACGATCACGCCGTCCGCGGGCACCCGGCCCCCGGAGCGCACCAGGACGACGTCATCGGTGAGCAGCTCGGTGGTGGCGACCTGCTCGACGCCGGAGTCGGTCACCTTCTCGGCGGTGTCCGGCAGCAGGGCGGCGAGGGCGTCCAGTGCACCCGAGGCCGCTCCGAGCGCCCGCATCTCGAGCCAGTGCCCGAGCAGCATGATGACGATCAGGAGGGCCAGCTCCCACCAGAAGTCCAGGTGGAAACCGCCGATGCCGAGCGTGGTGACCCATGACGCCACGAAGGCGACCGTGATCGCCATACCGATCAGCAGCATCATCCCGGGCTGCCGCGACCTGGCCTCCGACCAGCCTCCGGTGAGGAACGGCTGCCCGCCGTAGACGAAGATGACGGTGCCCAGCACCGGCGCGATCCAGTGGGCGCCCGGGAAGTCCGGCGGCGCGTAGCCGAGCAGGTCGCCGACCATCGGGCTGAAGAACACGACGGGCAAGGCGAGCAGGAGGCTCAGCCAGAACCTGTCGCGAAACTGCGCCGCATGGTCGCCGTGCCCGCCATGACCCGCATGGGCGTCATGCCCGTGGGCGTCGTGGCTCGACCCCGGGTGGTGCGCGTCCGCCCCCTCGGCAGTCATGTTGTGAGCCGTCTGCTCGTGTGCCATGTGTCGGCCTCCCTCGCGGTTTGATGATACCCCATGGGGGTATCTAGAGGGGGAAGCGCCGTAACCGGCCGGATATTCCACGCCCGCACGGGGGATGAGGTGGGAGCGGGCGCGGGCGAGGAGGGAGCGTGGTGGTAGGCGAGGGGAGCGGCCGGACGGCGGCACCCGGCGGGTAGCATCGCAGGCGGCAGCGGGCCAGCCTGCCCCTGTTCGCCTGTCCGGATCCCCACACCACCGGGAGAGCCACCGCGTGACTACCCACCGCCCGGCCGCCGTCATCGTCCTCGCCGCCGGGGAGGGCACCCGGATGAAGTCGGCCGTCCCCAAGGTCCTGCACACCATCGGGGGGCGCAGCCTCCTCGGCCACGCCATCGCCGCCGCGCGCGGTGCCGGACCGCAGCACCTGGCCGTCGTGGTGCGCCACGGCCGCGACCTGGTCGCGGCACACGTGACCGAGGTCGACCCGGAGGCGCTGGTCGCCGACCAGGACGAGGTCAAGGGCACCGGCCGCGCGGTCGAGTGCGGGCTCACCTGCCTCCCGTCGGACCTGACCGGCACGATCCTGGTGACCTACGGCGACGTGCCGCTGCTGGCGGCCGAGACCCTGACCTCCTTGGTCGCGGCGCACGAGGAGTCGGGCAGCGCGGTCAGCGTGATCACCGCCGACCTGCCCGACCCCACCGGCTACGGCAGGGTGCTGCGCGACGGCGACGGGGCGGTGGCCGGGATCGTCGAGCAGAAGGACGCGACGGCCGACCAGCTCGCGATCACCGAGATCAACTCGGGCATCTACGCGTTCGACGCCGACCGCCTGCGCAGCGCGCTCGCCCGGGTCGGCACCGACAACGCCCAGGGCGAGAAGTACCTCACCGACGTCCTCGCCATCGCGCGCGGTGACGGTTGCAGGGTCAGCGCGCACCTGGTCGACGACCTGTGGCAGACCGAAGGCGTCAACGACCGCGTCCAGCTCGCCCGGCTGGGCGCCGAGCTCAACCGGCGCACCGTCGAGCGGTGGATGCGCGAAGGCGTCACGGTGGTCGACCCCGCCACGACGTGGATCGACACCGACGTCTCCTTCGGCCGCGATGTCACGATCCACCCCGGCACCCAGCTGCACGGCGCCACCACGATCGGTGACGACGTCGAGATCGGCCCCGACACCACGCTCACCGACGTGGAGATCAGGAGGGGTGCACACGTCATACGCACGCACGGCTCGCTCGCGCTCATCGGTGAGGGGGCGAGCGTCGGACCGTTCGCCTACCTGCGGCCGGGCACCGAGCTCGGCCCGGACGGCAAGATCGGCACCTTCGTGGAGACCAAGAACGCAGTCATCGGCGAGGGGGCCAAAGTGCCGCACCTGACGTATGCCGGGGACGCCCGGATCGCGGAAGGCGCCAACATCGGGGCGGGGACGATCTTCGCCAACTACGACGGACAGACCAAGCGCACCTCGACCGTGGGGCGGTACACCTTCGTCGGGAGCGGCTCGGTGCTCGTGGCGCCGGTGCACCTCGCGGACGGCACCTACGTCGGCGCCGGGTCCACGGTCACGCTCGACACCGACCCGGGCGAGCTCGCGGTCGCCCGCGGGAAGCAGCGCAACGTCGAGGGATGGGTGGCGCGCAGGTTCCCCGGCAGCGCGACGGACGAGGCGGCCAAGGCGGCGGGGGAGTGCGCGGGCGCGGCGGAACAGGACGGCATACCGGAGGCCGCCGCGCCGGTTGATCCTGCTGATGGCGGGGCGGCCCGGGCATGACCGGCCTCAAGCACAGCCCGGAGAAGAAGCTGATGATCTTCTCCGGACGGGCCCACCCCGAGCTCGCCGAGGAGGTCGCCTACCAGCTGGGCACCGAGCTCGTGCCGATGCAGGCGTATGAGTTCGCCAACAGCGAGATCTACGTGCGTTACGACGAATCCGTGCGCGGTTCGGACGCGTTCGTGCTGCAGGCGCACACCGCGCCGATCAACGAGTGGATCATGGAGCACCTGATCATGGTCGACGCGCTCAAGCGTGCGTCGGCCAAGCAGATCACCGTGATCCTGCCGTTCTACGGCTACGCCCGGCAGGACAAGAAGCACCGCGGGCGCGAGCCGATCTCGGCCCGGTTGATGGCCGACCTGTTCAAGACGGCAGGCGCCGACCGCCTGATGGCCGTCGACCTGCACACCGCGCAGATCCAGGGCTTCTTCGACGGGCCGGTCGACCACCTGATGGCGATGCCGATCCTGTCCAAGCACGTGGAGCGCAAGTACGGCAACGAGAAGCTGGCCGTGGTCTCGCCGGACGCGGGCCGGATCAAGGTGGCCGAGCAGTGGTCGCACCGCCTCGGCGGCGCGCCGCTGGCGTTCATCCACAAGACCCGCGACATCAACCGGCCCAACCAGAGCGTCGCCAACCGGGTGGTCGGTGAGGTCGAGGGTCGCACCTGCATCCTGGTCGACGACATGATCGACTCCGGTGGCACGATCACCCAGGCCGCCGACGCGCTGGTGAAGGACGGCGCGGCCAGCGTGGTCATCGCCGCGACGCACGCGATCTTCTCCGACCCCGCGGTCGAGCGGCTCAAGAACTGTGTGGCGCGCGAGGTGATCGTCACCAACACGCTGCCGATCGACCCGGCGAAGTACTTCCCCAAGCTGACCCAGCTGTCCATCGCGCCGCTGATCAGCCAGGCGATCCGTGAGGTCTTCGAGGACGGCTCGGTGACCAGTCTGTTCGACGGCCGCGCCTGACTGGCGCGCTCCGCCCCGGCCGCCACGTGACGGCATACTGTGTTCCCACTCGACTCACCGAAAGCTGAGGTGTCGCACGTGTCTTCCGACAGTGACCTGGCCCGAGAACTGGCCGAAGGGGCGGGCCGGATGCTGCTCGTGGTCCGCGCGCAGGAGACCGATGGCCCGACGCTGAAGCGGCGTGGCGACGCGGAGTCGCACGAGTGGCTGATGGCGCAGCTGAAGGAGCGGGCGCCCGAGGACGCCGTGCTCTCCGAGGAGGGCAAGGACGACCGGGGGCGGGTCGACGCGGCGCGAGTGTGGATCGTCGACCCGGTGGACGGCACCAGGGAGTACTCCGAGCCCCCGCGCGACGACTGGGCGGTGCACGTGGCGCTGTGGGAGCGCGGTGCCGACGGCACCGGCGAGCTGACCGCAGGTGCGGTCGCACTGCCGGCCCGCGACGTCGTCTACGACACCGGTCAGCCGCCGGTCGTGCCCGCGCGCTCCGGC
>NZ_VOHR01000589.1 GCF_009192725.1 Segeticoccus rhizosphaerae | reverse complement strand
CCGGCTCACCGGTGTCGACCTGCCACCCGACCGCCGCCGCCACCACCCAGAGCGCCGTCAGCCCGGCCACGACCGGCGTGGCCTGGCGGCGGTGTCGCGAGACCACCGAGGAGATCCGCCCCACCGAGAGCGGCACGCCCACGAGCAGCCCGACGACCACGAGGAGGGCCGCGACGCCGACGACGTCGCCCGCGACCCGGCCGACCGTGTCCCGCACCAGGGCGAAGACCGGGCCGAAAAGGCCGAGGTCGGTGACCGGGTTGAACGGTCGGTCGAGGGCGGCGAAGAAGCCCATGTCGAGCAGCTTGACGATCATGACCAGCGCGAACAGCACCCCGAGGACCCCGGCCACCGCCCGCCGCGGCCGCGTGGGCAGGGCGAGGGCCAGGGCCCCGACGACCAACAGCTCCAAGGGAATCCGCAGCAGGACGCTCGGTGTCAGGGCGGGGAGCTCGGTCGGCGCCAGCAGGACGGCCCAGACGACCAGCAGGGCGATCACGTCCAGGAGCACACGTGCCACGCGCCGCCCCGGCCCGGCAGGTCGCACGACCCGTTGCGGTGCCGCGGTCGGCACCTCGTGACGTCGACGCCACAGCCACAGCACGTCCCGGCCGAAGGACTCCGCCAGCAACAGCGCGGCCACCACCAGCGCACCGAGGGTGACCGCACGGGGCAGGATCCCGGCGGCGGCCACCGTGAGCGCCACCCCGGCGAAGGCCGCCACCACCTTGCGCCAGTCACGCGCCGGCAGCGGCGCCCGTAGCCACGGCAGGACTCGCCCGGCCAGCCAGAACACGTAGCGAACCAGCCCGATGGCGAGCACCCAGGCGCCGTAGCGGGGCACGGCATACACGCTGAGCACCAGGATGAGGAAGGCGTCGGTCTCGCCGTCGAACCTCGCCCCGAAGGCCGACACCGTCCCGGTGCGGCGGGCGACCCGTCCGTCGACCGCGTCGAGCAGCAGCGCCACGACCGTGAGCCCGACCAGCGCCACGGAAGGGGCACCGGTGGACCCGCTCGCGTTCGAGTCGGCGACCAGTGCGGCCACCCCGGAGGCGAGGACGGCCCGCGCCAGGGTCACCAGGTCCGCGGGCGTGGGCGCCTCGCCCGCGGACCTGGTGACCCT
>NZ_VOHR01000588.1 GCF_009192725.1 Segeticoccus rhizosphaerae | reverse complement strand
CTCGCGCCGTCGCGACCGCCCGAGCGGGACCCGCCCGACCGGCCGTCGCGGGACCGCGCCGGGCCGGCGTGACCGCCATGCTTGCCGGTCTCACCGAGGTCCTCGACCTCCTCTGCCTCGAGGCCGGCCCGCGTGCGGGCGGACCGGGGCAGGCGACCCGTGGCAGTCGTGGGGATCTCGAGTTCGGCGTAGAGGTGCTCGGAGGAGCTGTAGGTCTCCAGCGGGTCCGGGATCCCGAGGTCGAGGGCCTTGTTGATCAGACCCCACCGCGGGATGTCGTCCCAGTCGACGAAGGTGACCGCGATGCCGGTGTTGCCGGCGCGCGCGGTGCGGCCGATCCGGTGCAGGTAGGTCTTCTCGTCGTCCGGGCACTGGTAGTTGACCACGTGGGTGACGTTGTCGACGTCGATGCCGCGGGCGGCGACGTCGGTGGCCACCAGGATGTCGACCTTGCCCTTGCGAAACGCCCGCAGGGCCTGCTCGCGGGCGCCCTGGCCGAGGTCGCCGTGGATGGGAGCGGCCGCGAAGCCGCGGTCCACGAGCTCGTCGGACACCTTGGCCGCGGTGCGCTTGGTGCGGCTGAAGATGATGGTCAGGCCGCGGTTCTTGGCCTGCAGCATCCGCGCGAGCATCTCGACCTTGTCCATCGCGTGGGCGCGGTAGACGAACTGCTCGACCGCCTTGACGGTGCGCCGGTCGCTGCCGTCCTCCTCCATCGCCCGGATGTGGGTCGGCTGCGTCATGTAGCGACGGGCCAGGGCCACGACGGCGCCGGGCATCGTCGCTGACCACAACATGGTCTGCCGGGATGCGGGGGTCAGGGCCAGCAGCTTCTCGACGTCCGGCAGGAAGCCGAGGTCGAGCATCTCGTCGGCCTCGTCGAGGACGACGGTCTTGGCGTGGGACAGGTCGAGGTGACCCTGCTTGGCCAGGTCGATCAGCCGGCCCGGTGTGCCGACGACGACCTCGACGCCACGCTGCAGCGCCTCGACCTGCGGCTCGTAGGCACGACCGCCGTAGACGGTGAGGACGCGGGCGCCGCGCCTCTTGCCGGCGCGCTCGATGTCGCCGGCGACCTGCACGGCGAGCTCACGGGTCGGCGCCACGGCGAGCGCCTGCGGCTTGCCG
>NZ_VOHR01000587.1 GCF_009192725.1 Segeticoccus rhizosphaerae | reverse complement strand
CCGCCGGGACCCCCGACTCGAGGGCGAGCCCCACAGCCGGGCGGCGTGACCGCGGCTTCCCGGGCTTCCCGGCGGCCCGCCGTGGCAGACGACCTCGATGGCCAACCCGTCGCGGGGCAGGCACTCCTGCCAGCGCCGCAGCAGCTCCCTGGCACGCACGAGGTCGCGGCGCAGGACGGCTCGTCCCACGTCGGAGCCGGGGCCGAGCAGGGCCACGAGAGCGGCGCCGGGGTCGTCGCCGACGGAGGGGTTCTGGGGATCGCCGGACCGGTCGACCCGTGACCAGGTCGCGATCAGCTCGGGGGTGCTGACCGGAGTGCCGCGCTCGCCGCGCAGGTGCGTCTCGGTCACCAGCCGGCACAACCGGGCCCAGCCGAGACCGGGCGCCACCCCCGCCGCCTGCCCCCGGGCGAGCACGGTCACCCGGGGATGCCGGTCGTCGACCACCGCACCGCCCTTGACCGGGTGGACCCGCACCCGCCGCCCGGACGAAGAAACGCTCAGCAGCCCGGCACCCGCTGTGGGATCCTCCACGGCGAGGTCGACCCCGAGGACCGGGTCGATCCCCGCCTGCGTGCAGGCCTGGACGAACCGCACTGCACCGTAGAGCCCGTCGCGGTCGGTCAGGCCGAGGGCGGGCTGACCGAGATCGGCGGCCCGCTGCACCAGCGCGGCGGGGGTCGAGGCGCCGTAACGCAGAGAGAACCCGGACGCGACGTGCAGGTGGGCGAAGGACTCACTCACCGGGCTCCTGCCAGGTTGTCGCAGCGGCGTGCTCGGACGCCGTGGGGGTCATGAACTGCGGCAGCGGCGCACTGATCGGCAGACCGAGGTGCGCCTGGACGAGCTCGAGGAAGATCTCGGCCTGCCGCAGCAGGTCGTCGGCCTCGCGGCTGCTCGCGGTGGCCGAGCCCCGCTCGAGGGCCGCTCGCCGCCGGCCGGACCCGGCGAAGAAGGCTGCCCACTCCCCCAGGTCGGAGGCGACGGTGGGCAACACCTCCCACACACTGCGCGGCCTGGAGCGGGCGACCGGCTTGCTCCGGGCCGCGAGCAGGGCCGCGGCGGCCCGCAACGCAGCCAGGTGCGCATCGACGTAGCGCTCACCCGCGCTGCCGGCCCCACAGGCCGCCAGCAACGTC
>NZ_VOHR01000586.1 GCF_009192725.1 Segeticoccus rhizosphaerae | reverse complement strand
GTGAGTCGGCGCGCCGACCGGCGCGGCTGGGCGGCTCAGTGACCGCGACGGCCGGCGAGCCGGTCGCGCAGGTGGTCGACGATGCCCATCCCCGGGGCGAGGAGCTTGTTGACCGGGGGGCGGTGGGGCGCCGACGGGTGCGGTCGGGTCGGACCGATCCGTTCGCTCTGCTCGATCCGGAGCGCGAGCTCGTGCAGTCGTTCCACCGGGATCTGCGCCTCGAGCGCAGGGAAGAGCTCCTGCTCCTCCTCGTCGATGTGCTGGAGGACGGCCGCGCGCACGTCTTGGAAGGCGGCCATGAACTCCTCGTCGTCGCCCCCGCGTCCCCACTTCTTGAGCCGGCGCTCGAGATCCTTGTGTTCCTGCAGCCCCCGGTCCGCCCGCGAGGGCCCGTCAGCGATCGACTCGCGGACCTCGGGATAGAGGAACATCTCCTCGGCGGTGGAGTGCTGGACCAGCAGGGCGGAGAGCTCGTGGGCGACCTCCTGGCGGCGATCGGCATACCGCGCTGCCTGGACCTCCCCGAACAGCGACCGGATCCGGTCGTGGTCCTGGACCAGCACGGCGATCACGTTCTTCTCGGGGGCCTCGTTCGCCATGACACCCTCCTCCAGGTTGTCCCCTTGGTCGGTACCCGCGCCGGGGTGCGGCCAAACGCCGAATCCGGAGTTCTCGGCCCGCCGTTCGGTTAGCGCTGGAGGATCATGGGTATGACGCATGAGTCACCTGCTCTCCCGCGCGGCCCCGGCAGAGCGGACACCTCTTCGTGGAAGGGAGGCGCAGGATTGCCACTCTCCAACGACGAACAGCGACAGTTGGACGCCCTCGAGCGGCAGCTGCACATCGATGAGTCCTTCGCTCTGATGGTTGGGGGTCTGGTCCGCAGGCTGCGTCTCCGGTTGGCGGGGATTTGCCTGACGGCGCTCGGCGCAGGTGTCCTGATCGGCTCCTCCATCCCCGGGCGGTCTTGGCTGCTGCGCGGATTGGGCCTCGCCCTGCTCGTGCCGATGGCCTACCAGGTGTGGGCGATCGGGCACGACGAGCACCGACGCCCCGCCCACCGCGTCCACCGGCTGGTGGCCCACCTGCTCCGGCGACTCTCGCCCCGCCCCGCGGCTCGAGCCGTCCGCACGCGCCGCGGGG
>NZ_VOHR01000585.1 GCF_009192725.1 Segeticoccus rhizosphaerae | reverse complement strand
TCCGAGCCACGGGCGTGGCACACGCCATACCCGCTGTCGTGGCGGACCTGCTGCGGCGCTGACGGCTCCGATCGGCTGGCGGTCGCGCCGCGCTGGTTGCGCGGTGCGACCGGTGCCAGGCCGGCCGACGACGCCCCTCAGTCCCCCGGAGGAGGGAGCCCGGCGATGAGCGCGTCGAAGGCCGACTCCGCGAGCTCGGCGACCGGCTTGGCGAATCCCGTTGCGGCACAGTGCTGCATGGAGGTGCGCATGGCCGCTGCCGCCACGGCCGCCACCAGCGCCGGGTAGGGGTCGTCCGCGGCCGCCCGGGTGCGCTCGGCGACCGCCTCGGCGAGAAGGCGCTCGGTGTCGGCGCTCGCCCCGACCAGCGCCGGCCACAGCGACGGGTTGCGCTGAACCACCCGCTGGCGCAGCTGCCACAGCGGCTGGCTCTCGGCGATGGCCTCGGCCTGGGCGAGGAAGACCGCGCGCAGGGCGACCAGGGGCGGCTCGGCGTCGGGGCGGGCGAGGAACCTCTCGGCGAGCCGCTGCGGGCCGGTCGGATCGCTGCCGACGAGGACGGCCTCCTTGGTGGGGAAGTAGTTGAAGAAGGTGCGCGGTGACACGTCCGCCGCCTCGGCGATCTCCTGCACGGTCACGCGCTCGAGACCCCGCTCGTCGACCAACGAGAGCCCGGCCGACTGCAGGGCGTGCCGAGTGGCCTGCTTCTTGCGCTCACGCAGCCCCCCGACCGCAGCGAGGTCGTCGAGCGGGAACGGTGCCAGGTCGGCCGGACGCGCGTGCCCCGGCGCGGGGGTCCCGGTCGAGCCGGTCCGCTCGGGGCTCATGGGCCGGAGTCTAGGCACCCGAGGCTCTTCCTGTCCGTTCTGCGTCATGGCAGATGCTGCAGATCGAGCAGGACACCGCCGGGCCCGAGCCGGTCGACACGGAGTCCCCGGTGCCAGCAGCGCGGACTCGGGGCTGACAGACTGGCGCCATGAGCACCGCGTCAGCACAGTCGTCCCCGGCGATCGCCGTGCACGCGGCGACGGCCCGGGCGACGGTCGACCTGGCCGCCGTCAGCGCCAACGTGACCGAGTTGAGGCGGCGCGCCGGCAGCGCCCAGGTCATGGCCGTGGTCAAGGCGGACGCCTACGGACACGGGCTCCTGCCCTGT
>NZ_VOHR01000584.1 GCF_009192725.1 Segeticoccus rhizosphaerae | reverse complement strand
CAGCGCCTGACCGGCGGTCAGACCGCCGTCGCACACCCCGACGAAGGCGGCGAGCGCCGTGTCGGCGCGCACCGCGCGGCGCAGCCCGCCACCCTGACGGATCAGGATGACGCCCGGGTCCTCGGCACCCGGCCTGCCGTGCCGTTCCTCGGTGACGTCGTCGGCGCACCGCCATGCGGTCTCGAGCACTCCCCGGTCGCCGTGCTCGGCCAGCCAGGTGCGGGCACGCACCCCCGCGAGCACGGTCGGGCCCATCGGCGCTGACACCGGGCCGAGGACCTCGACGAGGTCACGCCAGGGGGCGCGGTCGGTCGTGGGACGCTGCACGGTCACCACGCCGAAGCCGATCGAGGCCACGTCGCGCACGGCGAAGTCGGCCAGCCACGCGGCATACAGCCGCTCGAACCCCTCCGTGCCGGGCCGCTGGCCACCGTCACGGGCCCAGGTCTCGGCATACTCCGCGGGATCCTGCACTTCCCGCTGGATCACCCAGGCGTCCAGGCCGGTGCCGTCCAACCAGTCACCGACCCGAGCGCTCCAGTCACCCCCGGCGGGGAGCTCCCAGTTGCCGAGCAGCTGCGCGACGCCCCCTGGCTCGAGGTGGTCGGCGAGGTTGCGGACGAGGTCGCGGACCACTTGGTCACCGGCCAGTCCGCCGTCCCGGTACTCGTAGCGCGGCACGTCGGGTGACCGCGGCGTGATGACGAAGGGCGGGTTGCTGACGATGAGCCCGAACCGCTCGCCGCGCACCGGTTCAAGCATGCTGCCGAGTCTCAGGTCGAGGTCCAGCCCGGCGAGGGCTGCGTTGAACGTGGCGTAGCGCAGGGCCCGCTGCGACACGTCGGTCGCGACCACGCGTTCCGCGTGTGCGGACAGGTGCAACGCCTGCACGCCGCAGCCGGTGCCGAGGTCGAGCGCCGACGTGACCGGTGGGCGCGGCGTCCAGGAGGCGAGCGTTGTCGACGCACCGCCGATGCCGAGCACGTGGTCGTCCGGCAGCGGTCCGCGCACGGCGATCTCGGACAGGTCCGAGGCCACCCACCAGGAGTGCTGCTCATCGGCGTAGGGCCGCAGGTCGCACCGGGCGTGGACCGAGCCGCCCTCGACGGCGCCGAGCCCGAGGTCGGTCAGGCCTGCGACGCCCAGCCGCGGGAGGGCGGCGCAG
>NZ_VOHR01000583.1 GCF_009192725.1 Segeticoccus rhizosphaerae | reverse complement strand
CGGCGCCGTCGAGGCGGCCCGGCTGCCGCTGGACGTGCCCGGCGCGACCGACGCGCGCCGCTCGCAGTCGAGCCTGCTGCGCCAGCTCGACGACTACGTCATCCCCAGGCTGGCTGCCCTCGATGCGCCGTTGCTCGCGGTCGTGGGCGGGTCAACCGGAGCGGGCAAGTCGACGCTCGTGAACTCGATCGTGGGCCACGTGGTCAGTCGCAGCGGGGTGCTGCGTCCGACCACCCGCGCCTCGGTGCTGGTCCACCACCCCGAGGACGAGCGCTGGTTCACGGGCACCCGGGTGCTCCCCGGACTCGGCCGGCTCACGGGCGCCGAGGGGCCGGACGACGACCCGTCGTCGGTCCGGCTCGTGGCCTCCGACGCCCTGCCGCCCGGGCTGGCCCTGCTCGATGCCCCCGACATCGACTCCGTGGTCGAGGCAAACCGCGACCTGGCCCGGCAGCTCCTGTCGGCTGCCGACCTGTGGCTGTTCGTCACCACCGCGGCACGCTACGCCGACGCGGTGCCGTGGGACCTGCTGCGCGAGGCGTCCGACCGGGGCACCTCGGTGGCGATCGTGCTCGATCGGGTGCCGCCGGAGGCGATGGAGGAGGTCAGGGGTCACCTCGCGTCGATGCTGGCCGAACAGGGCCTGGGCACGGCACCGGTCTTCACCGTGGTCGAGACCGCGCTGGTCAACGGGTTGCTTCCCGAGACCGAGATCGGACGGCTCCGCTCGTGGCTGCAGTCGCTCGCGCAGGACGCCAAGGCCCGTGCCACGGTGATCAAGCGCACGCTCACCGGCGCCCTCGACTCGCTCGGCGACCGCGCCGGCCTGCTCGCGGCGGCAACCGCTCAGCAGGAGAACGCGATCGAGGGACTCCGGGCCAGCGCGGCCACCGCGTATGCCGATGCGCTCGCCGGCGTCTCGGAGGGTATGAGCGACGGTTCGCTGTTGCGGGGAGAGGTGCTCGCCCGATGGCAGGAGTTCGTCGGGACGGGGGAGTTCCTGCGCCAGATCGAGGCCGGCGTGAGCAAGCTCCGGGACCGCGTCACCGCCTTCTTCCGGGGTCGTCAGGTGCCCTCGGAGGACCTTGGCGAGGCGCTCCAGACCGGTGCGGCCGCGCTGCTGGTCTCGCACTCCCAGGGCGCCGCCAGCGCCGCGGCCCGCCGGTGGCGCAGCCTG
>NZ_VOHR01000582.1 GCF_009192725.1 Segeticoccus rhizosphaerae | reverse complement strand
GGCCGCGCACCGCCGGTGTCCTCGGCCGCGCCGCCGGACGACCCCGAGCTGCATCCGGCCGTGACCACCAGGCCGGCCGCCAGCGTCGCGGTGCCGGCCAGCACCTGGCGACGGTTGATCGATGGGGTGTGCCGCTCCGGGGGTCGCGTGTCGGGTCGCATGCCGATGGACACGGCGCCGGTCGCAGGGAGGTTCAACGCCCTTCGCCGGAATCGGCCAGAGTGGCCGCGTCCGGCGGACCGCCGATCCGACTTGAACCGACCGGCGCCTTGGCTCGTGTCGTCCACAGAGACGTGCCGTGCATCCGCCGGACGACTCACAGCACACGTCCAGCCAAGGAGACGACGATGACCACCAGCGAACGAGGAGCCCGCACGATGGACCTGACCAGGGGCGGCACGCTGGCATGGCGCGCCGCGGCAGCTCTCGGAGTGCTGGTGTCGGCCGGCGTCCACCTGTGGCTGTGGTTCCGGGGGTACGACTCGATCAGCGTGATCGGCCCGCTCTTCCTGCTGAATGCCGTCGGCGGCCTCGTGATCGCCGTCGCCGTCCTGGTGTGGCGGCACTGGCTGCCGCTCCTCGGGGCGATCGGATTCGGCGCCTCCACGCTCATCGCGTTCACGCTGGCCGCGACGGTGGGCCTGTTCAGCGTGCACGAGACCTGGACCGGCACCGACCAGGTGCTCGGCTGGCTCTCCGAACTGCTCGCCCTCGTCGCCGGCACCGTTGCGCTCTGGCGCGAGCGCTCAGCTCGCCAGCCGTAGCACCGGGCGCGAGTGCTCAGCTCGCCAGCCGTAGCACCGGGCGGCCCGTCGCCGTGCGCACCTCGACCGTGGCGATGTCCGCACGGTTCCACGAGCTCGCACCCTGCAGGCTCATCTCCCGGCCCGGCACCGCCCGCCACGTCGCCACCTGCTGGGTCGTCCCGTCGGCCTGCTGGACCACCAGCTCGTATGCCGGTGGGGCGCCCGGGGTGTAGCCGCGGCCCGACTCGTAGGCGCAGGTGAGGTCGACGCTCGTCCCCCAGGCCTTCCGGGTGAAGGCGACGGTCGCGAGCAGCCGGTCCTGCCCCAGCTGCTGCATGGCCACCGGCCGGGTGCCGGTGCCGTCGCCGGGCGCGGTCGTGGCACCCGACGGGGCCGGCGACGACACGGCGGGTCCCTGCGCCGTGCCGACGCC
>NZ_VOHR01000581.1 GCF_009192725.1 Segeticoccus rhizosphaerae | reverse complement strand
CGGTCCACGTCGTCGAGCCTCGGCCGCGGGCGCGGGTCGGGCCCCGGCGCACGCGCTGGTGGGACAGGAGACACGACCGCGAGCCTAGCGGCGACGACGGGCGGCGAAGACGGAGTGGAGCCACCGAGCCGCGGGGTAGCCGCGCCGGGCCACCCCAGCTCGATGCACGATCTGCGGCCGCGCGCGGCGGCGGCCTCCGTCATACGAAGCAAGACCTCGCCAACAGGGTCACTTTCGCATGTTCTGCGGATCTATTGCCCTATGTCGTGGATCCTTCCATCATGAGCGGACCGCCGTTGACCCTCTGGAGCCATACATGACCACCACGCCAGCTTTCACCGATCCTCTGTCGACCCGCGCCGTCCACGCCGGTCGCGACGACCTGGCCGCCGCCGGAGTGCACGTCCCGCCGATCGACCTGTCGACGACCAACCCGCTGCCCGACGTCGAGCACGGCGGCGACGCCTACGAGACCATGGCCACCGGCGGGCGGCCGACCGCCACCGACAGCCACGTCTACCAGCGGCTCTGGAACCCCACCGTGGCCAGGTTCGAGACGGCCCTGGCCGAGCTCGAGGGATGCGAGGAGGCGGTCGCCTTCGCGAGCGGCATGGCCGCGCTCAGCGCCTGCCTGCTCGCCACGGTCTCCGCCGGCAAGTCGCACGTCGTCGCCGTGCGCCCGCTGTATGGCGGGTCCGACCACGTGCTCGCGACCGGCCTGCTCGGCACCGCCGTCACCTGGGCCACCGCCGACACCGTCGGCGACGCGATCCGCCCCGACACCGGCCTGGTCGTCGTCGAGACCCCCGCCAACCCGACCCTCGAGCTGCTCGACCTGTCGGCGGTGTGCGCGCAGGCCGCCGACGTGCCGGTGCTCGTCGACAACACCTTCGCCACGCCGGTCCTGCAGCGTCCCCGCCGGCAGGGCGCCGCGCTGGTGCTGCACTCGGCCACGAAGTACCTCGGCGGCCACGGCGATGTCATGGGCGGCGTGGTCGCGGCCGGCCCCGAGTGGTCGAGCCGGCTGCGCCAGGTGCGCGCGCTCACCGGCGGGCTGCTGCACCCGATCGCGGCCTACCAGCTGCTACCAGCGTCTGGACGCGGTCCTCGCGCAGATGCAGGGCAGGACCATCAGAAGCCACGACCAGGGAGCAGCATCATGACCACCACGCAGCACGGCAC
>NZ_VOHR01000580.1 GCF_009192725.1 Segeticoccus rhizosphaerae | reverse complement strand
CCCGGACCGGTCGCCGGCGCTGCCGGCGGTTCTGCCGCCACGGGGGCGACGCCGGGCGCCGAGCTGCCGGGCTGGTGGCCGGCACTCGTGAGCTATCCCGCACAGTTGCAAGCCAGCTGGTGGGCGTGGCACGTCGCGGGCCGGTCGTTGCTGCCCGGTCTGCGGATCTGCTTCGCCGCGGGGGCGGGCCTCGCCCCGGTCCACCACGAGCGCCTGCAGGCGCGGGGAGGCTCCCTCGGCCCGATCGACCCCGGCGTCTTCGCGGACACCTCGTCCTACGGGCCGCAGGCCCTCGACGCCCTTGCCCGCGTCCTCGGCATCGACGCGCTGGTGCTCGGCAGCGACCGGCCCTATGCCGAGCCGATCACCCCGTCGCAGCTGCGCATGGGTGCGGCGGCGAGCCACGCCATACACGTTGACAATCCTCGACGACTCCTCGAAGGAGGGAGACGACCATGACCATGACCGTTCCCGAGACCAGTGCCACCCGGACGGGGGTGGCCGCTCGGCACGCCGTCGCGCTGACGGAGGTCCCTGCGGGCACCACGCTCGACCGGCTGCCCGGCCGGGACCTCGACCAGCACGAGCTGCTCGAGCTCGCCACCGCCATCGCCCGCGATCCGGCGCAGTGGGCGCAGCACGTGGCGTTCAGCGACGAGCACCGACACTACGTCTCGCTGCACCGCGACGCCCACGTCGACGTCTGGGTGTTGTGCTGGACTCCACGCAACGACACCGGCTGGCACGACCACGACACCTCCTCGGGGGCGGTCGCGGTGACCCAGGGAGCCGTCACCGAGCACAACCTGGCCATCGGCGTGCCCAGCCTGGAGACCGAGGTCCCCGCCGGGCGGGCCTACTCCTTCGGGCCGGACCACATCCACCGGATGGTCGGCCGTGATGCGGGTTCGGTGTCGATCCACGCCTACTCGCCGCCCCTGTGGCGGATGGGGCAGTACGCCATGTCCGCCGAAGGGGTGCTCCGCCGCACCTCCGTCTCCTACGCGGACGAGCTGCGCCCCCTGGACGACATGGCCTGACCCCACGCGGGGTCGGTGGAAATTGAGTTGGTGAGTGAGCGCTCACTCACTTATGCTGCAAGACGTGACTGCTGCCATCCCCGCCACGCCGGGGCCCGGCGCCCCGCCTCCCCACCCGGGCCGGCGATCTGCCCGATCCGGGCGGTCGGGACGCGCTACGCCGCTGC
>NZ_VOHR01000058.1 GCF_009192725.1 Segeticoccus rhizosphaerae | reverse complement strand
ATCATGGCCCCAGCGCCGGGACGCGGCCGTCGCGGACTGCGCGACGGCCGCGTCGCCCCCCGCCCCCGCCACGGACGTCAGCGCCCTGGCCACTTCTGCGGCCACCCGTGCGACATGGCTGCCCACTGCCTGCACGCCGTTCCCACCGGCACGAACTTCGGCCGGGTCGACCGCCCACCTGCTCACGGTGATCCCCTTTCGACGCGGCCAACCTAGGCCGATCACGCGTCTCCCCGCTGGGGTTGTCCACAGGCGATCGTCCTACGCCGCCCAGCGCAATATTCACGGCCTGAAAGGTGATAAATTGGGCGGCAGAGTCGCCACACCGTGCAACCAGGAGAAGCCCGCCCCATGTCCGCAGCACTACAGGCCGTGTTGGTCGGCCTCCTCGTCCTCGCCGCGTCCGTCTGGATCGGCGGCTTCGTCATGCTCATGGTGGTCAGCCGGGCCTCCCGCGCTTCCCTGGAGGAGGCGCCACGGGTTGCGCTCTTCCGCCAGGTGGGCCGCACCTTCCTGCCGATCGCCATCGTCGCCATGGTCGTGGCCCTGATCACCGGCGGCGTGCTGCTCGGCGCCAGGACCTGGGACGGTCTCGCGACCGCGTTGGTGATCCTCGTCGCAGCGGTGATCGTGGCGACAGGCCTGGGGGTGCGGCAGGCCCGGGCCATGACGAAGCTGCGTCGGCAGGCCCTCGTCGGCGAGGGCGCGCTCGCCACCCGGGTCGAGACCGGCGCTCGCCACGCCACAGCCTTGCGCACCGTGATCGGTCTGCTCGTCCTTGCTCTTTACGTGGTCGCCGTGGTGACCGCAACCCACTGACTCCGCTTCCCGGCACCGCGCGCCACGCCTTACGAGCCTTCGTTTGCTCGGTTCAGTAGTTGTATCCGCCCGCACCGCTTCCGGTGGCCGGGCTCGACGCGCCGGCCGGCCGCACGGCGTGCCAGGTGAACCGCCTGCCGCCGAAGCTGTCCTTCGCCCCGTCACCGGCCACCTGCCCCGCGCCCTTGTCGAACGCGAAGGAGTAGACGGGTATGCCGTCGTAGGTCACCTGGTGTCGGCCGTCCGGTCGGTCGACCGTGCCGAGGGTGCCGGTCACGCCCGCCCCGGCCTTCGGCCGGCCGGTCACCACCAGCGGCATCCAGACCTTGAGGCAGGAGCCGGTGCACCGCAGTGCGCCGGCCGACTCACGGTTTGCCTCGTAGAGCGTGAGCCCCTGGTCGTCGACCAGCACGCCTCCCTTGACCGACACCGTCGACGCGGTGGGTGCGTTCGCCGCGGGGCTTCCCATCGAGGTGTTCGCCGCCCCTGTCGCACCTGCGCCGTTCGTGCCACACGCCGCTGCGCCGAGCACGAGCGCGCCGCCCACCATCACCTGCCAGATCCTTTGACTCCGCAACGGATCCACCTCCTTCGACACCGTGGACACGAACGCGGGCGAAGTCCGGTTCACGCCGATCGCCGAACCGCCGATCACCGGTGCACGGGGGTCCACCCGGCCCGTCAATCCCTGACATCCGTCATGGCCGAATCGGGACAAAAACGTGTGTGCCCAGCAGGCGCCCTCGCCTACGCTTGCCGACAAGCCAACTGACTCGGGAGAACACGCATGACCACGATCGCAGCACGCGCGACCGCCCTCACGAAGGTCTACGGAAAGGGCGACGCGGAGGTTCGAGCACTCGACGGCGTCTCGCTGGAGATCGGCTCCGGCGAGTTCACTGCCGTGATGGGCCCGTCCGGCTCCGGCAAGTCCACCCTGATGCACTGCCTGGCCGCGCTCGACACGGTCAGCTCCGGGGAGATCCACATCGGCGACACGAACATCGCGGGTCTCTCTGACAAGAAGCTGACCGAGCTGCGCCGTGACGACATCGGTTTCGTCTTCCAGTCGTTCAACCTGGTGCCGACGCTCAGCGCGCAGGAGAACATCCTGCTGCCGCTGTCGATCGCCGGACGCCAGCCGGAAGCAGAGTGGTTCGACACCGTGATCGAGGCGGTCGGCCTGCGCGACCGGTTGGGCCACCGGCCGAGTGAGATGTCGGGTGGACAGCAGCAGCGGGTCGCCTGCGCCCGGGCCCTGATGAGCCGGCCCTCGATCGTCTTCGCGGACGAGCCCACGGGCAACCTCGACTCCACCTCGGGTGCCGAGGTGCTCGGCTTCCTGCAACGTAGCGTGCGTGACTTCGGGCAGACGATCGTGATGGTGACGCACGACCCGGTCGCGGCGTCATACACCGACCGCGTCGTGTTCCTCGCCGACGGCAGGCTGGTGGACGAGCTCCACGCACCGACCGCCGACTCGGTGCTGGAACGCATGTCCCAGATCCAGCTGCGGCACAACCGACAGGGCCCCGTCGAGTTCCAGGACGCGGCGCTCGCGGGCGAGCCGGAGTCCTGAACCGTGCTCAAAGTCACGTGGCGCAACCTCTTTGCGCGCAAAATCCGTCTGGTCCTCAGTGGTTTCGCCATCGTCATCGGCGTCGCGTTCGTCGCCGGCTCGCTGGTCTTCACCGACACGATGTCCAAGAGTTTCGACGACATCATCAAGGGAGGGACCTCCGACGTCACCGTCCGTCCCGCGGGGCAGGACAACTGGAGCGGTGACAGTGCACTGATCGACACCCGGGCCATCCCTGCCCGGACGTTGCAGTCCCTCGAGTCGGTGCCCGGTGCGGCCCGTGTGGACGGCACGGTCAGCAGCCAGAGCCTCTTCGTCATCGGCACCAACGGCAAGGTGGTGGGGGGCACCGGCGCCCCCACGCTGAGCTTCAACTACAACGACGCACCCTCGATCACCGGAAAGCCATCGGTGCTCATCTCACAGGGGCACGCACCACACGGCGCGCACCAGGTGGCGCTCGACCCCACCACCGTCGACAAGGCGGGATACGCGCTCGGGGACACGGTGCAGATGATCAGCTCCGGCGACCGACCGCACGTCACGGCGAAGCTCGTCGGCATCGGCCAGTTCGGAGGCGGAGGTCTCGCCGGGGCGTCCCTCGTGCTCTTCGACACCCACACCGCCCAGCAGCTCTTCTTCGGTGGCCGCGACGTCTATTCATCCGTGGCGTTGACCGCCCAGGACGGAGTGAGCCAGCAGCAGCTGGCCCACGAAGCCTCAGAGAAGCTGCCGTCCGGACTGGAGGCCGTGACCGGTGACGTGGTCGCAAAGGAGACCCAGGACCAGATCGCCACGGTGCTGAACTTCCTGAACATCTTCCTGCTCGTCTTTGCCGCGATCGCCCTCGTCGTGGGCACCTTCCTGATCATCAACACCTTCTCGATCCTCGTGGCACAGCGCAGCCGCGAGCTGGCCCTCCTACGCGCACTCGGTGCTGCCCGTCGGCAGGTCACCCGGTCTGTGCTCCTGGAGGCCCTGGTCGTCGGTTTCATCGGCTCGACCCTCGGCCTGCTGGGTGGATTCGGGCTGGCCGCAGCTCTCAAGGCCGTGTTCGCGACCTTCGGGCTCGACCTGTCCGCGACAGCGCTGGTGTTCTCGGCGCGCACGGTCGTCGTCTCCTACCTGGTCGGCCTGCTCGTCACGATGTTCGCCGCCTACCTGCCTGCGCGCCGCGCGGCCAGCATCGCCCCCGTCGCGGCGATGCGTGACGACATCGCCCTGCCCGAGTCGTCGATCCGCCGTCGGTTGGTGGTCGCCGGTGTGCTCGGCGTCATCGGGATCGGCCTGATGGCAGGCGGCCTCGCCGGCAGCGGGGGCAGCGGCGCCGCGCTCGTGGGAGTGGGCGTCTTCGCCATACTGATCAGCGTCGCGCTGATGAGCCCGGTGCTGGGCAGGCCCGTGCTGCGCGCTCTGGGCGTGGTCTACCGGCGTGCCTACGGGACCGTCGGCAGTCTCGCCACCGAGAACTCCCTGCGCAACCCCCGGCGCACGGCCGCCACGGCCTCCGCACTCATGATCGGGATGGCGCTCGTCACCACGATGTCCGTGCTCGGTGCGTCGGTCAACAAGTCCATCGACGTCAGCGTCAAGAAGGAGTTCACCGCCGACTACCTGGTGTCCAACGCGATCGGCCAGCCGTTCTCGACCAAGATCGCCGAGCAGGTGCGTGACACCGACGGCGTCGCCAAGGTGGCGCAGCTGCAGTGGCTGTCGGCCAAGGTCGATGGTCAGTCGCTCAATCTCACCGCCTCGGACCCCGGTGAGCTCCGGTCGATCTTCGATGTGCCGGCCCGCAGCGGAACGATGGACGTGCGGGACGGGCAGATCGCCCTCTCGGGGGATGCCGCGAAGAAGTTGCACGCCGGGGTCGGCGACACCATCTCCATGGCGTTCCCGACCGGCACCCAGAAGGCACAGGTCGTCGGCGTGTTCACCTCCTCGAACGTGTTGGGCAGCTCCCTGGTCCCGTTCTCCACCGTCGAGCGGGCCAGGTTGCCACGTTTCGACAGCTCCGTCGCGGTGAACGCCGACTCACCAGCCGACGTCGCCGCTGTCGGCAACCGGCTCGACGCCCTGACGCAGGATGTCCCGACCGTGACGGTCCAGTCGCAGCAGGAGTTCTCCGACGCCCAGCGTGCTGGCGTCGACCAGCTGCTCTACCTGATCTACGCCCTCCTCGGGCTGGCCATCATCATCGCCGTGCTGGGCATCATCAACACGTTGGCGCTGAGCGTGATCGAGCGCACGCGAGAAGTTGGCCTGCTGCGGGCCGTCGGCCTCAGCCGGCGTCAGCTGCGTCGCATGGTGCGGTTGGAGTCGATCGCGATCGCCGTCCTGGGCGCGGTGCTCGGAGTCGTGATGGGGCTGGTCTTCGGCGTCGTCCTGCAACGAGCCGTCGCCGATCAAGGCATCACCGAACTCGCCGTTCCCGGGCTGCAACTGGTGGTCTTCATCGTGCTTGCCGCCGTGGTGGGCGTCCTGGCCGCGGTGCTGCCGGCCCGGCGGGCCGCCAAGCTCAACGTCCTGCGAGCCATCACCACCGAGTAGCACCGGCCGCAGTGATACTGCCGCAGCTCCTCCGCGGCAGGGTCGCTTCCCTGCATCATCGCCGCTGGTCGTTGCTGCCGCCGAGCGACTCAGGACCCGGGGATCGGCCGGTTCGCGAGCAGGGGCTGTGCAGGGTCCCACCGGGTGCCGTCGCGCTCGTCCTGACGCCTGCGCGCGATCGCCGAGAGTGCTTCGAGCACCACGCGGTTGGCCAGCGCAGCCGTGATGTCGGCGTGGTCGTAGGGAGGGCTCACCTCCACGACGTCCATACCGACCACGGGCAGCTCCAGGCAGATCCGGCGGACCGAGTCGAGCAGCTGGCGGGCGGAGAAACCGCCCGGCTCCGGCGTGCCGGTCCCGGGGGCGTGGCCCGGGTCGCAGACGTCGATGTCGACCGACAGGAAGACGCCCTCGCACTCGTCGGTCGCGATCTCGAACACCTCGGTGAGGCACGCCTCGAGCCCCCGGTGGCCGATCTCTGTCATCTCGTAGGACCGCATCCGCTGCCCGGCCATCCAGCCCAGAGTCTCCGGCTCGGGCCAGTAGCCACGCAGTCCGATCTGCAGGAAACGGTCGCCGCGCAACGCCCCGGACTCGATCAGGCGACGCATCGGCTGACCGTGCCCCCACAGGGAGCCGAACGTGATGTCGCCGGTGTCGGCGTGGGCATCAAAGTGGATCATCGAGATCCGGCCGTGGCCCAGCACGTTGGCCACGCCCTTGGCGTCGGGGAAGGCGATGGAGTGGTCACCCCCGAGCACCACCGGGATCGCGCCCGCCCGGGTCACCCGCTCGATCACCGCCTCGAGGGCGGGCAGCGCCACCTCGATGTCGCCGGGGGTCATCTCCACGTCGCCCGCATCGACGACGCGCAGGTCCTGCAACGCGTCCGTGCGCAGCGCCAGACTCGGTCGCGAGCCGTCGTGGGGCAGGTAGTCGGTCCCCCGGATGGCCATCGGCCCGAAGCGCGTCCCCGGGCGGTGTGAGGTGCCCCCGTCGAACGGTGCACCGACGATCACGACGTCCGCATCGGCATACGACTCGGGGTCCTCGAGGTCGCAGCGTGGAACCCCCAGGAAGGTGAAGTCCGGCCCGAACTGCTGCCCGTAGCGACTCATCGGCTCGTCCCTGCTCTCATCGGAAGGGGTGCTCTCTGACCACGATCGACCCTACTGGGTGGTCACCGCGCCCGGCGCGAAGCCTGACCCGCCCCCACCTGTGAGGAATCTTCGTGAGGTTTGGCGCCCCCAAGGCCCCAAACCTCACGAAGATTCCTCCGGGAGTCAGGAGTCGAAGCCAAGGCCGAGGCGGTCGAGGGTGCGCAGCCAGACGTCGCGCCGTCCCTCGTGTGCATCGGCGCGCGCGATGCTGCGACGAGTGAGCTGGATCCCGGCCCATCGCACCGGTTCCGGCGGCCACGGCACCGGTTTGCGACGCACCATCGCGAGGCCGGTCCGTTCGTTGTCACGGCCGGCCAGCAGGTCCAGGGAGACCTGGGCCCCGAACCGCGTCGCCCCGACTCCCAGCCCGGTGTAGCCGAGCACGGAGGCCACTTTGCCGCCGCAGGCCCGGTGCCACGAGGCGCTGAACCGGGTTGAGGTGTCGATCGCCCCGCCCCACGTGTGTCCGATGCGCACCCCCTCCAGCGCCGGGAAGGTCTCGACGAGGTGCCGGTAGAGCATCCGTTCGGTCTCGGGGCGGCGCTCCCGGCGCGGCGACAGGTCGGAGCGGAAGTAGTAGAGCGCGTCGTAGCCGCCGAAGACCAGCCGGTCGTCGGCGGTCAACCGGTAGTAGTGGAACTGGTTGCCGGCGTCGCCGACGCCCTCCCGGCCCTCCCAGCCCAGCGACGAACGCTGCTGCGCGCTCAGCGGTTCCGTGGCGATCAGGTGATCCCACACGGGCACGACGAAGGCCCGGTGGCGGCGCACCGGCGACGGGAAGACATTGGTGCCGAGGACGGCCTGGCGTGCGCGCACCGTCCCGTGCGGCGTCGCCAGCTCCACCCGGTCGCCGGCATCGCGCACGCCGGTCACGCGGGTGCCCTCGTGCAGGGACGCCCCCCGCTCTTCGACGGCTGCCGCCAGTCCCCACGCCAGCCGGGCGGGGTGCACCATGGCGACGCCCCTGCCGTCGAACAAGCTTCCGCGGTAGGTCGGTGAGCTCACCCGGGCACGGGTCTCCTCGGGCCCGAGGAGCTCGGGTTGCTCGCCGAGTCGGCGCAGGGCCTCCGCGTCCTCACGCAGTCCCTGCAGCTGCCAGTCGGCCACCGCGACGTCGAGTTCGCCCGTCCGCTCGAAATCGCAGTCGATCCCGAGCTCGTCGACCGTCTGCGCGATGGCGTCGAGGTTCTCCAGGCCGAGTCGGTGCAGCAACGGCATCTCGTCGGGCCAGCGGGCCATTCCGTTGCCGACGCCGTGGGTCAGGCTGGCGGCACAGAACCCACCGTTGCGTCCGGTCGCTGCTGCCCCGATCCGTCCCGCCTCGAGCAGCACCACCGAACGGTCGGGTTCCTCGTCGAGGGCGAGCAGCGCGGTCCACAGACCGGTGAAGCCACCACCGACCACCGCGAGGTCGGCGGTCGTGTCCCCGATGAGCGGGAGACGCGCTGCCGGCCGCGCCGGGTCGTCCAACCACAACGGGGTCGACGACGCACCGTCGAGCTCACTCATCGCGTCACGCGGCCGACCGGCGACGGCGTGCCCCGATAACCTGCCCGACCGCGACGGCGATCAGTGCGACAAGGAACATGATCGTCCCGATCACGTTGATCTGCACGGGAGTTCCACGCTGGGCCGCGCCCCAGATGTACATCGGGAAGGTCACGTCGGAGCCGGCGTTGAAGTTGGTGATGATGTAGTCGTCGAAGGACAGCGAGAAGGCAAGCAGCGCGCCGGCCGCGATGCCCGGCGCCACCAGCGGCAGAGTCACCCGCAGGAAGGTCTGCCGCTCGTTGGAGTAGAGGTCGGCCGCCGCCTCCTCCAGGTTGGGGTCGAGGCCCGCTACCCGTGCCTTCACGGTGACGATCACAAACGACACGCAGAACATCACGTGCGCGATGATGATCGTCCACGCGCCGAGCGGGAACCGCAGCCCGATGAAGAGGGTCAGCAGGCTGGAGCCCATGACGACCTCGGGGGTGGCCATCGGCATGAAGATCAGCAGGTTGATCAACGCGCGGCCCCGGAACCGGTGCCGGGTCAGCGCGAAGGCCGCGAGCGTCCCGAGGATGGTGGCCAGGATCGTGGCGGTGACCCCGATCTTGAGGCTGAGCCCCAGGGCCGAGCACATCCCCGGTGCCCCGCAGGGATGCAGCCACGCGTCGAGCGAGAACGCCGACCACGAGTAGTTGAACCGGCCCGTGGGGTTGTTGAACGAGAAGATCACCACGATGAGGTTGGGCAGCAGCAGGTAGATGAACGCCAGCGTGCCGAGCACCACGATGATGTTGCGGCGCAGCCAGGCCAGGGGGCCACGCTGCGAACGGCCCGTCGTCCGCATCCGGGTCGGGGCGGCGGGGGAACGCGTCGAGACGGACATCAGACCAGCTCCTCGGTGCCGGATCTCCGGACGTAGGTCATGACGATGGCGAGGATGATGATGAGCAGGATGAACGACATCGTCGCCGCCTGCGGATAGTCGAGCACGCGCAGGAACTGCCCGTCGATGACCTGGCCGATCATGGTCGAGCGGGTGTTGCCCAGCAGCACCGAGTTGATGTAGTCGCCGGCCGCCGGGATGAAGGTCAGCAGGGTGCCGGCCACGACGCCCGGCATCGACAGCGGCAGGGTGACTCGCCGGAACGCGGTGAAGGGCCGGGAGTAGAGGTCGCCGGCGGCCTCGAGCAGCCGGTGGTCGAGCCGGTCGAGGCTGGCGTAGAGCGGAAGCACCATGAACGGCAGGAAGTTGTAGGTCAGCCCCGCGATCACGGCAAACGGTGTCGCGAGCAGCGTGTCCTTGTCGGTGAGGTGCAGCCACTGCAGCAGGTCGGTCAGGTGGGTCTGCTGGAAGAACCACACGACCGGCCCACCGCTGGACAGGATCGTCTTCCACGCCAGCGTGCGGATCAGGAAGCTGGTGAAGAAGGGGGCGATGACCAGCACGAGCAGGATGTTCTTCCAGCGCCCGGACTTGTGCGCGATCATGTAGGCGAGCGGGTAGCCGATCAGCAGCGCCGCGATGGTCGCCAGCGCCGCGAAGCCGATCGACCGCGCGTAGTGCGGCCAGTAACCCCGCAGCGTCTCCCAGTAGATGCTGAAGTTCCACGTCAGCTTCGTGCCGTCCTCGAACGAGCCGGTCTGCAACGACTGGGAACCCAGGAAGACCATCGGCACGACGAAGAAGATCAGCAGCCACGCCATGCCAGGCACCAGCAGCCAGTATGGCGTGAGCCGCCGCTTCTCCGGCCGGTCCGGCGCGGTCTTGGTGCGGCCCCCGGCGCCACCCAGGGAGCCGATGGCACTCATCGGGCGCCGCCGAGTGCCGGCACGGGGGTGTCGTCGTCGCCGACCCGCTGGGCTCCGGCGAAGGCGTCCTGGGCGGCGTCCAGCGCGAACCCGTGCTGCGGCACCCACGAGACCTGCACCTGGTCGCCGTCGCGCAGCAGCGCGCTGCCGTCGTTCTGGGCCACCACGGTGATCGCCTGCCCCCAGGCCAGGCGGACCAGGTACTGCGTCGAGACCCCGGTGAAGGACGCGTCGAGGACCACACCGTCCAGGTGGTTGCGGCCCGCCCCGTCCGCACCGCCCGCCAGCCCGATCCGCAGCTTCTCCGGCCGGACCCCGAGCCACACCTTGCCGTCCTGACGGGTGGACCGGTCTCCGGGCAGGGCGAGCTTGTGCCCACCGACCTGGACCACGAGGTCGCCACCGACCCGATCCGAGATCTCGCCGGCGAGCAGGTTGGACTGGCCGAGGAAGTTGGCCACGAAGGTCGATGCCGGACGTTCGTACAACTCTGTGGGGTGGCCGAGCTGCTCGATGACCCCGGCGTTCATGACCGCGATGGTGTCGGCCATCGTCATGGCCTCCTCCTGGTCGTGCGTGACGTGCACGAAGGTGAGACCCACCTCCTCCTGGATCTTCTTCAGCTCCAGCTGCATCTGGCGGCGCAGCTTGAGGTCGAGCGCACCCAGCGGCTCGTCGAGCAGGAGCACCGCCGGGTGGTTCACCAGGGCCCTGGCCAGGGCCACGCGCTGCTGCTGACCGCCGGAGAGCTGGGCCGGCTTGCGACCGGCCAGGTGGCCGAGCTCAACCAGCTCCAACCCCTCCTTCGCCGTCTTCGTCGCGTCGGCGACCTTGCGCCGCTTGAGGCCGAAGGCGACGTTGTCGAGGACCGTCATGTGCGGGAACAGGGCATAGTTCTGGAAGACCGTGTTGACCGGCCGCGCATACGGCTTGGCCTCGGTGATGTCCTCCTCCCCGATCGAGATCGTGCCCGCGGTGGGCCGTTCGAGGCCGGCCACCATCCGCAGCGTCGTGGTCTTGCCGCAACCCGACGCGCCCAGCAGGGCGAAGAACGACCCCTGCGGGATGGTGAGCGACAGGTCGTCGACGGCCGTGAAGTCACCGAACCGCTTGGTGACGTTGGTGAGGCACAGGTCGCCCTGGCCCTCGGACGTGGGCGTTGGCATGTCAGCCTCCGATCAGGGCCTGGAAGGCCCGGTTGAACTCGGTGTCCTGCTGGGCGGAGACGCCCTGGAAGACGTGCGACGTGGATCGCACCTTGGCGTCCGGGAAGATCAGCGGGTTCTTCGCGACGTCCGGGTCCTCCTTGACCAGGATGTCCTGCACGCCGACGACCGTGGGGATGTAGTTGACGTAGTCCTCGACCTCGGCGGCGATCTTCGGCTGGTAGTACCAGTTGATGAGCTTCTCCGCGTTGGTCTTGTGAGCCGCCTGGTTGGGGATGAAGAAGTTGTCGGACCACAGCATGTGCCCCGCCTTCGGCAGCACGTAGCCCAGGTGCGGGTTGTCGGCCTGGAGCTGGACGACGTCGCCGGTCCACGCCATACAGGCGGCTATGTCACCTGCAGCGAGGCCCTGGCCGTACTCGTTGCCGGTGAAGCCCTGGATCTGCCCGGCGGCCTTCGCATCTCGCAGCACGTCGATCGCGTCGTAGAACTCGGACTCCTGGAAGTCGGAGGGGTCCTTGCCCATCGCCAGCATGGTCAGGCCGACCGTGTCGCGCAGCTCGGTGAGCAGCGTGACCTTGCCCTTGAGCCGCTTGTCGTGCAGCAGCTGGTCGACGCTGGTGACCTTGACCCCGTCGGTGGCCTTGGGGTTGTAGGCAACTCCCGTGAAGCCGCTCTGCCAGGGGATGGAGAACTTGCGGCCCTTGTCGAACGAGACGTTCAGCAGCGTGGGCTCGAGGTTCTTGAGGTTGGGGATGTTGCCGTGGTCGATCTCCTGCGCCCAGGTCAGGCGGATCATCCGCTCGATCATCCAGTCGGTGACCACCACGAGGTCGCGCCCGGTGTCACGCCCGGCTGCCAGCGCCGGCTTGAGCTTGGCGAAGATGACGTCGTTGTCCGTGACGTCCTCGGTGTAGCGGACGGTGATCCCCGTCGCCTTCTTGAACTGGTCGAGGCTGGGGTGCCGCTGCGTTTTGTCGTTGACGTCGACGTACTCGGGCCAGTTGGACCAGTTGACGACCTTCTGGCCCGAGGACAAGTCGGTTGCGGCGCGCGCGTCGAGCCCGTACTTCTCCAGCCCCGGGGTCGAGCAGGCCGACAGCGCGGCCGCAGACCCGAGCCCGAGGACGCCGCCGAGGAAGCGGCGGCGGGTGAGGCCCCGCAGGAGCGGCGCCGAGGGGGCGCTATCAGGAGTGCCCATGGACCAGCCTCCACTTCATCGGCATTGCAGGTCCCCCACGACGGCGCGCCGAACCCACGGCGGGTGCGATGACCATGTCATGACTCGATGTTGGCCATGACGTGCTTGATCCGGGTGTAGTCCTCGAAGCCGTACATGGACAGGTCCTTGCCGTAGCCGGAGTGCTTGAACCCGCCGTGCGGCATCTCGGCCACCACCGGGATGTGCGTGTTGATCCACACACAGCCGAAGTCCAGCGCCTTGGACATCCGCATCGCCCGCCCGAAGTCCCTGGTCCACACACTGGAAGCCAGCCCGTACTGCACCCCGTTGGCCCACCCGATCGCCTGCGCCTCATCGGAGAACTGCTGCACCGTGATCACCGGACCGAAGATCTCGTCCTGGACCGCCTCATCCTCCTGCCGCAACCCCGACACCACCGTCGGCTCCAGGAAGTACCCCTCCCCCAGACCCGCCGCCCGATGCCCACCGGCACCCACCGACGCGTGGTCCGGCAACCGGGACAAGAACCCCTGCACCCGCTCCAACTGGGTCGCGTTGTTCACCGGCCCCAACAACGCGTCCGCATCCTCGGGCAACCCCACCTTCGCCTGGGTCTTGGCGAACTCCGACAGCGCCGCCACGAAATCATCATGGATCCCCGGCCCGGCCAACACCCGGGTCGCCGCCGTGCAGTCCTGCCCCGCGTTGAAATACCCCGCCGTCGCGATCCCCTCCACCGCCGCCTCCAGGTCCGCGTCGTCGAACACCACCACCGGCGCCTTCCCACCCAACTCCAGATGCACCCGCTTCAGATCCGTCGCCGCGCTCTGCGCCACCTGCACCCCGGCCCGCACCGACCCGGTGATCGCCACCAACGCCGGCACCGGATGCTCCACCAACGCCCGCCCCGTGTCCCGGTCACCAGTCACCACATTGAACGTACCCGCCGGCAAGAACTCCGACGCGATCTCGGCCATCAACAACGTCGTCTCCGGCGTCGTATCACTCGGCTTGAGCACGATCGCGTTCCCCGCCGCCAACGCCGGCGCGATCTTCCACATCGCCATCATCATCGGGTAGTTCCACGGCGTCACCTGCCCCACCACCCCAATCGGCTCCCGCCGAATCCACGACGTATGACCCGCCAGATACTCCCCCGCCGCACGCCCCTCCAACACCCGCGCCGCCCCCGCAAAAAACCGCAACTGATCCAACATCGGCGGGATCTCCTCCGACGCGGTCAACGCCAACGGCTTACCAGTGTTCTCCGCCTCCAACCGCACCAACTCGCCCGACCGCGCCTCCAACGCATCCGCAAACTTCAACAACGCCGCCTGCCGCTCCCCCGGCGTCACCCGACCCCACACCGCAAAACCCTCACCCGCCGCCCGATACGCCCGATCCACATCCGCCGCCGACGACACCGGCGCCCTCGCCACCACCCGCGCCGTCACCGGACTCACCACATCACTGGTCACACCCGACTCGGCATCGACATACTCGCCACCGACAAAACTACGCAGGACCCGGGGACTCGTGCTCACGACATACTCCTCATTCGGTGTGACTACTCGCGCTTCGGACGGGCCCAACGGCGTGATGCCCGTGTCGGGAATCATAGGGCTGTCTCTGGCGATTTCAACACCCTGCCCCCGATTTTCCTGCGAAATCAGTATCGCGATCGGGCGACGACCCACTGATTCAGTGGCCCGGGCACTTGCCAAGACGGACGAAGCACGGCACCATCGGGGACGTGAGTCCTCGCAGCGCGGCGCCGGAGATCCGACGCGACAGGGACCGCCGGGTCAGTCCGGGCGGCGGGCTCGACGACGTCGCGAAGGCGATCATCGAGCACCTCCAGAACGACGGCCGGCAGTCCTACAGCGCCATCGCCAAGGACGTCGGCCTGTCCGAGGCGGCGGTGCGCCAGCGCGTGCAGCGTCTGCTGGACGCCGGGGTCATGCAGATCGTCGCCGTGACCGATCCCCTCCAGATCGGCTTCCACCGACAGGCCATGATCGGCCTGCAGGTGGACGGTGAGCTCGAGACGGTGGCTCGTCCCCTGACGGAGCTGCCCGAGGTCGCCTACGTCGTCACCACCGCGGGCAGCTTCGACCTGATGATCGAGGTGGTCTGCGAGGACGACGACCAATTGCTCGAGCTGCTGTCCGGCCGGATCAGGAACCTGGCCGGGGTGCGCAGCACCGAGACGTTCGTCTATCTGAAACTCAACAAGCAGCACTACAACTGGGGTACCCGATGACCACTGAACCAGCTCCCGTCTCCGCTCCCGCCCAGGATGACCGCACCCCGGCAGGCACGAAGTATGCCGATGCCGCGCGGGCCCACCTGTGGGGCCACTTCACGCGGCAGTCCACCTACGAGCCCACCTCGGCCGGAGGCGCGGGCGGCAACGTGCCGATCATCGTCAGGGGGGACGGCGCCCACATCTTTGACGACCGCGGCCGCAAGTACATCGACGGCCTGGCCGGCCTGTTCACCGTCCAGGTCGGACACGGCCGCCGCGAGCTCGCCGAGGCCGCGGCCAAGCAGGCCGAGCAGCTCGCCTACTTCCCGCTGTGGTCCTACGCCACTCCCCCGGCCATCGAGCTGGCCGAGCGGCTCTCGGCGCAGGCCCCGGGCGACCTCAACCGGGTCTTCTTCACCACCGGTGGCGGAGAGGCGGTCGAGAGCGCCTGGAAGCTGGCCAAGCAGTACTTCAAGCTCACCGGCAAGCCGGGCAAGCACAAGGTGATCAGCCGTGCGGTGGCCTACCACGGCACCCCGCAGGGCGCCCTGTCGATCACCGGAATCCCTTTTGCCAAGGCGCCGTTCGAGCCGCTCGTGCCCGGCGCCTTCAAGGTCCCCAACACCAACATCTACCGCGCCGACGAGTCGCTGCGCGACGACCCGAAGCACTTCGGGCGCTGGGCTGCCGACCGCATCGCCGAGGCGATCGAGTTCGAGGGCCCCGAGACGGTCGCGGCCGTCTTCCTCGAGCCGGTGCAGAACTCCGGCGGCTGCTTCCCGCCGCCCCCCGGCTACTTCGACCGGGTCCGGGAGATCTGTGACGAGTATGACGTGCTGCTCGTCTCCGACGAGGTCATCTGTGCCTTCGGCCGGATCGGCTCGATGTTCGCCAGCACCGACTTCGGCTACGAGCCCGACATCATCACCTGCGCCAAGGGCCTGACCTCGGGCTACTCGCCGCTCGGCGCGATGATCGCCACCGACCGGCTGTTCGAGCCGTTCCAGGGTGGGGACACGGTGTTCGCCCACGGCTACACCTTCGGTGGGCACCCCGTTTCGGCAGCGGTGGCGATGGCCAACCTGGACATCTTCGACCGCGAGCACCTCAACGACCACGTCAAGCACGAGGCACCGAACTTCCGGGCCACGCTCGAGAAGCTGCTCGACCTGCCGATCGTCGGCGACGTGCGCGGCGAGGGGTTCTTCTACGGCATCGAGCTGGTCAAGGACAAGGAGACGCGCGAGACCTTCGACGACGACGAGGCGGAGCGGCTGCTGCACGACTTCGTCAGCCCGGCGCTGTGGGAGGCGGGCATCTACTGCCGCGCCGACGACCGTGGCGACCCGGTCATCCAGCTGTCGCCGCCGCTGATCATCGGCCAGACCGAGTTCGACGACATCGAACAACGGCTGCGTGGCGTGCTCACCGAGGCCTGGAAGCGGCTCTGAGCGGCGACGAAGAGCGGCGAGGATGGAGCGAAGCGACCTGCCGCCAAGGAGCGCGACCATCGGCTCTGAGCTGACCGACGAACGACGCGCGGGACCGCGCGGGACCGCTTTGTCCCGCGCGTCCTGTGCTGCCCTGAGGAGACGGTATGACGGTGCTGCCCCTGTGGTGGGACGAGGCCTCGGGGACCCCTCCCCTCGGGCCGGACCGGCACGCGCTGACGACGGACACCGAGGTCGACGTCTGCGTCGTCGGTGCGGGCTACACCGGTCTGTGGACGGCCTACTACCTGCTCGAGGCCGACCCGTCCCTCCAGGTCCTGGTCCTCGAGCAGGAGCGGGCGGGCTTCGGGGCGAGCGGCCGCAACGGTGGCTGGGTCTCCGCGCTCTACCCGGTCAGCCCGGCCCGGCTGGCCCGTGACCACGGCGAGGCGGCGGCGCGCGACCAGCACGCCGC
>NZ_VOHR01000579.1 GCF_009192725.1 Segeticoccus rhizosphaerae | reverse complement strand
GGAAGCGCTGATCAACATGCCATTCCCGGCGTGGTCGGCGGCTGACGGCAGTGGACGCGGTCAGGAACGGGTCTGGGAGTGGCTCCCTACCTCTGCTCTGGGCCCTTGTTCGGCCCGGCGGAGTGGTTTCGGGCAGGCGGGCGCTATGCCGTCGCCGGGGTGAGGGCGACGGCACGGGCTCGCATCAGCCAGTTCGCCGAGGCGAACAGCACGTGCAGGTGGTTGAGGTTCTTCGCGATCCCGCGGTAGCGGGTCTTGGTGAACCCGAAGTCGCGTTTGACGATCAGGAATGGATGCTCGACCTTCGCCCGGACCGCGGCCTGACGTGACTGCTCGGCGCGGTCGGGTTCGGGCATCGTCTTCAACTTCCCCTTCCGCGCCGCGACCCGCCACTGGATCCTCGAACGATGCGCGTCCTCGACGATCTCGGGCCGCTTCTGGGCGCCCTGGTAGCCCGCATCGACATAGGTCACCTCGTCATCGGCACGCACCAGGTTGGCCGCCTCGTCCAGATCGTGCACGTTGGCGGCGGTTGCCGAGACCGAGTGGACATACCCGGTGCCGGCATCGGTGCCGATGTGGGCCTTCATCCCGAAGTACCACTGGTTGCCCTTCTTCGTCTGGTGCATCTCGGGGTCGCGGGTGCCGGTGGCGTTCTTGGTCGAGGACGGCGCAGCGATGATGGTGGCGTCGATGATCGACCCGCCGCGCATGATCCAGCCCTCGGCGTCGAAGATCTCGTTCTGCGCCGCGAACAGCTTCTCCCCGAGCTGGTGTTCCTCCAGCAGGTGGCGGAAGTGCAGCAGCGTGGTCGCGTCCGGCACCTGCTCGACCGCGAAGTCCAGGCCCATGAACTTCCGCATCGCATAGGAGTCATAGATCGCGTCCTCCACCCCCTCATCGGACAGCGAGAACCACGCCTGCAACAGATACATCCGCAGCATCGTCTCGATCGGCTTGGCCTTCCGACCCCGCTTCCCGGGCCGGTCAGCGTAGTAGTGCGGCTCGATCAGACCGACCCAGACCCGCCACGGGATCGTGGCGTCCATCATCTCCAAGAACTCCTCCCGCTTGGAGACCCGTCGACGGTTGCCATACTCAACATCAGTGAAAGAGGGCTGATCGCTGTCCACGGACCCGATCATTCCGCAGCCCCGCCCACCAGGTCAGGCGACGCCCCGGACTACCGCAAAAGATCAGCGCATCCCTA
>NZ_VOHR01000578.1 GCF_009192725.1 Segeticoccus rhizosphaerae | reverse complement strand
GCAGGCGCGGGTCGTCGAGGACGCGCAGCAGCCACGGGCCGACCAGCGCCACCGGGACGACGAGCAGGAGGGCGCCGCGCAGCCGCGCCCAGCCCCTGCCACCGAGCACGACGAGCAACGCCAGTGCCGTGGACAGGACCAGCAGCGGCGGGTCGAACACACCGAGGAGAGCGACGGCGAGGACGGTGCCGAAGGTAGCCGGTGCCGAGGCGCGACGGCGCGCGACGACGGCAAAGCCGGCCAGCACGAGGGGCAGCAGGACGTGCGCGACGGCGGCGCCGAGTCGACCGGAGTCCAGGGCGCTTGCCAGGGTGCCGAGGCTGGCCCAGGCGAGAGCGGCCCAGGCTCGCGGCCACCGCAGACGGGTCACCACCCGGGTGCCGAGGTAGGCGCTCCACGCGGAAAGCGGCATCGATGCGACCAGGAACCAGCCGATCGCGGTGGCGGCCGGTGACGCGGACGGGTCGACCCAAGGCACGTGAGCGACCACCCAGGCGGCGCCGGCCAGGACGGGAAGGTAGGGAGCGGCCTCGCCGGCCGCGCCGAGTCCGGCACCGTGCCAGCCATTGACCCAGGCGTGCCAGAGCGCCGACGGTCCCGCCTGCAACGGGTTCAGCTCGCCGCCGGACAGCCCCAGACCCGAGCCACGCAGCGCCGACGTCGTGATGACCGTGCGCCACGCGATCACGGCGACCACCGCGGCGAGCAGGACCACGAGGAAGCCCGGGTGGCGGATCACCCGTTGTGGCCAGGTGGCCGGCAGTTGGCTCATGGTCTCGGTGTCCGGCGACACGGGCCCGGTCTCGAAGTTCACCGGGTCGTCCCTGCTCTGCGCTCGCGTGCCGTCGAAGCTCACCGCGTCCTGGATGCTGTCCACGGTGTTGCGCATCGCGGTGCGGGAGGGCACGAAGAGGCCGTGCAGGTCACGACGGCGCACGACCCGGCGTCCGCGGAACCGCCAGCGAGCACCCAGCAGCCGCGGGCCGGTGAACAGCGTTGCCAGATCGGCGAACTCGTGCCAGGCGTGACGCGGACGCTTGACCAGCAGCAGCGCCAGCCCGGACACGACCGTGCTCAGCGCGATCCACAGGGCCAGGAATGGCGTAGCGAGCAGGGAACACCGGGTGAGCGCCACCTGACGGGCCCGCCGACGGGAGATCCGGCGCGCCGCCGCGGGCGAGCGACCACCGGGACGGTCGCCCCGGGCGGAGGCCGCGCCCTCGCGGACGACGGC
>NZ_VOHR01000577.1 GCF_009192725.1 Segeticoccus rhizosphaerae | reverse complement strand
CGAGGGCCAGGCAGACCTGCTGGAGTCCTGGGGAGCCCGGCTGGCCGACATCCTCGCCGACGGCGGACGGCTGCTCGCGGCGGGCAACGGCGGCAGCGCCGCGGAGGCGCAGCACCTCACGGGCGAGCTGGTGGGCCGCTTCCTGGACGAGCGTCGGCCACTGTCCGCGGTGTGCCTGTGCTCCGACACGTCCTCGCTGACCGCGATCCTCAACGACTACGGCGCCGACGAGGTGTTCGCGCGGCAGGTGGAGGCGCACGGACGGCCCGGCGACGTGCTGATGCTCTTGTCGACCAGCGGCCGCAGCCCCAACATCCTGGAGGCCGCCCGCAGGGGCCGGAGCGCGGGATTGCAGGTGTGGGCGATGACGGGTGGCGCTCCCAACCCGTTGGCATCGCTCGCCTCCGAGGTGCTGGTCATCCCGGCCCGGTCGACGGCAGCGGTGCAGGAGGTGCAGCTCGCTGCCGTCCACGGCCTGTGCGCGGCTCTGGATGCCGCGCTGGAGCGAGACGCGGCCGGCAGTGCCCCTGCACGACTCGAGGTCTCGGCGTGAGCTCCCGCCCCGCCCAGCGCCGGATCGTGGTGGTGGGTGACCTGCTCCTCGACCGGGACGTCACCGGCAGTTGCGAGCGGCTGTGCCCGGACGCGCCGGCACCGGTCCTCGATGTCTCCGACACCTGCTCGGGCCCTGGCGGAGCGGGCCTGGCGGCGTTGCTCTGCCGGCGGTCCGGCGCAGCGGTGACCCTCGTGGCGCCTGTCGCCGACGACGCTGCCGGGGAGCAGCTGCGGCGCGCGCTCGAGGCTGCGCAGGTCACGCTGCTCGGGCTAGGGCACCAGGGCCCGACGCGCACCAAGACCCGCATCCGGTCCGGAGCGAGCTCACTGGTCAGGATCGATGAGGGCGGACCCGGGACTCCGACAGGCACGGTGCCGCCAGCTGTCGCCGAGGCCATCACCGAGGCCGACGTCGTAGTCGTATCGGACTACGGTGCCGGCACGACCGACTTCCCGGTGATCCGCGAGCTGCTGGCGGGCCGGACCGGCGCCGGGCAGCTGCACGGTCGGCAGACGACCACGATCTGGGACCCCCATCCCCGCGGCGCCTCGCCCGTGAGGGGGTGCACGGTACTCACCCCCAACCTCGCTGAGGCGCGTGCCGCCGCTGGGCGCGAGGGCCACCCGGCTGACCTCGCGATGACTCTGCGCCGGACGTGGGGCGGCTCGGCGGTGTGCGTCACGG
>NZ_VOHR01000576.1 GCF_009192725.1 Segeticoccus rhizosphaerae | reverse complement strand
CGACGCGGTCCGCGCGGCCGTGCAGGAGCTCGGTCTGCTGGAGCGGTCGTTCGCGTGGGCCGGGCCGGCCCTGGCGGCCGGCGACCCGGCGGCCCTGCTCAGCTCCGTCTGGGACCTCGCCAGCGTGGAGAAGCGCTACCTCGGCTTCATCGACCGGTTCGAGGCGGAGGAGGTCACGAGCGACCGCGAGGCCTTCGTCGCGCAGGTCCAGTTGATCCAGGAGTGGCGCCGATTCCCCTTCCTGGACCCCGACCTGCCCGTCGAGCTGCTCGACCACGACTGGCCCGGTCCGCGGGCGGCAACGATCTTCCACGACCGCCGCGACCGGTGGCACCGCCGAGCCCAGGTCGAGTGGGACCGGATGGACCGGGCCGCCGGCGACCGCAACTGACCCGCAGGGGTCAGGGGCGGCGGCGCAGGGCCAGCGAACCGACCACAGCCAGCAGCACGCCGACCAGGAAGATGATCGTGCCCATCACGTCCGCCTGGGGCGGCACGCCGAGCCTGCTCGCACCCCACACCCACAGCGGGAAGGTGAGGGTCTGCCCAGCGGTGAACTGGGTGATGATGAAGTCGTCGATGGACAGCGCGAAGGCGAGCAGCCCACCGGCCGCCACACCCGGCACGATCTGCGGCAGCGTCACCAGGCGGAAGGTGGTGAACGCACCGGCCCCCAGGTCACGGGCGGCCTCCTCCGTCGCTCCGTCCATGCCCGCCATCCGGGCACGCACGGTGATCGCCACGAACGGGATGGTGAACATCACGTGCGCGATGACGATGGTCCAGTAGCCGCGAGGCAGCCCGACGGTGATGTAGAGCGACAGCAGCGCGGCGCCCAGGCCGATCTCCGGCGCCGCGATGTTGGCGAAGAGCACCAGGTCGGTCAGGCCGTGCCCCCGGTAGCGGTAGCGCGCGAGGGCCACGCCCATCGGGGTGCCCAGGAGCACCGCGCAGATGGTCACGACGATGGCGATCGTGAACGAGTTGACCAGTGCCTCGGTGAGGTTCGGGATGGCGAAGACGTTCTGCCACCACTTGAAGGTGAACCCCTGCCAGCGGAAGTTGAACCGGCTCTGGGTGTCGTTGAACCCGAACGCCGCCATCACGACGATCGGCAGGAACATCCACGCCAGGATCAGCCAGGTGTAGACGCGTAGGAGGCGGCCCTTGCCCCGGGGCCTGCGACTCGGACGCGGCTCGGCGGCCGGGTCCTCGCCGCGCGTGCGCTCGGCCGAGCGCACG
>NZ_VOHR01000575.1 GCF_009192725.1 Segeticoccus rhizosphaerae | reverse complement strand
ACCGCCGGGAGGGCCTTGCCAAGCTGGCCGGCCAGGTGGCGGCGCGGCGCAGCCGGATCGAGGCGGGAGAGGCCGAGATCGGCCGGCTCCGGGAGAACCTCGCCGAGAGCACCACGCGGGCGCAGGCTGCCGAGCAGGAGTTCGCCGCCCTCGAGTCCTCCGTGGCCGTCGACGAGGAGGGCGAGGAGGGGCTCGACACCGCCCACGAGCAGGCCGCCGCCGAGCTGGAACAGGCCCGCGCCGAGGTCGACCGGCTTCGGGAGTCCGAGCGAGCGGCCGAGCGCGACCGGTCTTCCCTGACTGCCCGTCTGGAGGCCCTCGAGCTCGGGCTGCGCCGCAAGGACGGAGCCGCCGCGTTGCTGGCCTCCACCGAGCGGCTGGAGGGCATCGACGGGTCTGTTGCTGCGGTGGTGCAGGTCGCACCGGGGCACGAGACCGCGGTGGCGGCCGCACTGGACTGGGCCGCCGACGCTCTCGTGGTCTCATCGGTGGACAGCGCCCGCCGTGCCCTGCAGACGCTGCGCGACGACGACTCGGGCCGCGCCGGCATGCTCCTCGGAGCCACGGCACGTCCGGGCGCACCCGGCCCCTGGCCGCAGCTGCCTGGCAACGCAGCGGTCTGGGCGCGCGAGGTGGTCACCGCGCCCGAGCAGGTACGTCCCGCCCTCGAGCAGCTCCTGGACCGGGTCGCCCTGGTCCCGGACGCCGACACCGCGGCTGCGCTGCTCGAGCGTGGCGACGGCGTCACCGCAGTGACGGCCGACGGCGACGTCTTCGCGCCCGGCTACGTGCGAGGGGGCAGCGCCTCCGCGCCCAGCCTGATCGAGACACAGGCGGCCGTCGACGAGACGCGAGAGCGCATCCAGGACGCGTCTCGCCGGACCGACGAGGCGAAGTTCGCACTCGCGACCGCCACCGAGCGCGTCACGCGAGCCGAGGACGCCGTGGAGCACACCCTCGAGCGGCTGCACGAGTCCGACGCACGCCTCGCCGCCGTTGCCGAGAAGCTCGGTCAGCTCGGGGCCGTGGTGCGGGGCGCGCGCGGCGAGGGCGACCGGGTCGAGCACGCGATCGCGACCGCGGAGCAGGCGCTGGAGAGCGACCGCGCCGAGCTCGCGGACCTGCAGGAGCGGCTCGCGGCAGCCGACGAGGAGCCGGCGGCGCAGGCTCCTTCGTCGTGGTCTCCTCCACCTTCGAGTCGGCTTCGGTGCGCTGGGGAGTTGTCGGTTCGGCCATCCCGCGACGAT
>NZ_VOHR01000574.1 GCF_009192725.1 Segeticoccus rhizosphaerae | reverse complement strand
CGGGCAGGCACCGGGCGGTGCGCCTCGGCGCCGTGGTGCTCTGTGCCGGTTTCACCGGGGCCGCGCTTGCGGGACGGCTGGCCACGTTCGCGCTCAGCCTGGCCGTGGTCTCGGCCGGGTCGGCGCTGCTGCTCGGCAACCTCCAGGCAGGGGCGGCGGCGCTGGCACCCGAGGGTGCCCGGGCGGCATACCTTGCGGTCTTCGGGTTGTCGTGGGGTGTGGCCACGACTGCTGCACCGGTCTTGGCGACCCAGCTGCTGGGCGTCGGGAGTGCCGCACCGTGGTGGGTTGCTGCGGGGGTCTCGCTGCTGTTGCTGCGCCGATCCGGGCCGCGGCCGGGGCGTCCGCGCGGAAGGCCATCAGCTCACCTCTGACCGCTCCGCGCACAGCCGCCTGTCGTGCGCGCAGCTATACCCGCAGGCGCACGGCATACAGTCGCTCGTAGGGAGACCGGCATTCCTCGGCCACCTCCGCGGCCAGCCCAGAGAGGTGCACCTCTCGGGGCGTCCAAGGGGCGAATCCGGTTGATTCCCAGACGGTCTTGTACCAGTAGGGCGCCCAGACCCCGTCACTGTCGCGAGGTCCGGGCGGCCACTCCAGCATCCGGTCGGTGAAGTCGACGCCGATCAGCTCGCACAGGGCGCGCAGGTGTGGTTCTGGTGCCCGGAGGAAGTCCGAGGCGTCGATCACCATCGGCGCCTCGCCTGTCGCGCCGAGCTCGTCGTAGAGCTCGACCAGCTGCTCGAACCCGAGGTCACGGGCGACGAACCGCGGCCGGCCCTTCTGGTAGGACGCGATGACCTCCCGCGGGTCGCGGATGAGCAGCACGTTGGTGAGCCGCGCCATCCACCCGTGCTGGATCTGCGGGGTGAGGTGGTGGGCCATGTGCTTCTGGTAGAACACCTCGACGCCGTCCGGCAGGGGGCCGGTGAGCTGCTCGGCGACCCGGCGCCAGTCGCTGTCGTAGGTCGCGATCACGTCCTCGCGCCCGGGGTGGTCTGTGCCGGTCTCCGTGAGCCAGTGGGCAAACAGCGGCTCGTCGACGACCATCGTGTCGGGGCGGTTCTCCCACGACCGCATCAGTGCCGTGGAGATGTTGCGCGGCCCCGACCACACCGCCAACCGGGCCACCATCAGCGACCGCCCGCCGCGCGCTCGGCCACGTCGCGGTCGACCAGCTCCCGGTAGAGCCCGCGCAGCCGCGTCGACACCGGTCGAGGTCCAGAGCTCACCGTCCCGGACGATGAAGAAGTGG
>NZ_VOHR01000573.1 GCF_009192725.1 Segeticoccus rhizosphaerae | reverse complement strand
CTAGTACTACAGCCGCACTTAGTTTTTGCTGGTCCCGCGTGTCGACTGTGTGAGACTGGGAATTCACCGGCATGTTGCTCGTGTGATAGATGAGGTGGATGTGGCAGAGGTGCGGGCGTGGGCGGCCGGGCTGGAGGAAGTGCACGCCCGAATCGCACCGCGATTCGCGCGTTCCGAGCCGCGCGAGCGGGTCTTGGCGTACGTGCGCGGGCTGCTCGCGCCGTTGGAGAGGAAGAACTCTTGGACGCTGGCCGAGCGGGCCGGCGAGGCGATCCCGGATGGGATGCAACGTCTGCTGGCCACCGCCGACTGGGACGCGGACGCGGTGCGCGATGACGTGCGCGACTACGTGGTCGAGCACCTCGGGAGCGACTCGGCGGTGCTGGTGGTGGACGAGACCGGGTTTCTCAAGAAGGGCACCAAGTCGGCCGGGGTCGCCCGGCAGTACTCGGGCACGGCCGGGCGGATCGAGAACTGCCAGATCGGGGTGTTCCTGGCGTATGCGACACCGGCCGGGCGTACTCTGATCGACCGCGAGCTGTACCTGCCCAAGGCGTGGGCCGAGGACACACCGCGCCGTGAGCAAGCAGGCGTGCACGAGGACGTGGAGTTCGCGACCAAGCCGGAGCAGGCGATGGCCATGATCGGCCGCGCCCTGGACGCGCACGTGCCCGCCGGGTGGGTCGCAGGCGATGAGGTCTACGGCCAGCACGCGCGGCTGCGGATGATGCTCGAGGAGCGCGAGCTGCCCTATGTACTGGCGGTTCCGGTCAACCAGCACGTGATCGCCACCCTCGACGGGAAGCTCACCGAGCTGCGCGCGGACGAGCTCGCCGCGCACCTGCCCGCCCAGGCGTGGAAGACGATCTCGGCCGGCGCGGGCGCCAAGGGGCCGCGGCTGTACCACTGGGCCAAGGCGCCGATCCGGCCACTGGAGGCCGAGCGCCGCTACTGGCTGCTGGTCCGCCGCAGCACCACCGACCCGCAAGACCTCGCCTACTACCTGTGCTACGGGCCGCCGCGCACCCGACTGGGCGAGTTGGTCCGAGTGGCCGGAGCCCGCTGGGCGATCGAGGAAACCTTCCAGACCGCCAAGGGACAAGCCGGCCTGGACCAGTACCAGGTCCGTCGCTACGACAGTTGGTACCGACACATCACCTTGTCCATGCTGGCCCACGCCTTCCTGACCATCACCACCGCCGACGCCGGCGCAAAAAGGGGGCCCACAGCAAACCCGCCCAAGAGCTGATCCCGTTA
>NZ_VOHR01000572.1 GCF_009192725.1 Segeticoccus rhizosphaerae | reverse complement strand
CTGGGTGCGGAGCGGGTCGTGGCCCTGTCCCGGCACCAGCCGCGGCAGGCCCTCGCGCGCGAGTTCGGGGCGACCGACATCGTCGCCGAGCGGGGCGACGAAGCCGTCTCGGCCGTCCTCGAGCTGACCGACGGCACCGGCGCCGACGCGGTGCTGGAGTGCGTGGGCACCGACCAGTCGATGACGACCGCGCTGGACTGCGCCCGGGCCGGCGCGACGGTGGGCTACGTCGGCGTGCCGCACGGGGTGGAGCTGCCGATCGGCCGGATGTTCGGGCGCAACGTGGGGCTCGCCGGTGGGGTGGCACCGGCCCGGGCCTACCTGCCCACGCTGCGCGACGAGGTGCTCTCCGGCGCGATCTCGCCCGGCCGGGTCTTCGACCTCGAGCTGCCGCTCGTCGAGGTGGCCGAGGCCTACGCGGCGATGGACGAGCGGCGCGCCATCAAGACCCTGCTGCGGCCCTGAGCCGGGCCGGGATCGGGCTCCGGGTCGCGGAACGTCCGCGCCGCTAGCGTTGCCGTCATGAACCCAGGAGGCCCGGACGTCCAGTTGGTCCCTGACGACGACGGACGCGGCGGGGTCACGGTCGTGATGGACGGGTCGCCGCAGTCGCACGTCTCACTCGACGACCCGGCATACCTGGCCTTCGAGTACGTCCAGCACCTGGCGACCGTCATCGACACCCTCCCGGACGGCCCGCTCGCGGTGACCCATGTCGGCGGGGCGGCGATGACCCTGGCGCGCTACGTCAGTGCGGCGCGGCCGGGGTCGCCACAGATCGTGCTCGAGCCCAACGTCGCGCTGACCGAGCTGGTGCGACGCGAGCTGCCCCTGCCGCGTCGGCACCGGATCAGGGTGCGGCCGCAGGACGGTCTGACCGGTGTCGCGGGGTTGGCCGACGCCAGCGCCGACGTCGTGGTGCTGGACGCGTATGCCGGGGCCCGCGTGCCGGCGGAGCTCACCACCGTGCAGTTCCTGACCGATGTGGCGCGTGTGCTGCGACCCGACGGTCTCGCCCTGCTCAACCTCGCCGACGAGCCCGGCCTGCGTTATGTGGCAAGGGTGCTCGCGGGGCTGCGGGAAGCCGTCGGGGAGGTCGCGGTGATCGCGTCGCACGAGGTGCTCAAGGGCAAGCGTTTCGGCAACGTCGTGGCAGTGGCGTCGGGCGGCGCGTTGGATGTCACGGGTCTGCGGCGGGCGGCGGCTCGAGCACCCCTGCCGACCGGCGTGCGCGACGCGGCGCAGCTGGCGCGACAGGTCGGGAGGGTGCG
>NZ_VOHR01000571.1 GCF_009192725.1 Segeticoccus rhizosphaerae | reverse complement strand
CAAGACGCGCGCGATCACGCACCGGATCGCCTACGGCGTCCTGTCCGGCGCGTACCAACCAGGCCGGGTGCTCGCGGTGACGTTCACGGCGCGGGCCGCCGGCGAGATGCGCACCAGGCTGCGCGAGCTCGGCGTGCCGGGCGTGCAGGCGCGGACCTTCCATTCGGCTGCCCTGCGCCAGTTGCACTACTTCTGGCCCCAGGCGATCGGCGGAGCCGCCCCGGAGGTGTTGAAGCACAAGGCTCCCGCGGTGGCCGAGGCGGGTTCGCGGCTGCGGCTGCAGCTCGACCGCACCACGATCCGCGACCTGGCCGCCGAGGTCGAGTGGGCCAAGGTCAGCATGCTCACGCCGGAGACCTACCCCGCGGCCGCGCGGCGTGCGGGCCGTGACCCTGCCGGTCTCGACGCGACCGCGATGGCCCGGGTGCTGGAGACCTACGAGGAGGTCAAGGCCGAGCGCCACGTCATCGACTTCGAGGACGTCCTGCTGATGACGGCCGGCATCCTTGCCGAGCGCGACGACATCGCCCGCACGGTGCGCTCGCAGTATCGCCACTTCGTGGTCGACGAGTACCAGGACGTCAACGCGGTCCAGCAACACCTGCTCGACCTGTGGCTCGGCGACCGCTCGGACCTGTGCGTGGTGGGCGACGCGGCCCAGACGATCTACTCCTTCACCGGTGCATCGCCGCGCCACCTGCTGGAGTTCCCGAACCGCCACCCCGGGGCCGAGACGGTGGAGCTGGTGCGCAACTACCGCTCGACCCCGCAGGTGATCTCGCTGGCCAACCTCGTGGTCCGCGGTGGTCCACAGGGCCGCCAGGGCCGGACCATCGAGCTGCGCGCCCAGGGAGCCCCGGGCCCCGAGCCCCGACTGACGGCCTACCCGGACGACCAGGCGGAGGCGGTGGGGGTCGCGGGCCAGGTGGCGGCCCTCGTCGGGCAGGGTGTGCCCGCCAGTGAGATCGCGATCCTCTTCCGCACCAATGCCCAGTCCCAGGGCTTCGAGTCCGCCCTGGCCGACGTCGAGATCCCCTACCTGGTGCGCGGTGGTGAGCGCTTCTTCCAGCGCCAGGAGGTCCGGCAGGCGGTGCTGCTGCTGCGCGGGGCGGCCCGCAGCGACGACGCCACCAAGCCGCTCGGTGACCTCGTGCGTGACGTCCTCGGCGGCGCCGGCTGGGGTCCCACCCCGCCGAGCAGCGGCGGCGCGACCCGCGAGAAGTGGGAGTCGCTGCAGGCGCTCGCCTCGCTGGCCGACGAGTTCGCGGCGG
>NZ_VOHR01000570.1 GCF_009192725.1 Segeticoccus rhizosphaerae | reverse complement strand
ATCGACCGGGCACCTGTCCCTGCGTGGCGCCGCCGCCACGCAGGGACAGGTGCCCGGTCGATCCGGCGCGGGGCCGCCCACGTCCGCCCCGGGCGTTAGCCTCACGGTGATGAGTGGCCCGACGACCGTGGTGTGCCCGACGACACGCAGGAGGTACGGCCCGTGACCGACGCGCCCGTGCAGCGCCTCGACGCCACGCTGGCCCGGCGCTGGGCCGTGACCCTGCGCGCCGTGCTCGCCGAGCGCCGCGCCGAGATCGACGACCTCAACGTCTTCCCGGTCCCCGACGGCGACACGGGCACCAACCTCTACCTGACCATCGACGGCGCGATGGCCGCCCTGAGGGACCAGTTGCCTGCCGCCGGGTGGGACGGTCGGGGCGACCTGGGAGCCCTGAGCGCCGGACTGGCCACGACCACGTTGCTGTCGGCACGTGGCAACTCCGGCGTCATCCTGAGCCAGCTGGTCCGCGGCTTCAGCGAGGTCATCGCGGAGGCCGACGACGCCGAGCACCTCGACGCGACGGCCCTCGCCCGGGCCCTGCGACGCGGTAGCGACCTGGCCCGGGCCAGCGTGAGCCACCCGGTCGAGGGCACGATCCTGTCCGTCGCCGCGGCCGCCGCCGGCGCCGCCGAAGAGGCGGCCACCAGCGGATCCGACCTGTATGCCGTGACGCTCGCCTCGCTCGACGCAGCCCGCTCCGCGCTGGCCCGGACCCCCGAGCAGCTTCCGGCGCTTGCCCGCGCCGGCGTGGTGGATGCGGGGGGAGCCGGTTACGTCCTGCTCCTCGAAGCGCTCGGGCACGTGCTCTCGGGCCGCCCGCACGAGGATCTGCCGTGGCGTGGCTCCGCGGAGCCCGTGGGGCAGGGAGGGCGCGCAGCGACTGCCACGACGGCCACGACTGCCACCAGCGGCAACGGGCCCGCAGCGGAGGCGCCCGGTGAGGGGGAGGGCGGTGCCGTCCCGAGCGAGGGGCAGGAGGGGGGTGACGCACCGGCATACGAGGTGATGTATCTGCTCGAGGACAGCAGCGACCACGCGGTCGAGGAGCTGCGCGGTGAGCTCGACCGGCTCGGCGACTCGCTGATCGTCGTCGGCGGGCCGGAGGTCTGGAACGTCCACGTGCACGTCAACGACGTGGGTGCGGCGCTGGAGGCCGGGGTGCGGGCGGGGCGGCCGCACCGCATCACCGTCACCAGGTTCAGCGACGCGCGCACCGGTGAGCGTGAGCACCGGGCTCGGGCAGCCGGCGGACCGGCCGTGGCCGTGGTC